>CBDICF010000001.1:0-8973 GCA_965277265.1 Edaphobacter sp.
ACTCCAGCCATGGCCACCCTGCAGCCGACGGGGGAGGACCGGGTGCACGCTGTCTTCGACGAGCCACAACGCGCAATTACCCCAGGGCAATCGGCTGTGTTCTACCAGGAGGATGAGGTAGTTGGTGGCGGTTGGATCATGTAAATCCAGCCACCCTATCCGATTTCCTTACGGCGACGCTTCGAACTCAGCAACTCGACCGCAACTACCAGCCTGAACGGTCGTCCCGATTGCCTCGGACCGTGTACGTTCCGAATTCCTTAGCTCGTCCGACCAGCACATCCAAGCCAGCCTTCACGCCATTCACAACGCCGGAGATCTCACGGAGAGGAACTTTGATCCCGCGCTGAATTGTCTCCGTCACCTCGGTGGTGCTGTTCAGCACAGAGGTCACAAGATTGTTGACCCGCGCGACCTGCGCCCGCGTCTTCACGTTGATATCGCCCGCAGTGGCATCGAACTCCCGCGCCTTAACGCGGACCATATGGCTGGTCTCCACGAGGTTCTCGGTGATCACCTTCAGCTTGGGGGTGGTATCGCGCACCACCTCGTGGGCGTCATGCATCAGCGGCATGGCCTTCAGACGAACCTCTTCCGCAATCGCCAAGCCGCGCGTGATGGCCTTCTTCGCCCCCACCGCCATCACGATGAAAGCGACCGCCTGCGCCAGCAGCGCGAAGGCGGCGATGGCGACGAAGATCATCAACAGCGTTGAGTTTCCCGAGGAAAGCGAGCCCGGGTCTTGCATCCACATTCCTGCTGTCCGAATTGCCATCGCCACACCGTCTCTCAATCTCTTTTAACCACTAACGATCATAAGGCCCGGCCAGCGGAAAAGGCTGACCGGGCCTCCCTCGACAAAAATGTCTAAGAGTTAGATCCCTGTGTCGTCTTGGCGTAGGCGCCTTTGCCTGCATCCAGCGCCGCAGACACCTTATTCTGCTGTTCCTGCACCATTCCTTTGCCCTTTTCGACGTATTCCGACCACTGCGTCTTTCCGCGATCGTAATACTCCTTCCCTCGATCGACATACTCGCCGACCTGCTGCTTGCCTTGAGCGGCGAGGTCGGAGGCTTTGTCCTGGGCCTGCTGGGCCAGGACAGCCGCGCGGTCGCGCGCGTCCAAAGCTCCCGACACCAGGTCTTCCCGCGTCTCTTTACCCGCCTTGGGAGCATAGAGAACTCCGGCTAAGGCCCCCAAGCCAAGACCTGCCAAAAACCAGCCCAATCCGCTAACTCCACTCTCATTTTCGTTGTCTGACATTCTCGTTCTCCTGTTTGTCGTCAAAGTGCGGAATAACTCCCGCTTATAAATCCAAATTCCAGTAAATGCCTGAACAAAACGTTATATCCGGTATTGATGACACAAACACCTGGAGCCTTGATCGCTCTTCCTACCGAGATGCCTTGCGCCGCAGTTAGGTTGCGCGCAGCTCCCTCTTACCCTACGGTTTCGCCTGCGTATTCGAAGCTTTGACCGCAACGCGAATCGCCTCTAGTTCTCAGCCCAAGCAAAATCTTGTAACGAGGAGCAGAAACAAGCACGTCTAGAATATACTCGCATCCGACGGCAGGTCGGCCGTTTGCAGGATTAGTGTCCCCCTCCTGTTCCGTTTCATCTGAAATCTCGTCACCCATGGACGACCCTCGTCCAGGCATAGTGTGGCTGCCCGGTCCCAGAACGGGCAATGCGCCAAACAAAGCCCGTTGCTTCTGCTTCGGGTACACCTTTCGTGAGCAGCAACGCCGCGTGATTTTAGGCCGGAGATGCCGCTCCACAGAGATCGAGGTAGCGTTGTGACGACGAAGAACTCCCCCAACTCTGAGCCGCAGCCGCGGGGTTTTCTCACCTTTACTCTCAATGCTCATCTTCCCTATGTGGTGAATCACGGCACGTGGCCCCACGGGCTGGAGTGGCTGCATGAGGCCGCAGCCGAGACCTACCTCCCTCTGCTGCGTGTGCTCGGAAGCCTTGAAAGGGACAAGATTCGTTTTCACTGCAATCTGAACCTGTCTCCCATTCTTTTGGAACAACTCGCCCATCCCGTCTTCGTCGCAGAGTTTCCCAAATATCTCACCCGCAAGATCGTCGCCGCTCGCGAAGACGAGGCGTTCTTCCTGCAGTGCGGGGAACATCACTTTGCCGAAATTGCCCGGTTCTGGCACCGCTTTTTCACCCAATCCTTCGATGACTTTCACCGCTTCGACGGCAATCTGATTCGAGCCTTCCGGCACTTCAACGACATCGGCCTGATCGATATCATCACCACAGCCGCCACTCACGGATTTCTGCCGCTGCTTGGCACCGATGAGAGCATACGCGCTCAGGTCGCAACAGCGGTCGAAACGCACGTTCGCCATTTTGGCAGGACTCCCAGAGGCATCTGGGCGCCCGAGTGCGGATACCATCCTGCAGGTTTCTGGGAGTATCCCGTCTCGAACGCTGACGGTTCGGCTTCTGCTCCAGGATTTGATCGCATCGGAATCGAGGAGGCCTTCCGTGAGTCGCGGCTCGAGTTCTTCTACGTGGATACGCACCTGATTGAGAGCTCCCGCCGCGCACTCTCGACTGCCGAAACTGATTGCTCGCCGGCAGACAAACCCGGTGCCGGCGCGGTGCTTCAGGAGCCTCACCGGTCGCTTTATCAAAGCTATACCGTCGCAAATCGCAAAGCCGGCCAGCAGCCGGTGGCGGTCTTCCCGCGCGACCCGCAGACCGCGATTCAGGTATGGTCGCCCGATACCGGGTACCCAGGGGATGGCTTCTATCTCGACTTTCATAAGAAACGATGGCCCGGCGGTCACCGTTACTGGCGCGTGACGGACTCCAAGAGCGGCATGAACGGCAAGCAGCCCTACTATCCCAACCTCGCGGCAGAGCGCATCCAGTCTCACGCGTCCCACTTTGTACATCTGGTTTGCGACACCTTGCGCCCTGCGTTCGATGGCGCCGCTCCGCCGATTCTCTGCTCTCCCTTCGACGCCGAGCTCTTCGGCCATTGGTGGTTCGAAGGCGCCCAGTGGCTGGAGGCCGTAGCCCGCTTCCTGCACGCAAATGATTGCGGCATCCAGCTGATCACGTCCGCGGAGTACCTGGACCGCTATCCCCGCATGGGTTCGATTGCGATGCGGGAGGGCTCGTGGGGAGCTGGAGGTTCGAGCCAGGTGTGGCTGAACCCCGAGACTACCTGGACATACAGCCATATTTATCCCGCCGAACTTTACACCCGCGAGGTCTGCACCTCAGGCGATTGGCGCAGCTCCCCTATAAGCAGGCGCATCCTCCAGCAGCTCTGCCGCGAGCTCATGCTGCTGGAGTCCTCCGACTGGCAATTCCTTATTACCACCGGCGCCGCGCGCGACTACGCCGAGATTCGCTTCCTCACCCATAACGATCAATTCAACGCGGTCAAGGACATCTGGCAGAGCTTTGAGACGCAGGGCAGCATCACACCAGAGCAGGAAAGACGGCTCTCCGAGATCGAGCTCCGTGACGGCATCTTTCCCCATATCGACCCAGGACTCTGGGCTCTTCCGGGCGGCCCCACAATACAGACGAATGGGCGCACCCGGAAAGTTTGACCCGAAGCCATGGCGACACTTACTCCTGTCACCCGATTGCCGCGCATCGCAAATCGGATCGCGCAGTGCCTGCAGCACTGGCATCTGATGTCTCTTGACGCTCCCACCGTGGCCGCGCTTTGGACTTGGTTTGTCGCCCGCAGCGTCTCACTCCGTCTGCCATTTTCGAGCCTGGCGAGCATGTTCCTGGCGGTGTGGATGCTCTATGCCGCCGACCGTCTCCTGGACGGCCGCCAGCTGTTTGCCGATCCGCTCCATACCGACGACCTGGAAGCGCGCCATCTCTTCCATCATCACCATGCGACGGCCTTCCTCAGCGGAATCCTCGGCTCCTCGATCGCGATTGCCTTTCTCCTGCCCCGCTTGTCTCCAAACGAGCTTCGCCTGGACGCGATCCTCGCTGCGCTTCTCTCTGGCTGGTTTCTCCTCATCCACGCTCGCGCCGGCCAATTTTCCTCCGCTCATCGCCGGCTCCCTAAAGAAGTCGCCGTCGGCATCTTCTTCCCCGCGGCCATCTTTCTCCCCACGGTGGCGCGGCTTCCAGGCCTTCGCTTGCCTCTGTTGCCGCATGCTCTCCTCTTTGCCGCGGTCTGCAGTCTGAACTGCCTGAGCATCTACGCTTGGGAGCATCCGCAACCTCACACCTCCGCGCACTGGACGACGCGCCTGAGCACGCGCCATCTGAAGGCTCTCGCGGCCACCATCCTTCTTTCCGGAGCCATGCTCACAGCCTTCGCTCTTGTCGAACGCATGCGCGGGTGGGAACTAGACTTAGCGGCTTCCCTGAGCGCGGCGGCCCTTTTCGCGCTGGAGGTCAATCATGAGCGCTTTGAACCGCTTACGCTGCGAGCGGCCGCCGATCTCGCCCTCCTTACACCATTGGTCGTGAGCCCGTTCCTGCGATGATCTAAAGGCGAGCGGCTGCGCAGCGCGCCGGTCAGCCGGCAGTTTGCTCCGGGATCGGTCCCGCGAAAGAGGCGGGACTACTCGAACAGCTATCCTCGCTGCCAGGACACATGTCTGCCGCTGAACCCAACTTCGATCGTATTGCCCGCCTTTATAGGTACCTCGAGTACCTCACACTCGGCCGGGCTCTTGAACGCTGCCGCAACCACTTTCTGCCGCAGCTTCTCGGCCGCAGACAGGCTCTGGTCCTCGGCGACGGAGACGGTCGCTTTCTTGCGGGCTTGCTCACTGTCAACCCTGAGCTTTGCGCCACCGCGGTCGACACAAGCGCAACCATGCTCAAGTTGCTGCGGCGGCGCTGTGAATCGGTCGCACCCCGAGCTGGAACCCGTCTGCGCAGCTTCCATGCAAGCGCCCTCCAGCACCAGCCCGCGCCGGACACCGACCTGATCGTCGCCCACTTCTTCTTCGATTGCCTGACGCAGCCGGATCTCGATCGATTGATCGGATGCATCGCGGGACAGGTTCGTCCGGGCGCAATCTGGCTGATCTCAGAGTTCCACATTCCGAACGGTCGCCTGCGGATGCCGGCTCGGCTCCTCATCCGCACTCTCTATCTCGCGTTCCGTGTCCTCACGGGCCTCCGGACAACCCGAATACCCGACTACGCCAAACCCCTCGCGGAAGCCGGACTCACCCGTCTCTCGCAGCACGACATGCTCGGGGGCATACTCACAACCGAGCTATGGCAGTCATCAAAAACAAAATAAATTGGCCCCATCGTTCTCCTCTCCCGCTACAATCCCTCCATGCCGCGCAACCACAGTCTCTCCGCTTTCGCGCTTTTGCTTGCTCCATTTTCCGCCTGCGCTCAGGCGCTTCCCTCCCCCGCACCGGTCGCGTCCCAGACCAGCGTCGCCACCAACGCGCCCGCAGGCAAGCCGCTCTCTACCCGCGTCGTGGCCTACCAGATCGACGCAAAGAT
This sequence comes from Edaphobacter sp., assembly GCA_965277265.1. GTDB lineage: Bacteria > Acidobacteriota > Terriglobia > Terriglobales > Acidobacteriaceae > Edaphobacter. Next base: position 5,473 of record CBDICF010000001.1, read on the forward strand.
CAACACGGACAAGAAGTCACTCGACGCCACCGAGACCCTGACCTACAAGAATCTCACCGGCGTCCCCCTCACGACAATCCCGTTCCACCTCTATCTCAACGCATTCCGCCCCGAGTCCTCCTTCACCAGCGAGACTCACTTCACCGGCGGCATCCGCGACAACGAAAAGGATGACGACTACCCGGACGAGAAGCGCGGCGGCATCACCATCTCTCACATCGATGCCGATGGCTTCGGCGATCTCACATCCGCCATGCACTTCATCGCTCCCGACGACGGCAACGCGAACGACCACACCGTCACTCAGCTCAACCTGCCGCGACCGTTAGCTCCCAACGAAGCGATTACGTTCCATCTCGCGTTTCACGATCAGTTCCCGCTGTCGATCGCCCGCAACGGATGGAAGCGCGACTTCATCATGGGAGGCCAGTGGTATCCCAAACCTGGCGTCTTCTGGCACGGGGCGTGGAATTGCCACCAGTATCATTCGACGACCGAATTCTTCTCCGACTTCGCCACCTTCAACGTCTCTCTCACCCTTCCGAAGCATTATGTCGTCGGCGCCAGCGGCGTACCGATCGGCGAGCTCAGCAACTCCGATGGAACCAAGACGCTCAGCTTCTACGGCGAGGACATCGGCGATTTCGCCTGGGCCATCAGCCCCCACTTCCAGGTCACCGACGGCATGTTTCTCTCCTCGATGGGGCCAGTGAAGATTCACGTCCTCGCACTCGCGTCCCACCCCAAGGCCGGAAGTCGCTACCTCGCCATCATGCAGAAGACGCTGGCGCAGTTCGACCAGCGCTACGGACCTTATCCCTACAAGATCATCACCGTCATCGACCCTGAACAGGGCTCAGAGATCGGCGGCATGGAGTACCCGACGCTGTTCACCGGCGGCACCGACTGGTACGAGCCCACCCATATCACTGAGTTGGTCACAGAGCACGAGTTCGGCCACCAGTACTGGTACGGCATGGTGGCGACCAACGAGTTTGAAGACGCCTGGCTGGACGAAGGCATCAACTCCTATACCGAGGTCAACGTGCTCGACGCCATTCTGGGCCGAAACACGTCCGTCTTCGACCGCTCCTACGCAAGTGCGGGGGACTGGGAGACTGAGCGCCTTCAATATATCGGCAAGCCCGACTTCGATCCTGTCACCCGGTGGGCCTTTAAGTTCCGCGACGCGCAGTCCTATGGCGGCATCACCTACGGCAAGACGGCCACCCTCCTCGCCACCCTCGAAGGCATCATCGGCCGCGACACGATGGACGAGGCCATGCGCACCTACTTCATGCGCTTCCGCTTCACCCATCCCACGACCGAAGACTTTCTCCGCACCATCGAGCAGGTCGCTCAGGCCCGCGGCAGACTTCCCTTGATCACCATGCCGGCTGCGCCTCCGGATGCAGCGACAGCGCCGGTCACGGCTCCCAGTCCATCCTGCGAAGGAGCATCCTGCGCACCTGCAGAAGGCGCGACTCCGGTCTCAACCATCGCCTTGGTCCCCACTCGCACCTTGCCTGCCGTCTCCGTTTCTACCCTCGCTCCCTACTTCCAGCAAGCCGTCTACGGGACTGCGGTGCTCGACTATACCGTCGACAGCGTGTCCTCCGATCCCGTCCAGTGGTGGCTGCCTGAACCGAAGGACAAGAAGAAGATTCAATACCTCTCGCAGGTCTACCTGCGCCGCAAGGGAGACTTCATCCTTCCCGTGACCGCGGAGATCGTCTTCGACGACGGCTCTCGCGTACGCGAACATTGGGATGGAATCGACCGCTGGACAAAATTCGCCTACACCCGAAACGCCAAAGTGGTCTCGGCCGAGGTCGATCCCGATCATGTCGTTCTGCTCGACAAAGACTTCTTCAACAACAGCTACACCACGGAACCGAATCGACTCGCAGCCCGCAAGCTGTCCAATGTCTGGCTGATCATGCAGCAATTTCTTGCTCAGGCTGCTGCCTGGATCGTTTAGCAACCACTTGTCCCGGATGTCACAATCCATCAGAGATGTACTTCATTTGTAAAACCTATCGAGGCCGACCGCATGTCTGAACGCCGCAGCATTTTTCTGCTTGGTCTTTCCGTCACGATTCGCCGCTTTCCCGCCCTGCTTTGGGCCTATGTCTTCAATCTGGGCTTGGCCCTGCTCTTCTCCCTGCGCCTGCATACCCAGCTCGCCTCCATCCTCGACCACTCGCTTGCCGCCCAGCGCCTGATCAATGGCTTCGATCTCGGCACCGTTGCCGGAACGTTCCTGCGCTTCCAGGGCAGCCCCGCCGAATCCACTGCGACCAGCTACCTGTCCGTCCCGCTCTTCCTACTCCTCTACTTCGTCCTCATCCCCGGAACTCTCTTCTGTTATGAGACAGATTCGCCCGCCCGCCTAAGCACTCTCTCACACCAGGGCCTGCTCCACTTCTGGCGATTTGTGCGCATCACGATACTTACTTTGATCCTCTCCGGGGTAGTTCTGGGGCTGCTGTCCTTTTTGCAAACCAAATGGGCCGAACACGTCGATGAGCACGCCGTTGGCTTTCATTCCTTCCTTGCCCGCATGGCCGGCATAGCCTTTATTCTGCTGGTCGCCTGCTTCCTTCGGCTCTATTTCGACCTGGTCGAGGTGTATACGGTACAGGTCGGTCTGCACATCCGCAGCAACGGAAGATCGGACCGCCGCGTCCTGCGAACCTTCGCCCCAGCCTGGCGGGTGCTGCGCGCAAACTTTGCCGAAGCTTTCCCCATCTTCCTTCTGCTTGCGATCCTGGGAGCGGCCGCTGTTCTGCTGACCGCGCGTCTGTCTGTCCACATGCTGGCGCAGCCGCGTGTCTGGCCGGCGTTCCTGCTCACTCAGTTCGGACTCTTCCTCATGTTGCTGACACGATTCTGGCAGCGCGGCGTGGAAACCTCCCTGGCCATGCAGTTCCCCATCTACCCCCTGCCGCAGCTTCCGGTCCGATCGGTCGCGGCCCGCGTCGCTCCTCTCACTCCGGTTTCGCCTTCCCCGATCGACCAGCAATCACCCACGCCGCCCGACGTTCCACGTGCGGACCTTTCTCACGGGAGCGGCGTCATGCAGCCCATTCCACCCATCGTCTCCGATCCCATTCCCGATCCGGAGCCGGCGTCTCCGTCACTCGACGAACCGGATCTCGGGATCTTTCATCGCCGTCCGGACGAACCACAACGCTGAATCGGCGCAAGAAGCCGCAACTGGGCCGACACCGCCCGCGTTGCGCCCCTGCGAGTCACGGAATTCGCCGTGTTCTCACGGCAAACCAACTCTCCTGCAATGTGGCTGCGCTAAAATGTTAATAGATTATGAATTTGTATATTCTTCGCCACGCCAGCGCAGGAACACGTCGCGCCAATCCTCTCCTTGACCTGAAGCGGCCGATCGACAAAGAAGGCAAAAAGCACACCCTTCAACTCGCCCACATTCTGAACGCCCTTCATGTCCAGTTCGATCTCATCGTCTCCAGTCCCCTGAAGCGT
>CBDICF010000002.1:0-443708 GCA_965277265.1 Edaphobacter sp.
TTGGAGCACATCCGCATCAACGGCCCCATGCGCAAGGTTCCGATGGGGTTCGTTGTAGCAATCATGAACTCCATGGCGGAGGCGACGATCGACTTTATGGCTCAGGACTCAACCCACGCGAGAAAACATTGCAAAGACGGCTTCGAGGCGCTATGGCGTGTCCTGGCTTAGTTTTTGTTTCCATATTAAATGACTGACTAGACAGCTTTCCAAGGAGTGCAGCGGTGACTAAATCGGTTTCCAAAAGCGATGGATCAGAACGCAACGCATATGTCATCACGGGACCTACCTCCGGCATCGGTCAAGCAACCGCGCTTGAGGTGGCCCGGATCGGCACGGTCGTCCTGGTGGGACGGGACCGCGAAAAGCTGAAAAACCTGCAGAGGGAGATTGAACGAGGGGGCGGTCATGCGGTGGGAGTCGTGTGCGATCTGTCGGATATCGCGCACGTACACCGTGCGGCAGCCCAGATCATCGATCTTCGTCTTCCCGTAGCGGGGCTGGTCAACAATGCGGGTATTCACCAAATGAAGCCCACCAAGAGCGCACAAGGCTGGGACCTGACCTTTGCCACGGACCACCTTGGGCCATTTGCGCTCACCGACGCGCTGATTCCTCATCTGCCTGACGGAGCAAATGTCGTTTTCGTGGCTTCTGGTGTTGAAGACCCTGAGCGCAAACCCGCAAAAGCGGCCGGCTTTCGCGGTGGCCGGTATATCTCCGCAGAGGCGAGCGCGCGCGGCGAGTGGGAGCCGGGCGGCTCTAAGACTCCAGGTTCAGACGCCTATGCCACCTCGAAGCAATGCACTCTTGCCACGGCCCTGGCATTTGCCCGCGCGACTCCCCGGCTGCATTTCAATGCTGTGGAACCGGGCTTCAATCCGGGCACAAGTCTCGGGCGCGACGCCAATCTCTTCTTGCGCCTCCTGCTCAAGTACGTTCTGACGCTATTCGCTCCTCACGTCAAATACTGGAGCACGCCCAAGCAAGCCGCGCGCGTGATCACGAAGGTGTTGATGAACGAATCGGGGGCGAGCGGAGTGTATTACGACGATAAGGGAAACCCGATGCTCGGCTCCACGCGCGTGCGCGACCCGAAGTTCCAAAACCGCGTCGTCTCCGAAACACACGCATTGCTAGAAGCGAATCGGTCATAGATATACTTTTTAATTGCTACCGTCTTGTCGTCGAGCAGACAAGACCGGGCGTGACGGTGTATCACGCGGTGCTGCTGAACCTGATATAAAGACATAAGTGCCTACGTAAGACAACCGTAATGACGGTGGATAAACATCTGTACATCCTTGCCGGAGGCACGAGTCCTTTCACAATGACTTGCTTTCGTCTCTCGTCTCCAATCACTGTGATGGAGCCGTAGTCTGGAGTACGGCAGTTCTTCTCCAGATAGAAGGCGCTCCAAGAAAATACCAGACGGCGATGCCGGTATCGCAGATAGCGCACCCTAGAGAGGAGAGCGGGATGAAGGGCAGGATCGGACGTCCGTACAGATGGTGCAGGATGTCCCATCCAACGTGAAGCATCCAGCCAACTCCCGCAAAACGGTAGTCAGTGAGCGAACGGAATGCGAGCCAAAGGAAGAGTGCGCCGTAGCCGACTTCCCAGAAGCGAAATCCGCCTCCAAAGTATACGAAGCCAGCTCCAGCTATCATCAGCGCGCTGAATTGCTGACGTGCAGGCTCCTTGAATAGCGAAGTCAGCGCGATAAAGATTCCCGAAACTATGACTGGAGCGATTATATTCGCCATACCGATTTGCGGCGTCAAGATATGCATGGTTGTCCCTTTCCGGAACTGGTGGGCAAATATTGTCGTAGGGCTGCTGGCCTAGCAACCGAGTTTTACGATTGCAAATCCTCTCTCATAACCGTTCATGGTTGAGGAACTCAACACGATTTCGGCCTTGCTGTCAGCGTGACAAAGCTGACGACCATGACGATGGCGTGCATTAGGACTAGTACCATCTGAGCGGACGGCGTGACGCCCGCAAAACGAGACGAATGAGTGAAGGACAAGCGCAAGGGTAGACCAAGCGATAGAGCGAAAACAGCTAACGATACAAAGAAAAAGATTTGATCGGGGTTACGTGAGGTGATACGAATAATCGAGTATGCAATCGAGGCGAGAACTGCACCGCCGACCGTGCCTGAAAGAATCGGCAGGAAGGTAAACGGCGGAAATCCTCGGGGCACATGAGTGAATCTCGGTGCTGCAGTCCCAATCGCAAGGTCGATAGCAAGGGCGATACCCCCGGCTGCAACGGTAAGAAGAAGCGTTCGAATCATCGGGGTGCCTTTGTTTTAGATGGGCGAGCAATGCGTTTCGGCTTACGCGCCGCAGAGTTCTCAATCGCAGCGAGCCCCGGACCGGTCTGCGACGACCGGCGGAGTAACCCCTCGAACGCTATATGGGCCCGCTTGGTTGCGATCGGATCGTTGATAAAGCGTTGGGATACATGATGCGTAAGATAGATCCCGCACAGTTCCCAAACGAACTGTTCGATATCGAGATCGGACCGAAGTTCACCATTATGTATGGCTTCACCTGTGATTGCAGCTAGGCTGTTCCTCCACTGCTGTTCGATGGCCAAGAGCCGTTGCCGCACGGGATGGTTCCTGGGTGCGTCGTCGAATTCAAACAGACCGGCCGCAATAGGGCATCCACCATGCAACCCGGCCTTTTGTGTCCATCCAAACCAGGCGTGAACGATGGCGCGTAACCGTGTAAGGCCCGGTGGATTGCGCATTGCCGGTTCGATGAACGCGGCCGCGCCGACACGCAACGTTTCCTCTAACAAGTTGAGTTGAACTTCTTCCTTCGAGCCAAAATGGGCGAAGAGGCCGCTCTTCGACATGCCCGCTCGCTGGGCGAGCACGCCGACAGTGACATCGGCAAACCCTCTTTGAGTCAGCAGATCGAGCCCATGGGTAAGGATGCGCTCTTTGGTGTCCTTCATGTTTTTTATAATAACACGAACGGTCGTGCTAGTATTTACTCATTCGAGGACTTTGTCAGCCTCGGCTGCTTCTTCCGTCTGTTCCTGTAGCCGAGCCTACAGATCAAATACAAACGTCTTGACTAACCAAAATGAGGATCAAATGAATCGACGCGAGTTCAACAATGCATCGGCAAGCGCTGCGCCAGTCTCTTTATCTCTGGCTGCTCAAGATGCGATCGGGCAGGAGAACAAAGATGATAGCGGTGCCACGCAGAGTCAGCCGGAGCCCCTTCAAGTGGGGATGTTGCTTTATCCAGGTGTAACGCCTCTCGATCTCATTGCTCCACAAACCGTCTTGTCTGGTTTTTCAGATATCCATCTCGTCTGGAAATCGACTGATCCCATAACTTCCGACACTGGCATCGAGATACGACCAACCACAACATTGGAAGATTGCCCAAAAGACCTTGACGTACTTTTCGTTCCCGGAGGACCGGGCATGATCTCGGTCATGAGGGACGCAGATGTGCTCACCTTTCTTTCCGAACAGGGCGCTGACTCCAAATATGTAACCTCCGTGTGCTCCGGCTCCATCATTCTCGGCGCCGCTGGACTTTTGCGAGGCTACAAGGCGACCTCGCATTGGGCAGCAAAGGCTTTCTTGCCCATGTTCGGTGCAGAGCCCGCGGATGGACGAGTCGTCATCGATCGAAACCGCATCACTGGTGGAGGAGTCACCTCCGGAATTGACTTTGGATTGATCCTGCTGGCACGCCTGCGTGGAGACGCAGTGGCTGAGAGTACCCAACTTGCCATTGAATACGATCCACAGCCGCCTTTCCATACTGGCTCTCCAAGGTACGCGCCCACAGAAATGACCCAATCAGTCTTGAAGGCTTTTGAACCTTTGGATCTACAGATCCGGCAGATCATTGCGGAACTACATGCCGCGTGTTGAATTTCTTCTAATTGTCGTTATCAGAAGGCATGCCCCTGAGCGCGGGATCCTTTCGAGAGCTCCCTTCTTTCGGATCGATCTAACAGAGGCAATCGCAACAATTTCAACAAAGGAGTAGACACATGAAAGTTTTCCTTACAGGCGCAACGGGATTCATCGGCTCTGCAATCGTTCTGGAACTCATTGAAGCAGGCCATCAGGTGCTTGGACTTGCGCGTTCAGAGGCGACCGCAGAGTCTCTTATTGCCGCCGGTGCTGAAGTTCATCGAGGGAGTCTCGAAGACCTGGACAGCCTTCGCAGCGGTGCCGGCAGGACCGATGGTGTGATCCACTGTGCTTTCGGCAACGACTTTTCAACGATTGCGGCGAGCAGCGAACAGGAGAGCCGGGTGATCGCCGCTCTGGGCGACGAGCTAATGGGCTCGGATCGCCCCCTACTGATCAGCTCGGTGGCCGCGATGGGTATCGCCACGCCGGGTCATCTGGCAACGGAGGACCACTTTGATCCCAGTGAACCGTTCCATAGTGTGAGAGTCACAGAAAAGGCAGGAGCTGCTGTTGCGGATCGCGGGGTCAATGTCTCGGTGGTTCGCCTTCCTCAGGTTCACAACGCGACCAAGCACGGTCTGGCGACTTTCCTCATTCAGGTGGCTCGACAAAAGAAGATTTCAGCATACATCGGTGATGGTCTAAATCGGTGGGCGGCGGCGCATGGCCTTGACGTAGCGCATCTTTACCGGCTTGTGTTGGAAAAGCATGAGGCGGGGAGCAGGTATCACGCCGTCGCAGAAGAAGGCATACCGCTGCGTCAAATCGCGGAAGTGATTGGCAAAGGTCTGCAGGTTCCTGTCATCAGCCTCTCTCAAGAAGAAGCCCAGGCCCATTTCGGCCCGACAGCAATGCTCGTTTACGCAGATATGGCGGCTTCAAGTCGACAGACCCAACATCGGCTGGGGTGGCACCCGACTGGTCCGGGACTCATTCATGACTTGGAGCAGACGCATCATTCGTAAGTGGCATTGTGTTTCTGCTGTACCGAGGGAGAACTCGGAAACACCACACTATTGTTGAAGGTGCGTAAGCATGAGGACGACGATCTATCTCGCTACTGCTCGCGGTCTGTCCGTGATTGCGGGTTCCGATGGAAGCTGGCACGGCACAGTTCGCTTGGAGGGCAAACAGATTCAGTGTGTTGCCGCCACCTCTAATCGAAACAAAGTCGCTTACTGCGGAACATTCGGCGATGGGATGTTCAGAAGCGACGACGGGGGTGTGATTTGGAATGCGATCATCGGTTTCCCTCACTCTAATGTGACGGCGCTTGCAGCATGTGACTCCGGTTCAGTCTATGCGGGGACGGAGCCGAGCGCCATTTTTCGATCCGACGATAGTGGCGAAACATGGCAGGAACTCTCTACGCTGCTGACATTGCCTTCAGCGAAGGAATGGAGCTTCCCACCACGTCCAGAAACACATCACGTCCAATCAATTCTTCCGGATTTGACAAAGCCGTGTCGTTTGCATGTCGCTATTGAGGCCGGAGCGCTGTTGCGCAGCGATGATGCGGGAGGGACATGGCGCGACCGCATTCCGAGCGGTCCAAAAGATACCCATTCTCTTGCGGTTCATCCGCAGAAGCCTACCTTCCTACACTCGGCTGCCGGTGATGGCTATTTCGAGAGCGTCGACGACGGCGATAGCTGGCGACGTATAGTTGACGGCTTGGAGCACCGGTACTGTTGGAGTATCGCCGTCAGCATAACGGATCCGATGACCCTCTTGCTCTCAGCTTCCAGTAGCGCATATGCAGCGCACTTCAAAGAGTCAGCCCGTTCCTATATCTATCGCCGTACTGCAAACGAAGAATGGCGGCAAGTACGGCATGGTTTGCCCAAACCTCAGGGATCGCGGATCCCGGTTCTGGCCGCGAGTAGTGTCGAGCCTGGGGTTTTCTACTTCTCCGCTGACGGAATGATTTATCGATCGGCGGACGACGGCTTGCGATGGCGGGAGCTAGCGGTCCAGTGGAGCGGCAAAGCGGCGGCTGAGCACTCGGTAGATATGGCGATCGTCGAGGAGGACTAACTGAATGAACCACAAACATGCTTTCGGCTCCGGATTTACGTGGTGCAGGCATCGGGAAGCCGGAGAGAGCGCCGGCTTGTCGCGAGCCGACTGTCGTGCTTTCTGGCTTGCGATAACTCGATCATGAAGATCTTGGTAATCATCCTTCAAGCCCCAACGGTCAAACACCTTCTGCGGAGAACGGGAAACGTCTGGGATGGTGGAGGAGGCGAGCCTTTATGGAACACAACAGCAACGCACCACATTCTCCGCTGCTCCATGTTCATGTTTGTCTATATTGCGCGATTGCATTCCGCAGAGAAGAAGTTGAAGGTCGCGTCCATACGAATGGGCTCTTTGTCTGTCCCAAATGCGGGACAGAAGGACCTTTGAATATCGAAATTCGTGAAGTAGGAATTGGCGAGACGCCCGTGCGTTACACCCGATAAATTACACGGCGAGCGGAAGCTTCCTCTGAGAAACTTGACCGACGACGCCAAACTTCCTTCCGGCACCCTTGACAAATTCATTCACCAATCGAGATCTGCTGTCTGCGCGCATCGCCAGACTGGTGACGAGACGGAGACGATGCTCAGCCAACGGTCGCATCGTAATGCCATCACGAGCAATTTTCCATGCTGCCCAGCGAGGCAGGAACGCAAGTCCCTGATGTTCGCGGATCAATTCTGAGGCTTCTTCGGGGCTGGTAAAGTCAAAAATGTCTATTGGATAGGCACCTATGTCCGCGCCAACGGATTGAATCGCATCGTGCAAATACGCATTCGCGTGCTTGCCCAACATTATCCAGTTCCGATGGTGCATCTGCTCGATGTGAATCTCTCGGTGCGCCGACAATTCGTCCACCATGGACATCACGACGTAAATGGGATTGTCTGCGATATTCAGAAGGCTGAGCTGTGGTTTGTGGGGTACGCCGCTTATCACGGCTAGCTCCAGCGTTCCCGCGCCGACCTGGCGGGCTAGCTCATTGGAGTAGTTGCTCCAGAGCTTGATCTTCATCTCGGGAAACAGGGAGAGATGAATGGAAAGCAGCGTTGAAATGAGAATCGGGTCAGTATAAGAAGACTTGCCGATGTTGAGGATTTCGCTCGGCCCATTGAGGACGGCCCGGGCAGACGAAACCGCCCTTTCAGCGGAGGAAACGACTTCTTGAGCCTCGGCAATGAGGACTCGGCCCGCATCGGTGAGTTCAGCGACCTGATGATTGTGTTTGAACACTTGGAAGCCGAGCTGACGCTCTAGTTTCAATATCTGCTTACTGAGCGTGGATTGGCTCATATTCAGCCTCTCGGCTGCTCTTGAAAAGTGAAGTACCTCAGCAAGCACAATTGCCGATTGCAGCAAACGGATATCTGGTAAGACCATGACTATCCTCCAAGGCGCGAATCTGGGAAGGACAGCAAGCACTTCAAAAAACGGCGGAATCGACCACCGAATGCGGTAATTGTAATCCCTAATTGCGTTCAGTGACCCACCTCATCACGCCAATACTGCGGCGTCATTCCAAAAAGGAATGACGCTCGCTCAAATTTTCATTGGACGCGAGGCGTAAAGCCAAACATCATGACTCTGAGTTGCAACGCTAAACAAGCGACCGGGATGGAAGCTGTGATTCAACCCCAAACCGGCGTGAGGGAAGCAAAGTTGCCACTTCGGAGTCGAACCTATGGAACATCATCTTCTGGATGCTCAAGAGGCCGCTCAGATTCTTCGGATGGACAAGCGGACGCTGGTTCGTTGGGCGCGTATCGGTTACGTCCCCGCGCATCCGCTAGGCGAGGGAAAACGGAAGCTGTGGCGGTTTCGTGAGCACGAACTATTGGCGTGGGTCGAGGCAAGAGAAACAGAGAAAAAACGGCCACCGGCGAGTACCATGAATGTAGCCATCAGCGCTCATGCAAGGAGAACAGCATGAGCCGTTTCCAACAAGGAAGTCTTTTGAAACAGAAGCGCAAAAGCGGGCCGGACGTATGGGTGTTTCGCTGGTATGACGACACCAACGGTACACGCAAGTACAAAAAGCGCGTTCTCGGCAAAGTGACAGATATGCCACTACGCCGGGATGCGGAAAAGGCCGTGGCCGACTTTCGCGCCAACATCAACGTCGAGGTAAGAGTCCCACAAACGGTCTCCGAACTCGCAGCCCACTATCGAAAACACGAACTGACAGCCGACAAAAAAGCCTTCGCAACGATTGAGTCAACGTCGATCTATCTATCCAATCACGTTGTTCCCAAATGGGGTAATGCTTCGTTATCGGATGTTCGTACCGTGGAAGTCGAGCAGTGGTTGCACTCTCTGCCTTACGCTCCAGCAACACGGAGCAAGATCCGCAATATTATGTCGGCGTTGTTCAACCATGGCATCCGGCATGAATGGATACATCGGAATCCCATCACCAAAGTCCGCGCCTCTGCTAAACGGCTACGGGGACCGGACGTGCTCTCGCCCGCAGAGTTGTCGGCGTTGATTGCGGAGCTGCCGCTCCGTGAAAAGGCGATGGTGATGGTGGCGGGCAACACAGGACTACGGCGCTCCGAACTCATCGCGCTCACATGGAGAGATATCGACCCGCTGTTGATTCAGGTCAATGTCCTTCGCTCCTGTGTTCGGAATCACTTCGGAGACACGAAAACCGAAGCTAGCCGCAGGCCCGTCCCGTTGCATTCATCCGTGGTCGAATGCCTGAATGAGTGGCGTAAGGAATCCAAGCATAACGGTGATGACGACTTTCTCTTTCCATCGAATCGGAAAGAGGGGAAGCAGCCGATTACGCCCGACATGGTGCTCAAGAAGGTCATCCGCCCGGCTTTGGTGCGGGCGAAGATCACCGGCAAGGTGATCGGATGGCATAGCTTCCGGCACTCTCTGGCTACCAACCTGAGAGCGTCCGGTGCGGACCTGAAGACAGCCCAGGAACTCCTGCGTCACGCAAATTCGCGGATCACGCTCGACATCTATACCCGAGCGATCTCCGAAACGAAGCGGGATGCCAACAACAAAGTAATGGAGTTGGTTTTGGAAGCCGGAAGGACAAGACTTTCAGCACCCTCGCCAGCACCCTCGCATCGGGAGCCATTGCTGCTTGAGGGCAGCAAGAAAGGCGCTGAGAACGTTCAGCACCCTTCAGCACCCTCGCGGGCTGAAACCTTGATTGTCACTATGCCATAAACCCTGTATTTTCTTTGGTTTATGGCGGGGACGACGGGGCTCGAACCCGCGACCTCTGCCGTGACAGGGCAGCGCTCTAACCAACTGAGCTACGTCCCCAAAGCCGGTCCAGCTGCAAAGAGAAGGAATCCTCTGGGGCTGACCTGCTCTGCGTTGTTTCTGGCTCCGCTTCATCTGCGCTACTCTACTATCAACGCTGAACACCTGCCCAAACAACAATCCTAGTTTATCAGAAGAAGGAAATTTCGAACCGTTCTTCTTAGCTCTTATTTTGCGTTCACATTGTTGTACCCTCGTAACGTGAAGCCGCTCGCCGTCGATCTTCAAGAGCAGGTCTCTCTGGCTCCCTACACCACTTTGCGCATCGGTGGCAGGGCGCGCTTCTTCTGTGATGTGGCGACAGAAGCTGAACTCCTGGAAGCTGTCCAAATCGCCTGGCAGCGCGATCTCCCCATATTCGTCCTCGGCGGTGGCAGCAACCTGCTCATCAGTGATAGCGGCTTCGAGGGGCTGGTAATCCGAATTTCTCTCCGCACCCCGACTCAGGTACGCCGTGAAGGCAACACGGTCGACTGCATCGTACCCGCGGGCGCAGATTGGGACAGCTTCGTTGTCCAGGTCTGTGATCAGGGAATCAGCGGCATCGAATGTCTCGCGGGCATCCCCGGTCAGGTCGGCGGAACACCTGTGCAGAACGTGGGAGCTTACGGCCAGGAGGTCGCCGATACGATAGCCTCGGTTCGAGCATTCGATCTGAATAACAATTCCTTCGTCACTCTCGGCCACGATCAATGCGCTTTCGGGTATCGCCGAAGCATCTTCAATACGACCGGCCGCGGCCGCTACATCGTCACCCAGGTAACCTTTCGCTTCGACGGCGTCGGAATCCCAAAGCTTACCTACGCCGATCTCGAACGCTACTTCGGAGGGCGCACCCAGACGTCCGCCCCAACACCCATCGAGGTGTATCACGCCGTCCGCGAGATCCGTCACCGCAAAGGCATGCTGATCGTCGAAGGCGAACCCGACTCGCGCAGCGCCGGATCTTTTTTCAAGAACCCCATCGTCCCAGCCTCAACTCTCTCTCAAATCGCCGCAGCCCTTGAGATTCCACTTCAGGACATTCCTCACTGGCCCTCTGAAGCCGAGAGAGTGAAGCTTCCTGCCGCGTGGCTCCTGGAACGTGCCGGATTCACCAAGGGCTTCCAGTTGGGCCGTGTTGGAATTTCGTCGCGTCATACCTTGGCTCTTATCAATCGAGGCGGTGCGACAGCGGCCGAGATCGTCGCTCTGCGCAAGCTCATTCAGGATGAAGTCCATCGCCGATTCAAGATCTGGCTGGAGCAGGAACCCGTGCAACTAGGGTTTTAGCTGTCACTCCCTTCACTGCATGGACCCCTCTGCATTGGTGCCACCGGTTGATCGGAAGAGCTCGCGGTCTTTGTCAGCTACCTCCGACAACTGGCGGACCAACCGCTCCCGCTCCTCCCCAAGTACCTGGCTCGCCCGTCCCTGTCCCACGACTTTGCCGTCGTGAATACGAATCACCTCAGCCCCTAGGAGAAAGGCCTCGCCAATGTCGTGCGTCACCGAAAGCACCCTTGTACCGCTCAATGTCCGCCACTCCAGAAGGTCGGCCAGCAACTCGTCTCTGAGCTTCAGGTCGAGCCCGACGAATGGCTCGTCCAACAGCAACAGGTACTCTCCCGCCATGGCCGCCGCAATCGCCCTCGCCAGCGTCACCCTCTGCCGCTCGCCGCCCGAAAGCTCACCGGATCTTTTGTTGGCTAGCCCATTCAGCCGAAGCCGAGCCATGGCTTCGTCGACCACAGCTCGCCTGCCGGGCGCACCGTAGCCCACATTCTCCCGCACCGTCAAGTGCGGAAACAAAGCTGAACCCTGCGCCGACCATCGGACCGGTCTCAGGTGCGGCGCAAGGAAGACTCCGCGCCACGTATTCGTCAGGACCTGCTGAGTTCGTCCTGCGGGCGCTTGCAACTGAACTGCAACTCGCGCCTGATCCGGTCGCATCAGTCCTGCGATCGCGCGCAGCACGGTGCTCTTACCACTGCCTGAAGGCCCAAAGAGTACAGTCCAGGGCTCCGTCACCTCGAACGCAACCGCGAGTCGCAGTGCTCCGTGATGATGCGTCATATCAACGCTCAGCAGCGCGGCATTCGAACTCGCCTCAGCCGGATCAGCCAAGCTCACTCCGGTCCCCGCTCTGCCTCGAATAGACCAGCATCAGCGCGGTCAGCGAGACTACCAGCAGTGCCAGAGCTGTTCTGTTTGCTGCTGCGTAATTAAACTCCTGCACCTGGTCGTACAAGGCGATGGACAAGGTTCGCGTTGCGCCGGGAATGTTCCCCCCAAGCATCAGCACAACTCCAAATTCACCGACCGTGTGGGTGAAGGTCAACACCGCGCTGGTCAGCAGGGCGCCGCGTGACAGCGGCATTACGACGCTCCGGAAGGTTCGCCACGGCGAAGCTCCTAGACCGGCGGATGCCTCGATGTGGGCGCGATCGACAGCGGTGAATCCGGCTACCAGGGGCTGAACCGCGAATGGAAGACTGTACAGCACCGAACCGGCGAGGAGGCCCGCGAAGCTGAACGCGAGGGGATGTCCGAGTGCGTGCATCAGAAAACGTCCCGGTGCAGTCATCGGGCCGAGCGCCACAAGCAGATAAAACCCCAATACAGTTGGGGGTAGCACCAGAGGCAGAGCCACAACCGCCTGCACGAAGGATCTGTGCCAGCCGCGCCGGGAAGTGATCCACCACGCCAGGGGCAGCGCCGCGGCTATGAGGATCGCGGTCGTTTCCCCGGCCAGCCGCAACGTCAACCAAAGCGCCTCGAAATCCATACTGCGCCAGTCTATGACATTTCAGGCGTCAGGTTTCCGGGTTGTGGTGAGGTGGGCGTCTTTACAGGAATTTTCGGGAAAAAGCGGCTGGTTCTGTGTGGTCATTTCATGGTGAATTGTGGTCCGTTGCGTGGCAACCGTGGAGAAATTGTTGTCCTACTTTCCAATCTTTGTCTTACCTGGCAAATCGAAAAGTGCGCCACGTTTTTGGCATTTATTTCCGGCGCATCATAGATCGTTATCGAACGGGAGTCAGCCCGAGCTTGCTCAAATTCCCCTGCACCGGTTCAGACAGTAGCCAATCCAGAAAGGCATGAGCCTCGGACCTGCGATCTGACTTGATCATCACCACGGCACACTGCCGTATCTCCGGATAGGCCGTCGTCGGCACCATTACATACGACCCGATTTCTCTGAAGTGTCCGGTACTGGCTGCTGTCAGCGAAATCAGCCCCAATTGGGCATTTCCAGACTCCACGAACTCCGCTGTCTGCGCGATATTCTCCCCGATCACAAAGTGCGGCGACGTTGCGTCATATAGCTTCAACTGCCGCAACGCGCTCACGGCGGCTCGCCCGTATGGCGCATGCAGCTCATTCGCTATCGCGATCGCCTTCACACGGGGGTCGGTCAGCTTTTCCATGCTTAGCGGCTGCAAGGGCGAATCCTTTCTAGCCCAGAGCACCAGCGTCCCCTTTGCATAGGGGGTCGGGGCGTTCCCATCTGCCAGGCCAGCCGCGACAATCTTCTCCGGATAGACGAAGTCCGCAGCCAGGAAGATATCCATCGGCGCGCCGTTCAGAATCTGGGTGGTCAGGGTAGAGGACGATCCGAAGCTGACCGCCAGCTTGACCCCGGTTGCGTGTTCATACGCCCGCGCCAGAACGGGCATGACCGGCTGAAGGTCCGCTGCCGCTGCTACGCGCAGCTCTTTCTGTGCGTTGGCTTGTGCCTTGGCGGGGAGAACACCAGCCCACCCGAACAGCCCTGAACAGGTTATCAAGCACACAGCCGCCGGCCCTGGCGAGGACAGCAGTTTACGATAGGCTAGAGGAAACCATGCAAGTAGAGACACACTACCTAAGATGCACGGAGTGTGCTGCCATCATCAAAAAAGATGAGGTAAGCAGCGACTTCCGCTGCCCGATCTGCAACGGCCTCTACGAAGTTCTTTACCCCTGGTCCGCCGCCGCGCCGTCGGAGGTTGCCCCCAACCTCCCCAATCCGAGCGCTCTCCGCTGGCTTTGGCAGGAACGCCGCTCCTCCAGCATGGCCGTGGATCAGTCCGGCGTGTGGCGGTTTCGCGATCTGCTTCCGATCGTCGACGACCTCGAAAAGGTCGTTACACTTCGCGAGGGCAATACCCCGCTCTACGATCTCCCGCGCTGCGCCAAAGCCGCCGGTATCGAATGGCTGCTCGCCAAGCACCAGGGCATGAACCCCACCGGCTCGTTCAAGGACACCGGCATGACAGCAGCCCTTTCCGTTGCCGCCCAGCGCGGATTCGAGTGGGTCGCCTGCGCTTCGACCGGCAATACCTCGGCCTCCATGGCCGCCTACGCCGCCCGCGCGGGCCTGCGCAGCATCGTCTTCATACCCGAAGGCAAGATCGCCTGGGGCAAGCTCTCTCAGTCGATGGACTACGGCGCGCTCACTATCCAGCTGAAGACCGACTTCGACGGCTGCGTCAACGTCCTGGGCGAACTCGTCCGAAGGTTCCCGATCTACCTTCTAAACTCCGTCAATCCCTATCGTCTGGAAGGCCAGAAGACCCCCGCCTTCGAAATGGTCGAGCAGCTCGACTGGCAGGTTCCGGAGCACATCATCGTTCCCGGCGGCAATCTTGCCAACTCCGCCGCATTAGGGAAGGGATTCTGCGAGATGCACCAGCTCGGCCTGATCTCCCGCATTCCCAAGATCAGCATTATTCAGGCCGAAGGCGCCAACCCTCTCTATCGCTGGTTCATCGATTCCAACCGGGTGATGAAGCCGGTTACCGCCGACACCCGTGCCACTGCCATTCGCATCGGCAACCCAGCCTCCTGGCGCAAGGCCGCTTCTATCATTGATGCGCTCGGGGGCTGGTGCGAGCAGGTCTCCGAGCAGGAGATTGCCTTGGCCAAGGCTGAAATCGGCGCCGAAGGAATAGGGTGCGAACCCGCCTCCGCGGTCACGTTTGCCGGGCTCAAAAAGCTCGTCGCGCTCGGCAAGATCAACTCCGAGGAGCGGGTCGTCTTGATCCTCACCGGCCATACGCTGAAAGACTCGGCATACACGATCGACTATCACCGCAACGAGCTTTTCACCGATGCAGAAGAGGCGCAGCTGAGCCCATCCGATCGAGCCCGTCACGCGGCGCTGCGCAGGCCGCCCATCGTCCTCGACGCCATCCCCGACCTTGTCCTTCGCACCCTCGAACTCCACATGAAAACTCCCCAGCCGGTATGAGCGCCGCCAGCCAGAGTCCCCGCCCAGGGCCGCTTCAGGTTCGGCTCCCCGCCACCTCCGCCAATCTGGGGCCGGGTTTTGACGCACTTGGGCTTGCCATGTCCCTGTATCTCACCGTTGACGCAGCTGTCGCGGATTTTTTTCACATCGACGCCGCGGGCCGCGATGCCGATCTCTGTGCAGCTCTCGAAGACAATCTCATCCTCACGACCTATATCGACGTCCTCGCCACCGCAGCTCGACTCGCCCTTCCGCTCCACCTCAAGCTGCACAATGAGATTCCCCTCGGCATGGGCTGCGGTTCGAGCGCAACCGCCCTGCTCGCGGGTGTTCTGCTCGCCAATCATTTCGGCGGCCTGAACTGGTCGAGTCAGCGGATCGTCGAAGAGGCCTGTCGCCGCGAAGGCCACCCAGATAACGTCGCGGCCTGTTTTTATGGCGGCATGACGGCCTCGGCCATCTCGAATGGCACACTCTATACGGCGACCTGCGGACAGAATCTTCCGTGGAGCTTGTTCGTGGTCCTGCCGCCGGCAAGCCTTGCCACGGAGAAGGCCCGTGCACTTCTTCCGGCCATGTACAGCCGCGAGGATGCCGTCGCCAATATCCAGGCTACGGCGCTCCTGGTAGCCGCGTTCTCCCAGGGCCGGGGTGAACTCCTTCGTGCCGCCATGCAGGACCGCATCCACCAGCCATATCGGCTGGAAGCCTGTCCGCTGCTGGGTCTGCTGCTCCCTGTGGCCGATGCGCCGGGCATTCTGGGCGTGGCTCTCAGCGGAGCGGGGCCTTCGGTCCTGCTCATCGCAAGAGCCGATATCGCCGTGCAGGTTCCCGAACTGATCAGGCAGGCCGCGGGAGATCACCCCATCGAGGTGATTGAGACTTCAATTGCTGCCGGAACGTTCCTGACGCCCCGGTAAGCGCTCTGCTGAGAGTGACTTAGAGATTGAGAGCGCGGAAAACCGGTAACGATAGCGAGCGTTACCTAAGATTTCTTTGCGAAATCTTTATCGCTCCATTACCTTAGCCGAGTGAGCAGTTCTGGGGAGGGCTGCCTCGCCGCCCGGAGACCTCTTCCACGAGGTCCGGGCGTTTGCTGTTTAGGGGGATTGTCTCGGCGCTTGAAACTACTGGCTCGCCTAAGCATCTATTATTGAAGAGACTGCGCTGCAGAGATGGGGCAGAGCGTTCCGGAGGAGCTAAATGGCAGGACAGTATGTAACGGAAGTGAATGATGCGAATTTCGAAAAAGATGTTCTGCAATCCGCGGAGCCTGTACTGGTAGATTTCTGGGCCGCGTGGTGTGGCCCCTGCCGTGCGCTCGCCCCGGTCGTAGATGAAGTGGCCACCGCATATCACGGGAAACTGAAGGTGATGAAGATGGATGTCGACGCTAATACGGCGACACCCATGCGCTACGGCATTCGCGGAATCCCCGCACTGCTTATCTTCAAGGGCGGCAAGGTCGCCGAGCAGATTGTCGGTTTCGTCCCCAAGGACACGATCGACAAGTCCATTATCAAGGTTCTCGCCTGAAAACCTGCACTACGGTTCTCGCCTGAAAACCTGCACCACGCGGAAGATGGCCCGGCATGGGAGACCCTGCCGGGTCTTTTTGTCTGGCGGGGAGCAGGGCGGAAGGGTCATTGCCTGGGTCTCACTGCTAAACTCAAGCCTCAATGCTTGAGTGGATGCTCTTCCGCGTCATCATGGTGGCCTTTTTCATTCTGGCCAGCAGCTTCTTCGTCGCCGCTGAGTTCGCCCTGGTCAGCGTGCGTGAGACACGCATTCAGCAACTCATTGCTCATGGCCGGCCCGGCGCTCGCACTGCCCTGAAGCTGAAGCACACCATTGACGAATTCCTTCCGGCCGTGCAGTTGGGGGTCACCGTCGCGGGCCTCGCGCTCGGCTGGGTAGGTGAGCCTTCCATCGCGGCCATCCTGCTCTCCCTCGCCGCGCGCTTTCTACCGCTGCTGCCCGCCCACATGGTCTTCTATGCCCATACGATAGCGGTGATCCTCGCGTTTTCGCTGATCACCTACTTCGAGGTCCTGCTCGGCGAACTGGTCCCCAAATCCCTTGCACTGCAACGCGCCGAACGCATCGCCCTTGCCGTGGCCGGCCCGATGGACGTCTTTATCCGCATCACTCGTCCGATCGTCAAGCTGATGAACGCCTCCGCCTCGCTCGTCCTGAAACTGTTTCGTGCGCCGTTACGGGGCGAAGGTGCTGTCCACTCTCCGGAGGAGCTGAAGCTGATCGCTACCGCGACCCGCCGCATGGGCCTGCTCCCCGCCTTTCAGGAGGAGATCATCCACCGGGCCATCGAGCTGAACCACGTCACCGTCCGGGAGATCATGACCCCCCGCGGAAAGATCTTCTCTCTTCCAGCCGACCTTCCGCTGGAACAGGCGTCCGCCCGCATCGTCGACGAGCAGCACTCTCGCGTCCCGGTCTACGACCCCGCGAACGGCCCCGAAAACATCATCGGCATCGTCTATTCCAAAGACGTCTCCCGCCTGATGCACTTCCGCAGTGTTGCCCTGTCGCTTGGCGGCGAAGGCGAGTCCGGCCTGGCCCTGCGGCAGGTGATGCGTGACGTCATCGTCGTACCCGAGACCAAGCTCGTGATCGAACTTCTCCAGGAATTCCAGGAGCGCCGCCGCCAGATCGCGGTCGTCGTCGACGAGTTTGGGTCCACGGTCGGGATTGTGACCGCCGAAGACGCGCTCGAGCAGATCGTCGGCGAGCTGGAGGACGAATTCGACGTTTCCGCCCGCACCGCTCTGTTCAATACCGCGGGAGTCATGTCGCTCGACGGCAGCACCACGCTCCGCGACCTCGGTACCCAGCTCCACTGGACGTTTCCTCGCGAGGCCGGGGTTGAAACTCTCGCGGGCTTTCTGCTCGCCCACCTTGGCCACATCCCTGCAGCGGGGGAGAGCATCGATCACCAGGGCCGCCGCTATACTGTCGCCGAGATGACCGGCCGTCGCATCAGCCGCGTCAACGTCAGGACCCTGCAGCCTCCATCCGACAGCACGCAACCCGCACCCGGCCAGGCCGGCGGTTCGAAATCGACCACATGACCTCCTCCAGTCTCCTCAAGCCGTTTCGCCGCATCCTGATCACTCTCCCGGTACTCTGGGTGGTCGTCTCGGTCGTGTTCCTGTTGATCCACCTTGTCCCTGGCGACCCGATCGTGCAGATGCTCGGCGAAGGCGCGACCGCCTCCGACATCTCGGCGCTTCGCCATTCCTACGGCCTGGATGCTCCGCTGAGCAAGCAGTACGCCCACTACTGGCATGGCATCTTCCGCGCCGACCTCGGCCAGTCGCTGCGCCTGCACGACTCGGTGACCCACCTCGTCCTCGAACGCTACCCCTATACTCTGGCCCTCACCGTCGCCGCCCTCCTGATCGGCATCGTGATCTCTATTCCTTCGGGAATCTGGTCCGCGCTCCACCGCAACAGGTGGCAGGACCGCACTCTCGGTGTGGCGTCTCTCTTCGGCCTCTCGTTCCCGAATTTCGCCCTCGGCCCCATCCTCATCCTGATCTTCTCCATCCAGCTTGGCTGGCTTCCGGTGTCGGGAGCAGGGAGCGGGGGCGCAGGGATTTCGAGCGCAGGCAGCTTTCTGCTGCACCTCATTCTTCCAGCGATTACGCTTGGCCTTAGCCTCGCCGCCATCCTGACCCGCATGGTCCGCACCGCGATGCTCGAAGAGCTGAACCAGGACTATATTCGCACCGCCCGCGCGAAAGGACTTACTGAAAATCAGGTCGTCTACCGCCATGCGCTGCGCAATGCTCTGATCCCCGTCCTCACTGTCGTAGGCCTGCAGTTCGGGAGTCTGCTCTCGGGGGCGATTGTCACAGAAACAATCTTCAGTTGGCCGGGAATTGGGCGCCTGACGCTTTCAGCCATCTCGAACCGCGATTACGCACTCGTGCAAGGGTGTATTCTCGCAATCGGTCTGACGTATGTTGCGGTCAACCTCCTGACGGATGTTGCGTATACGATAGCGAACCCGCGTATGCGCAACCAGTAGGGCAGGTTTCTGACAGGTGTACCGGAGCGCATCTGGCGCTCAGGGATCCAGCAACTGCGTTCCTGCATGACCGCCGGCGAGGGCAGAGGAAAAACATTACCCATAGGCTATGCAAACGTTTTACCGGATTTCCGCCGGATTGGGTGAAGTCGGGCGGTAATCGGCTATATCCCAACGTTGATTGTGAAAATTAGGCGGAATTCTCATACAACCTTTTGCTGTGACGGTTGGCCAGCCAGTTGCTATGAGAGAGGCATCGGCATTATGCAACGAAGCTGTCCTTCACCTTCGCCCTAAAAAGAGGGAAGGGAATGACTCTGACAACGATCTTTCGACGAGTCATGTTCGTGACCAGTCGCATACCAGGTCCAAGGAATTAAAAGGGTTCGCCCTGCGACTCCAGGAGAAGTAAACGTGAAGAAAATTGAAGTACTGCTGCCCGCTATCTGCCTTGCCGCCCTCACCCTCTCTTCCATGTCTGCACACGCGGACGGACTCAACCTCGCTCCGTATGCCGGTAAGACGGTCTCCATGACGGTTGAACCGTACGCATCCGGAGAAAACAATGGCTCTTTTTACGTCGGTCTTACCCAGGTCAAAGTCGCTTTCGGCGGTACGAGCATTGGATCGGTCGAGGCTTTTTGCGACGACTTCAATCACGAGATCAGCGTACCGGACACCTACAACGCAACCGTTACAGCAGTCGCCGGAAACACGATTTATGAACAGGAGGCCTACTACGGCATGGAGCTGGGCACCACACCATCGGTCAATTCGACGCTCGATAGCGAGCTGCAGGAGTTGATCTGGAACTTCAGCGCGCCGGGACACTTCGCATTGAACAGCGCCATGACCACGCTGCAGAATCAAATGCTGGCGAACTACCAGAAGGTCAATTACTCCGATTCCTTTTATCTCAATGCAGGCAACAATGGACAGTCGTTCATGGTCGCGGAGCCGGCCCCTGTGCCCGAGCCGTCGACATTGGTCACTTTCGGCACCGGCCTGTTCGCCGCTGCAGGATTTGCCCGCCGCCGTTTTCTCCGCAGCTAGCTTTTCGAAGTTCCTATGCGTCGCCGGGGATTCCTCATTTACTCCGCATACTCCCCGGCGGCGCTACAAGTTCACTGAAGTTCAACCTCTGTTCAGCGAAAAGGAGAATACATGTACCTATTGTTCGTTCCGTCCATGGCTGCAGTCGTCGTAATCGGGTTTATCCAACTCCGCGATCAGTTCGTCGCATCGCGATAAACGGCGCACTTCGAAGTAGCGAAGTAGCGCACCGTCTCATCGTCCACCCCCGGAAGCCATCATCTCGACCGAAGCAGCGGACAGTCTGATCGTCCGCTGCGCAGTGGAGAGATACCCGCACTTTGCTTCTGTTCTTCTCCGCCGCCCCATCTGCTGCGGAACCACTCTCGACGCGAAGCCCGGCTCCGTCCCAGGCTTCGCGCTTTCTTTTGTAGAGCGTTTACTTCGCCTGCAGAACAGCCACCCCATAGTGTTCGAGGACGACGCTGCTCACATCCTTATCCTCCAGAACGCTGTGCATCCTTGAAGGCAGCGCAACCGTCCGCGGCGTCCCGGCGAAGTTCACCAGAATAAAGATTTTCCTGCCTTCGCTCTCGCGTGGATAGACATCCACTCCATCAGGCACAGGCCCGAAGGCAGCCGTAACTCCGCTCGTTTCGGCCATCCACTTCGCGGCCGCCAGCATTGCTTTCTCGTCCATCCAGGCTCCGATGTAGGTGATGCGGCCCTTGCCTACTTTGCGCGTGATCGCCGCCGGCTGACCATCCAGCCATCCATTGCTCTTGCCGTAGCGCATCAGGACCTCAGTATCCGGAGCTGACGTGCTGAGCTGCTCCGCCCATATGGTGGAGGTTGTTGTGCCCCATGTACCCTCGACAGGCACGATATCCTCCGGCTTGTCGTCGATCGCGTAAAACTGTTCGACCCTGCCACCCAACAGCTGTGCCAGCGGTCCCGGCCCGCGCTCTATCTGAAGCCCGTTGTCGCCATTCTTCATCGCCGCGCGCTGGCCGAGAACAAGGTGCCCGCCATTGCGAACATACGCCATCAGGTTCTTAGCTGCTGCGTCCGTTAGCACGGCCAGCCCGGGCGCGACAACCAGCTTGTATCCATCGAGAGGCGCCGTCGCTTGGACGATATCAATCGACTGAGCAACCTGCCGGAGCGGCTTGTAGTAACTGAGAATCTGCTTCACAGGGTCGAAGTTCTGATTGTGGCGCTGCCAGTTGATCGACCACCGGCTGTCATACGAGTGCAGGATCGCGACCTCCGAATGTACGGACGTGCCGGAGAGCGCCGGGCCGGCCTTCGCGAACTCCGCGCCGATCTGCTTCACCTCCGGATACAGAGGCTCAGGCGTCCCGTCTGGGCCGACCAGCGTGCCGTGAAGCTCCTCCTGCCCATTGAGAGCGGAGCGCCACTGCCAGTAGCTCACCGCATCCGCGCCATGCCCGATATCGTGCCATGCCATCGCGCGCACCTCGCCTTTGTCGAGCGTAGTGTTGACCGGCGACCAGTTGACGAAGCCGGGCTGCGTCTCCATGACCCAGAAGTTCTTGCGCAGGAACCCGCGGGTGAGGTCGTGGGCGGCGCCGTTCCGGTACGGGTCCAGATGACCCCGTCCAACATAGTCGTCCCATGATGCGAGGTCGAGATCCTGCGCGACGGTGTAGTGATCGTAGCCGTCGAACCAGCCCATCATGTTCGTGGTGATGAACTGACGGCGGTCGCTGTTGGCCCGGATGACGTCAAGCTGATTCTTCTGGTAGCTGCGCCAGGTA
Source organism: Edaphobacter sp. (assembly GCA_965277265.1). GTDB lineage: Bacteria > Acidobacteriota > Terriglobia > Terriglobales > Acidobacteriaceae > Edaphobacter. The sequence goes on from CBDICF010000002.1 coordinate 21,348, forward strand.
TCGGACACAAATCGCTTCCAGCTCAGCAGCAGGCCGGGATTGCCAACCTTCTCTTCAATCGGAATCTGGCTCCAGTCGCTGTACGACTCGCTCCAGTAAGCTGTCGTCCAACGCGTGTTCAGATTTTTCAGCGTACCGTAGTGCGCCTTCAGCCAATCCTGAAACTGCTTCTGCACATCCGGTCCATACGACGCATTCGCATATTCGTTATCGATCTGCCAGCCAATTACGTTGGGATTGTGGCCGTAGCGTTGGGCCATCTTCTCCGCGATGCCTCGGGCCAGCTCACGGTACTTCGGATTGGCGAAGTTGAACTGCTGACGATTGCCATGCGCGTCCAGACGGCCATCTTCCTTCGTGCGCAGCGTCTCGGGATATTTTTGCGTCAACCACGCCGGAGGAGTAGGGGTGGGTGTGCCGAGGACCACGTAGATGTGGTGTCTTGCTGCCGCAGCGATTGCGTGGTCGACCCAGTCGAACCTGTAATCGCCCTCCGCCGGCTCCATCGAAGACCAGGCAAACTCCGTAATCCGAACGAATCGGATGTGCGCCTGCTCCATGAGCGCCAGGTCGGCCTCCCATCGGGATTCCGGCCACTGCTCCGGATACCATGCCGTGCCAAGGTAGAGCGGAGGCGGAGCGTCCGGGGTACGCTGCTGCGCGCCCGCGTGTGGAACGACCAAAGCAGTTCCGGCGAGCGCCAACGCTGCCGTGAGACGGAACAGAAGCCTGCGAAACGATACGGTCATGATATCTCCGGGTTGTAAGCTGCAAAATCTGTGCTGCTGCTGTTTTTTCCAGCAAAACGAATTTCGGAACTGCAAACCTGTCCTGCCGGACGGGCCCGTTACGCTTAGTCACACCACAAACGAAGACCTGTTTGCGGGCCCCGATTCGGGCGGTCACTTCGTGACGTGTATATCGGCCTCTGCCACATCTGCCGCACAGGCTCCCCCGTTGGTTGAGATCAAGACCGGTGTACATCGGTGGGAAAATTGCTCAGATGTAGAACTTCAGATTACTCGTCAGGTCTCCCTTCGATCTTAGTTGCCAGCGCGGAAGAGGAAAGCAGCAGCACAGACGCCCCGACAGCCGGAACAATCAATCCAGCGCGAAGGCCCTGGAACTGCGTTGAGAGGATGCCGGTAAGCCACGGCAGAATTGCTCCCCCGAGCGATGCCCAGGCGAAGATCGCGCCAAGGCGAGGATGGTTGCCCGTGCGAGCAAGCAGAAAGGAGAGGATCAGCGGATAGATGGGTGCGAGCGCCAGTCCGCTGAGGATGGTGAGAGCGACCACGATGCGCTGTGGCAGGTGTGGCGCGGTGCAAAGCAGCACCTCGGCGCCGAGAAGCAGCCCGAGGCTCCCGCGGTAAAGAGTCGCCTCCCGAATACGTGCGCCGAGCGCGGCAACCAGGAGACGCCCAAGCAACTCCGCAATCCAGAACCACAGCGCGATCGATGACGCGCGCAGCGCAGGGTCGGTGCGTACCGCGTAGCTCGGAAGCCATCCGCCAAGCGCATTTTCGACCCCCACATACAGGAACAGCGCAGTGGCAAAGAGAAGCAGCGGCATCCCGGACAACGGCAGCCGTGCCTTTGCGCGATGTGGGACGGGCTGAGATTCCTCGGCGGCCGCTGCAAACTCACGTGGAATCGCCAGCGCCAGAAGCGAGGCTGTAACCAGCAATCCTGCGGTCAAAAAGAAGAATAGCCGTATCCCGCCTGCGCGCGAGAGGCGCACCAGAACCGGGCAGGCGATCGCGCCCAGCCCCCACGCCACATTCAGCATTGCGAGCAGACGCGCACGCGAACCCGGCAGAGCTGTACCTGCGATCACGTTTCCAGCCGTTAACCCTGCGCCCAGCCCCAGCCCGACACAGAAGAGAGCCACAGGAGCCCAGCCGAAGCCGGCCAACGGCACAGCGATGCATCCCGCCGCCGAGAGAACTGAGCCATAGAGAATGCTGGACCGTAGATTACGAGCGGCAAACCACGCGCCGCAGAACTCTCCGGCGAAGGCTGCCGTAAACAGAGCGCCTGCCTGTTCGTCCAGAATTTTCCAGTGCTCGATCAGCGATGGAAGAAGAGGCCCCAGCATGACCGTTGCCAGCCCCGCCGCCACGAAATAGAAGAACACGGGTCCGAGCAGACGAACCAGCCTTGTACGACTAAGCCTGCCAGGTTGTTTCGCTGGGGGAGCTATCTGGTTCACAGGGCCTGCTAGAGTTTCACGCGCCGACTTTTTTTCGCCATTGCCGAGGCGGGAGCGGTTGTCGACTCGCGGACGATCAGTTCAGGCGCGAACCAGATCTCCTCCGGATAAGGCTCGTTCGGCGACTGAATACGTTTCACCAGCAACTGTGCGGCGGTCCAGCCCATCTGGTGCAGCGGCTGCCTCACCGTCGTCAGTCGCGGATTGAAGTATTCCGCGACGATGATATCGTCGAAGCCGATGACCGAGATATCCCTTGGGCAGTTCAGGCCTGCATCCTCAATCGCTCGAATCGCGCCGATGGCGGACGTGTCGTTGAAGCAGAAGATAGCCGTGAAATCCTGCGTTCGCGAGAGCAGCTCCCGCACCGGCGGATAGCCCAGCTCGGGCGACCAGAAGTTCTTTTCGAGGTAGATGCAGAGCTCGGGATGCACGGTAAGCCCGATCTTCTGCGCGATACGGACGATGGCCTCCCAGCGTGACTCCGAATCCAGCGAAAACCGTTGTCCCTTCATGAACGCAATACGGCGGTGCCCAAGCTGATACAGATGCTGCAGCGCTGTCTCGGCGGCCACAGCGTGATCCAGCATGATGTTGGTCACCCCCGGCACTTTGCTGTGCGAGGAGATGCCGACGACGGGAATCGGCACCTTCCGCTGCAGCTCCGTATTGACCAGCAGAAATCCATCCACAGCCCTGCCCTGAAGCAGATCGGGATACTCCTCCTTGAGATCGGTGCGCCCGCGGTGGCTCACGGTGAAATAAAGGAATCCCTCCTGGAGCAGATACTCCTCCACGCCCAGCATCACGCCGGTGAAATATCCTTCACTCAATTCGGGAACCATGACCCCGATGATGTTGGTGAGGCCGGTGCGCAACATGCGTGCATGGAGATTGGGCCGGTATTCGAACTTCTTGGCGGCCGCATGAACCCGCTGCTTGGTCGCCATTGCGATGGACTTCGCCACTGGAGAGTTGTTGAGCACGATCGACACAGTGGCCGGCGAAAGATCGAGATACTCTGCAAGGGTCTTCAGCGTCGCCGGTTTGCCGGCCTCACGCGTCTTCTTTTGCTTTTCCGCCATCGTGCTCCAAAAGTCTGCTCTCCAGGGTATGCACAGTTGTACACCTTTTCCGCACCATGTCGAAAGGCATTCCTCATCCAGCGAAGAGCCGGAGCCCGCGCCGCCGCGACCGCCAAACCGGATTTTTAGTAAGCTGCTGAGCAGCCCGTCTGAACAACAGCTTCCGCCCGGGACAATCCCATGATTCCTGAAGCTCGGATCCGGCACTATCGCGAAGACGATCTCGACGCCATCGTCGCACTCGATCAGACGTGCTTCGAAGAGTCCTTCCGTTTCGATCGGGCCTCGATGAGGAGCTTTGCCGAAGCGCACAACGCGCTCACCCTGATTGCCGAAGCCGAATCCGGCGAACTGTTGAGCTTCATTATTGTGCATCTGGAACACAGCAGAATGGCGCTGCGCGGCTATATCGTCACCCTGGACGTAGCCTCATCCTGGCGCAGGGCCGGATTGGCGGCAGAGCTCGTGCGTTCCGCTGAGAGCCAGGTGGCCGCGGCAGGAGCGTTCAGCATGGAACTGCATGTCTTCACCGGCAACCACGGCGCAATCCACTTTTACGAGCGGCTCGGCTATCGGCGGATTGCCACCCGGCGTGGGTTCTACGGGGAGGCCGGCCTGGATGCCTATGTTTATCGCAAACATCTCGGAGGCAGGGAATCGGCGAATATGTAGGACCGGTCGCTACTTTTTGCCGAAGACGTCTCCCATTCGGCGAATCTGCGCCCCTACTCCGCGAAGCTTCTCTTCGAAATGCTCATATCCGCGATCCAGGTGATATACGCGATCGAGAATCGTCTCTCCATCCGCCACCAGCGCGCCCAGAACCAGCGAAGCCGAAGCTCGAAGGTCCGAACACATCACAGCCGCCGACTGTAGCGGGCTCTTGCCTCGAACCGTAGCCGTTCGGCCCGAAATGGTGATGTTCGCACCCATGCGAATCAACTCCTGCACGTGCATGAATCGATTCTCGAAGATGTTTTCGGTAATGGTGCTGGTCCCGTCGGCCTGCGTGCACAGCGCCATGAATTGCGCCTGCATGTCGGTAGGGAAGCCGGGATACTCTTCCGTGCTGATGTCGGTTGCCTTCAGCTCGCCGCCGGAGCGCACGCGCACGTGATCGGCGCCGACATCGATCTTGACCCCGCACTGCTCCAGCTTCGAGATCAGCGCGCCCAGGTGCTTCGGCTCGCAGCAGTCGATATTCAGGTCGCCTCCCGTGATCGCTCCCGCGAGCAGAAATGTGCCTGCTTCTATCCGGTCGGCGTTGATGCGGTGTCGCGCGCCATGCAGCTTCGCAACCCCCTGGACGCGGATGGTTCCCGTCCCGGCGCCTTCGATCTTCGCTCCCATTGCAGTCAGCAGAGTCGCAAGATCTGTGACCTCGGGCTCCCGCGCACAGTTCTCGAACAGGGTCTCGCCGTCGGCCAGAACGGCGGCCATCAGCAGATCTTCCGTGCCGGTTACGGTGATCTTGTCGAAGACGATGTGCGCGCCCTTCAAACGTCCGCTTCCCGCGTTCGGGCTGCGTGCCTCCAGATAGCCGTGGTCCTGGGTGACGGTCGCGCCCATCGCCTCCAGCCCCTTGATGTGGAGATCGATCGGACGCCCTCCGATGGCGCATCCACCCGGCATGGCGACCCGCGCGATACCGGTCCGGGCGATCAGGGGTCCGAGCACCAGGGAACTGGCGCGCATGGTCTTGACGATCTCGTACTTCGCGACCGGATCGGACAGGATGGCGCATCGGATGTGCGTACGGTGCTGCGCCCGGCCGTAGCCAAGCTCCACCTCCGCACCCATGCTGGTCAACAGCTTCCGCTCGGTCTCAATGTCTCGAACCTGCGGAATATTTTCAAGAACTACTTCGTCTTCCGTCAGAATGGCGGCGGCCATGCAGGGAAGCGCGGAGTTCTTGGCCCCGGAGATCTTGATGGTGCCGAGCAAAGGGTTTCCGCCGCGTACTACAAACTTGTCCATCGCACTAGTTTACGGGGATTCGACGTGGAAATGAGTAGCTGCGCTGGTACTCGTAGTGCTTGTGCGCAAGCGGCCTAATGTTTTGTCGCAGCGTCTTCCGGAAGGCTCAGCTTGATCCGGTCGACGGGTATTTCGAGCGTACCTGCTTTATCGGCCTGGACATCGTGGATGCCGAGGCGCAGGAAGTAGTTCCCCTTGACCGGGATGGCAATGGACTGCACTGTGCCGAGGCCGCTTCGGATCATTTGTTGATAGCTGATGTTGTCCACGTCGATGGGAGCCTGCGTGATCTTGGAGTTGATGACCTGGCCCATGTCGTCATAGAGGACGGCAATGAATTCGAGGCGGCCGTGGAAGTCCTCGTCAGGCGTGGGCATCAGCTGGATGGTGTTGGCATTGACCGAGTAGTGGATGTTGTAGACGCGATAGGGCTGGCTTCGAAACTTCTGTTCGAGGAAGTTGTCTTTGGGCAGGGGCTCGTCGTGTTTGGGCTTGGATACCTCGGAAGCAGGTGTGATGCCGGCGACGAAGATGATGTCGCGGGAAGGTGCGGCACCCATGGCCATGGCCGCATCCATGACAGGCGATGGCGCCTTGAGCCCGGCGGGCAGAGGCAACGGCTTGCGGTGGCTGCGCAGCTGCGCGATGTGCTGATTCTCCGCAGCCTGGTCGTTGCGGGCGAAGTAGCCTCGGCGATATTCGAGATGCAGGCCCTGAGCAGCCAATTTGACCTGGAGTTTGCGATAGCTGCCGTCCCAGAGGCGGTTGGTTGGGGTGTAGGAGAGGGTGTAGAAGTTGGAGCCGGTGTCGACGATCTCGGCGATGGCTTGCCGGAGGCCGTTGGTGTTGTAAAAGGCTTTGCCGCCGGTGGCTTCGGCGACGTCGTCGAGATCGCCATGCTGGTAGAACTGCCGGGTCTCGAACCGGTTAGGATAGCCCGCTCCGCGCGAGTTGGCGGCGCTGAAGGCTGGGTCAGTCTGGAGACCGCGTGAGTCGATGGGATAGACGGCGATCCGGCTGAGAGTGAGGACGTCGGTGGTTTTGCTGAACTCGTCGATAAAGCTGGTGATGTCGGGAAAGGGCACGTCGAGGCCGGGACCGTACAGGGCTAAAGGAACGCTGGCGGTGAACCAGATGAGGTTTTTGCGGCCGGGAAACGGAGCGAGATAGCGGGCAAGATTCTGCATGGACTGGGTGAGGATGTCCTGACGCATCTGCTGGCGCACATAGCTCGAAGCGTAGGGGCCGCCCAACAGCGGAGAGATCTTCGGCTGATTGCGTTTGCCGGCCACGACCTGCTGGAGCAGACTGCGATCCGAGGTGAAGTCCTGGATCATGTGCAACTGGGTGTCGAGCTGGAAGATGGCGATCCTCGCACCCGGAGGCACGGTCTTCATGTAGGCGATCATCTGGTCGCGGAGATACATCTGCGCCTGGATGGGGGTGTCGAGTGCATCGAGCAGGAAGACCGTTGCCGCGCTTTCGTTGACAGCCGGGTCGTAGTTGGTGAAGTGGTTGGGCGGCAGCTTGACGGCGGCATCGGCCTGGGCTGCCTGCGCGGGGGTGAGCGCCTGGTGCTCTTTGAAGCTGGAGAGGATCTGCGGAACGCCGTCTTCGAGGAGAGTGAAGTCAGAGGGCTTGAGACCTTTGACGGGATTGCCTTTGCCGTCTGTGACGACGACATCGAGAAGTACCAGGCGGGCGGCTGTTTCGATGGTTGGGACGTTATTATCGCGGCGTTGAAGTGTCGAGGAGGGTGCCGGAATGCTCGGCGTGGCCGCCCGGGGGACCTGCTGCGCAGTCAGAGCGCCTGCGCGAAATAGTAGACCGCAGATCGAAAGGGACAGCCAGCTCGGACTTCGTTTCATCAAGTACCTCGAACGTTCGGCTCGAAGAGGAAAACCCGTGTTGGATCAACCTGTTGCGTTCTTCGTACACTTTCTGCGCTAACCGGAATGTTATCGGGTTGGAGATCGATCGTTGGACATGGCTGTCACGAATCTAGCGGTCGTGATCGCCTGCCCGCAGTGACGCTGGGTGTGTTCGGCGCAATGCACGAGTAGGCCGCCGACTGTACTGGGCAGGCGGGCACGCCCAACTGCGCGAGCCTGCTCATAGGTATTCGATTGGATGTTCAAAACGCGCCGGCGAGCCTCAGCAACGGCAGAGTGGAATTCAGCCAGGACTTCGGAGGTGCGAGCGCCGGGCTGGAGTTCCGCGCCGAGGGCAGTCCTCTGGGTATCGGACAAATCTCGGCCTTCCGCATAGGTGAGGAGACGGTCGAGACTGCGCGCGATGTGGCGTAGATGAAACGCTACAGAGGCAACACCGAAGGGCCGGCAATCGACTTGCGTATCGGTGAGGCCCGCGCACCAGCGGTCCACGTCCTCCGAGGCGAGATCGAGAGCGTGCAGGACCTGTCGCCGGAGTGCGTCTACCCCGGTCAACGTCCCGCGCAGCCACGGTTCAAGCCGGGGTTCAACCATGTGTGACCGCTGCCATCAGAGTCCCTTCCTTTTACGGAATTCTCTCACTACTTCGCCGACGTCGCGGTGTCTTGAATCCACAGCGTCGTTCATCTCGCGCGCATCGTCTGCGCTGACCTTGCCGGCGAGGCGGTCCATGGCCGCCTGGATGCCGGGATGGTTCCGGAGCGAGTCCTCGCGCACCAGGGGAACGGCCTGGTAGGGCGGAAAGTAGTGGCGATCGTCCTGTAGAACCAAGAAGCCTAATGCACGGATTGGGCCGTCGGTCGAGTTGCCGGCCACAATATCCACCTGGCCGCCGGCGAGGGCGCGGTAAAGGAGACCGAGGTCCATCGTCCTGGGTTCGCCTGAGAACCGAAGCCCATAGGCCGATTCGAGACCGCGCAGACCATCGGGACGTTCCTCGAATTCGTAGCCCACTCCAAGCCGCCATTGCGGGGCGAATTTGACCGCGCCGGAGATGGTTCGAACTCCAAGGCGCTGAGCGTCGGCTCCGCGGATGACCATGGCGAAGGTGTTCTCGAAGCCGAGCGGCGGGCCGACGCGGACCTGGTAGCGCGATGCGTAAAGGCCTGTGACCTGGTGCAGAACGGTTGCGGCGTCGCGTTGACCCAGCGGAGGAATAGGCTGCTTGAGAATCGCTGTGAGTGCGGTTCCTGTGTACTCCACGTAACCGTCGATGCGGCCGCTGACCAGCGCCTGTTGGCAAAGATAGCTGCCGGCAAGGTAGAAACGCCGGGCTACAGGTTGTCCGGTTACCTGCTCGATCTCCTGGGCGAGGAGTTCGCCGAGGACGACCTGTTCGGTGAAGTTTTTGGCCCCGATGGTGATGCGGAAGGAGCGAGGCGGCGCGCAGGCGGTCAGGCAAGCTAACGAGGCGAAGGCGATCAACGTAAAGAGGAAAAGGAGCGCCTCCGGCACGGGTCTCGCGGCGGGAGATTTACCGGAATCGCCGAGGTGGAAGGTCAAGCCCGCCTCACCGAGAGACGGCGTTCGAACAACCCGAGACCAAAATCCGCCATCAGGGCAAGCAGCGCCGCCGGTATGGCTCCTGCGAGAACGAGGCCATTATCGACACTGGCGACGCCTCGAAAGATGAGCTCGCCGAGGCCGCCCGCGCCAATTGCGGCGGCAATCGTCGCCACGCCGACGCAGGTGACGGTTGCGGTTCGCAGCCCGGCAAGGATGACGCTGGCCGCAAGTGGAAGCTCCAGCTTGATAAGGCGCTGCCAAGAGGTCATTCCCATCGCATCGGCGACATCGACGAGCGCGGGATCGATGCTGCCGATTCCGGCGTAGGTGTTGCGCAGGATCGGGAGGATGGCGTAGCCGGTGAGCGCAATGATGGCGAGCCGCGCTGCGTTCTCTCCCAGCCACGGGACCGGAAGCAGAAGGCCGAACAAGGCCAGACTTGGGATGGTCTGGAGAATGTTGGCGAATCCGATCACCGGAGTGGCCAGCCTTCGGCTTCGGGTGAGCAGGATTCCGACGGGAAGGCTGATTCCGGTCGCGAGGAGCATGGCAGACAGGGTGAGCCATAGATGCTCGAAGGTGAGGCGCCCTATCTCCCAGCCATGTACCCGCAGAAAGGAGTGAGGCGGCATCATGGATTCACCGAGCGATGTGTGGCCGCGACATAATCCTTTACCTGAGGGTTTTGAGAGAGCAGGACCTCGTTCGCAGGGAGGTCTGCGACAGCTCGGCCATCAGCGAGAAAGATGACGCGCGTGGCAAGGTAGAGCGCCTCACCCAGATCGTGAGTGACCAGCAGCACAGTCTTGCTGACGCGCGTGAGCAGGTCGCGCAGCATGGTCTGCATTTCGGCGCGGGTGAGCGGATCGAGTGCGCCGAAGGGCTCATCCATCAGCAAAACCATAGGATCCAGGGCCAGTGCACGAGCGAGGCCGACGCGCTGCCTTTGGCCGCCGGAGAGCTGCCATGGGAATCTGCCGCGAAACTCGCCAAGGTCCAGACCGGCCAGATGCAGCACCTCCTCCACCCGGGCTGCACTCTCCCGCCTGGTACGGCCGGCGAGTTCGAGCGCCATACCGGCGTTGCGCTCGACCGTCATATGGGGGAAGAGCCCGGTCTCCTGAATGACGTACCCGATTAGCCGGCGCAAGGCAACGGTGTCATAGGCTTCGGTGTTCTTGCCCTGTACGAGCACAGACCCTGAGGTAGGCTTTACCAGGCCGTTAACGGTCCGGAGCAGGGTGGTTTTTCCGGAGCCGCTGCGGCCCAGCAGGGCGGTGGTGGTTCCGGCCTCGAGCTGCAGGGAGATGTCGTGCAAGAGGATGCGCGGCGTCTCTAGTTCCTTGGCCACAGGCAAGGTGTAGCTCACCTTCGCGAACTCGACGCCTGCAGAGGACACGTTTACCTGCCTGAGTGGTTTGATCCTTAACCTTGCGGCGCGCCGAGGCTACTCCTCCGAGATGGGGAGAGACTCGGAGGCGATGGGTTCTCCGGAGGCTCCAGGATGCCCTTTGACGCGAACGACGGTGATCTTCTCGAAGCCTTCCTTGAAGGTTGGCGGCTTGAGGCGCTCAGCCATCTTGTGCATGACCTCGTCGGTGACCTGTCGGTCGCGTTTGGAGTTTCGCTCCAGGCAGACGGCCAGCGGCACATCGAAGAAGACGGCCTGCACTTCGTAGCCGAAGCTCTTCGCCATCTTGATCCACTGGCGGCGCTCGTGGGGTGAAAGGTTGGTCGCGTCGACATAGTTCCAGGGCATTTTAGCGATCAGGCGGGCGCGCAGCAGGCTCCGCAGGGTGGAAAAAACCAGGCCCTGGTAACGCTGTTCGGTGATGTCGTCGAAGAGCAGGGTGCGAAGAAGGTCGCTGGAGAGAGGAGTGACGCCTCGGCGTTTGTACCAGGTGGTCTTGCCGGAGCCGGGCAGGCCAATCGTGAGAACGACGTAGCCCTTGGGGGACTTGAGCGCGGTCTGCTCGGCGGGAGGTGTGCCGAGCGATTCCGGCTGTGTCTCCATGACCATTCTGGGTTCGGACGGCGGATTGGATGGGGTAGCGAGCGAAGCATCCGAAGACTTCGGAGAGGGCTCGTGCGCGTACGGAGCTTCAGCAGACTCTGTCGCGGCTTCGTAGGGGGATGGAACCGGGTTGTCGTGAGACGGCTCGTGAAGCGGCTCGAGGTCACGAGCTGGTGCAGGCTCCGGGTAGGTGGGTCTGAGCGGTGCAGGCTGGTTGGAGGGCAGCTCCTGCCCACTCTTGCCGGTGGACTCCGAATCGTTCGGTCCACGTCTAGGGCGTCGTCTCATTTTTTCGCTTATCCATTCGCGCAACTCGCGCATAAGACGCTTGTAACACAGCTCGGAAGGCGCCCGCAATCCCTGGGACCTTGGGCGACACCTCAACCGGGGAAAGACGGAAGCGCTGGAAGAGCGATCTCATTTGCGCCACCTCCGGCCCGGTGATAGCATCCGGCTTGGGCAGGTCTCAGCCGCATAGACTCGCGATGTGATCGTCCGACGCGTTTCCATCAAGGCAGCCTCACGACAGGAGCAAGGGATAAAAATGGCAGCAGTAAAGGTAGGGATCAACGGCTTCGGCCGCATTGGACGCAACGTCTTCCGCAGCGCGATCGGCAACCCGGATATTGAATTCGTCGCCGTAAACGATCTGACTACTCCCGCCACCCTGGCTCATCTTCTGAAGTACGACTCAATTCTGGGAAATCTGAAGAACGAGATTACGCACGGCGCCGACTTCATCGCCGTGGACGGTAAACAGATCAAAGTATTCGCCGAGCGTGATCCGGCCAAGCTGGACTGGGCCTCGGTCGGCGCGCAGATCGTCGTGGAATCCACTGGCTTCTTTACGGATGCCGGCAAGGCCAAGGCCCATCTCGGCACTACGGTGAAGAAGGTGATTATCTCGGCACCGGCGACCAACGAGGACCTGACCATCGTTCTCGGCGTGAACGATGACAAGTACGACGCGGCCAAGCACAATGTGATCTCGAATGCGAGCTGCACCACGAATTGCCTGGCGCCGGTGGTCAAGGTGTTGAACGATACGTTTGGGATTGCGTCGGGCATTATGACGACGATCCACAGCTATACCAACGATCAGGTGATACTGGATACGCCGCACAAGGACCTGCGGCGGGCGCGGGCTGCTGCGTTGTCGATGATTCCGTCGAGCACCGGCGCTGCCAAGGCGCTGAAGCTGGTTGTGCCGGAGATGGCGGGCAAACTGGATGGTTTTGCGATTCGGGTTCCGACGCCTAACGTCTCGGTTGTCGACCTGACGTTTGTGTCCGAGAAGCCGATTACGGAGGCAAGTATCAATGATGCTATCAAGAAGGCTTCGGAAGGTTCGTTGAAGGGCATTCTGGGCTACACGGATGAGGAGCTTGTCTCGTCCGACTTCAAGGGCAATCCGCTTTCGAGCATCTTCGATTCCAAGTTGACGAAGGTAGTAGGTGACAAGACGGGCAAGGTTATCAGTTGGTACGACAATGAATGGGGATATTCCAATCGGGTGAAGGACTTGATCGGCTTTCTGGTCGCAAAGGGGCTGTAACGGCGATGCGCAACCTGGCTTTGCCAGGCGATATTTTGAGTTTTGGAATCTCGATCATGTGCGCGCTGCCGGCTTTCTCGCTCTGTTACGTCGCGAGTTTTTTTGGCGGAAGGCGGCGCTTGGTGAGAGGTGCGTGTTTGTTGGGTGATATGCGAATTTGCCGGCGCGAAAACGTGGTTAATTTTGTGCTTAATGTGGACGGATGCGTGGCAGACGTGGAGTGTGGACGCGATCTGTTCGAGGTCTGAGAGTACGCCAAATCGCGCAGATTTATTTTCAAAAGATCTCTTCTTCTTGATGGTGTGTGGGGCGATAGAGCCGAAGATCAGGTAGCTGACCTCGCCGCGATCGCCCGGCAGAAAGAATACGGTTCAACCGGCGACGAAGGATGCGCCATCTACCGCTGCACTGGGCGCACCTATCGGATGAAATAACCCGACACCCGCCATACCCCGTCCTTATCCAGGCTTGCGGTCACCGTCTCGACAGCCGCCCTCTTGTGTTCGAAGCTCGTCTCAAACTGTGCCACCACATATTCCCCATCCGGAGCGCCCGGTAACGTCGTCGCATACACCGCACTCTTCAGCTTGCGTACTTCAACCTTGCCCAGCGGCGAGCGCACGCTCTCGAGCGCTGTGTCCCACTTCTGTTGGCCAGTCGCACGTTGGAGTGCTGCTGAAGCTCTTTCCCAACTCTTCGGATATTGGGCATTATCCGTAAGGGTAAGCCACGCCTCATCCGCCTTTAACGCGGGTCCGACTGGCTTCTCCAGCGCCCATGCAGGAAAGCTCGCCAGAAGCAACATCAACGCCGGCAGCATAGACTGCACTGGTGCACATCTCCGAAGATATCTCATAAGCACCTCACGAAGAAGCGAATTCCTACCGCTTCAAACCCACTACGAATAGCCGCTCATCGCCACCCGCATGTTCGATCGCAATCTCCCCATCCGACCGCTCCATGATACTTGCAAACTTTTGCCCCCATTCCACCAGCATCAGCACGTCCGGCTCCTCGGCCATCTCGTCGAGACCGAGCGTCAGCAGCTCCCGCTCCGTCTCCAGCCTGTAAAGATCCAGGTGGTACAACCGCACCTTTGCACCCCTGTACTCATGCACGAGGGTAAACGTCGGGCTGGTGACAGATGATTCGGTTACTCCGACAGCCTCAGCGATTCCCCTCACCAGCGTCGTCTTACCCACACCCAAATCACCCCGCAGAACGATCAACTTAGGCGTTGGTAGCAGCAGCTCTGACACCCTCTCTCCCATTGCCCGGGTTCCCGCCTCAGACCGGGTCTTGAACCGCTTTTCCCGGATAAAAATACTCAATTCTTCTCCCTTGCTGAACTCGTGCCGCAGAATGTGAAACTCCAAACGATCTATATTGCAAGTGACAGGATATAGCTTGGCCATGCTGAACTAGTTCGAGCACGACCTCTCGGCCGGGAGAGATCGCGGGGATCGCAGCTCTTTCCGTCCCAAACTTCGACGTGGCTGCGCGCGTGTGCTGAAGAGCGGCCGATGGGCGCGAGCAACGAGGTCGTGACGCCCGTTTGGCCTATTTAATAAACGGCCGGGGTGGCTGCCGATATGAATCGAGTTGGAGACCAGGTCTCCAGCGATGGTCGACTTCCATGAAGTTCCGAGCGGCAACAGTGTGGGAGAGGACATTACTCAGCACCCAGTCGATACGGTCGCTGGCGTCTCGGATCCGGGCATTCAGCTCAGGGTCTTCCTGAAGGGATGCGGAGAGCGTGATCGCTGTGAGCGCGTTGCGAACATGGTGGTTAACGTCTTCGACGATCTGCATGCGGACGAGTAGTTCGCGCTTGCGGGTTTGCATCCGGATGAGGGCGATGCCGCTCAAGATTGTGGCGGCAATGCCTTCCAGCAGGTCCGAGGCGTAGACAGGGCGCAGGATGCTATGCATGGCCCAATCCAGGCCAATGCTGGAGGTGACGGTGAGCGCGCCAATACAGAGCGCAAGGATTACGACAACCCAATAGGAGCTTTTCCAGGAGATGGGTACGGGCACGCAAGCGGAGTCGCGGTCGTCCCATTCCGGCGAGTCAGTCGCGGGCTGCTTACGCATGTTGATCCTCCACTGGCAAGTGACACAGGTCTGAGGGTAAGACGTCGGAACGTTCGGTCGGCGAGCATACACCGCGTCGGGAACTATGCTTTACGGGGTACCGGGTATGGCACGGCCGCACAACTTCTGGGCGAGCGTTGTTTAAAGATAAATAAAGAGATGAAGGATTTCAGAAAATTCGAAGTCTGGAAACAATTCCAACCAACATAGTCGAAGGCTGCAGCCGCGACGGCGGACCCGAGCCAAGTCGTTTCCTCAACATCGCCAGAGATCCGCAAAGTGTTACACGGCCTCCTAGGAACTCTCCACCGCCCTAACCAAGATCCGGCCCAGAAGCAGCATGGCCCCCCGAAAATCCGAGGGGCCATGCCGCCGTTACTCAAAGCTCAGAGCTCACCGCTCCTTAGTACATGCCGTCCATGCCGCCGCCGTGCTGATGTCCGCCGCCGCCGCCCGCTTCCTTTTTCTCGGGGATTTCGGAGATCATCGCTTCGGTGGTCAGCATCAATCCAGCGATCGAAGCCGCGTTCTGCAGCGCAGTCCGCGTTACCTTCGTAGGATCGATGACGCCGGCCTTTACCAGGTCTTCGTAGGCATTCGTTCCGGCGTTGTAGCCGTAGTTGTTGTCCTTCGATTCGTGGATCTTGCCGATGACGACCGCACCCTCTTCGCCGGCATTTGAGACGATCATGCGCAAGGGCTCTTCAATCGCGCGACGGATGATCGAAGCGCCGATCTTCTCATCGCCCTCCAGGCCTTTGATCACTTCTTCAACAGCAGAGGTGCAACGAACCAGAGCAACGCCGCCGCCTGGGACGATACCTTCCTCAACTGCCGCACGTGTCGCATGCATGGCGTCTTCAACGCGAGCCTTCTTTTCCTTCATCTCGGTCTCGGTTGCCGCGCCGACCTTGATGACTGCAACGCCGCCAACCAGCTTGGCCAGACGCTCCTGCAGCTTCTCACGGTCGTAGTCCGAGGTGGTCTTCTCGACCTGGGCGCGAATCTCCTTCACCCGGCCTTCGATCTTGCCATCCTCGCCGCCGCCATCGACGATGGTGGTGTTGTCCTTGTCGATCGTCACGCGCTTGGCTGTGCCGAGATCCTCGATCTTGACGCCCTCGAGCTTGATGCCGAGGTCTTCCGTGATCGCCTTGCCGCCCGTCAGGGTTGCAATATCCTCAAGCATCGCCTTACGACGATCGCCGAAGCCAGGCGCTTTTACTGCGGCCACATTCAACGTTCCACGCAGCTTGTTGACCACCAGCGTTGCAAGCGCTTCGCCATCGACATCTTCAGCAATGATGACGAGCGGCTTGGCCGTGCGGGCAATCTGTTCGAGCAGGGGAAGCAGGTCCTTCATCGACGAGATCTTCTTCTCGTAGATCAGGATGTAGGGGTTCTCAAGTGCAACTTCCATCCGCTCCGCATCCGTCACGAAGTAAGGCGAAAGATAGCCGCGATCGAACTGCATGCCCTCGACCACATCGAGCTGCGTCTCCATCGTGCGAGACTCTTCCACGGTGATGACGCCGTCCTTGCCGACCTTCTTCATCGCTTCGGCAATGATGACGCCGATCTGCGAATCCGAGTTGGCCGAAATCGTTCCAACCTGGGCGATCATGTCGCCCGAAACCGGCTTCGACAGCTTGCTCAGCGCGCCGCCAACGGGAAGGCCATTCTCATCGCGTTTGCCGATGATCGCCTCGACGGCCTTGTCGATGCCGCGCTTCAGCGCCATCGGGTTCGCACCGGCCGCAACCGTCTTCACACCCTCGCGATAGATCGCCTGGGCCAGAACGGTAGCAGTCGTGGTGCCGTCGCCGGCAACATCGGAGGTCTTCGACGCAACCTCACGGACCATCTGCGCGCCCATGTTCTCAAGCGCATTGCTGAGCTCGATCTCCTTAGCAACGGTGACGCCGTCCTTGGTGATCGTCGGCGAACCGAACTTCTTCTCGATGACGACGTTGCGTCCCTTGGGACCGAGCGTGACCTTCACCGCGTCGGCCAGAATGTTGACGCCACGCAGGATCGCCTGACGTGAATCTTCTCCATGCAGAATCTGTTTTGCCATTGTGTTGCTCCTGTTACCGGCGTGTGCCGATCAAAGTGTTGTAAGTGAGGCGCCCGAAGCGCCGATTCGGCGGCAAAGCCGCAACTACGGTACGAAGTAACTATTTTTTGAGGATGCCGAGGACTTCTTCTTCGCGCATGATCAGCAGCTCTTCGCCGTCGATCTTGATCTCGGTGCCCGAATACTTGCCGAACAGAATGCTGTCGCCGGCCTTCACGTCGAGTGGGAACACCTTGCCCTCGTCGTTCGATTTGCCCTTGCCAACCGAGATCACCTCGCCCTGCTGCGGCTTCTCTTTTGCGGAATCCGGAATGATGATGCCGCCCCGGATGCTTTCGCCCTCTTCAATGCGCCGAACCAGAATCCGATCATGCAGCGGTGTAAACGATGTTGTCGCCATTGCTTTGCATCTCCTTGTTGCGGTTTTATCGTGCAATTGTCTTGGCGAACGGAAGACCGTCCGCGACTTTATTTGCGGAAGCTGCGGAATAGACCGCAACAACCCACAAACCATTGAAAGGACTCGGGCTTCATCAGAGAGAGCTCAAAGTTCACCGCTCCAAGCTCACACATGTTTAGCACTCTTGCCCTTCGATTGCTAACGATAGTCGGGCAGAGACGCCATGTCAACCCGCCTCCGTGAAATGTGAGTGAAAGTCACGCAACCCTCGCAGATGTTGCAGGTTATCGCGACACTTACATAGGTTGCCCGGAAGTCGTAGAATGGAAGCCATGCAGTTACGGCGCTCTCTCCGGTCCCAATTCGCAATCGCGTTGTGTCTTACCCTGCTTCCACTATGGCCGGCGGCCCTTGCCCAGGGTGATTCGACCCCATACCGAGGACGCAAATACAAGGCGCCCCCGCCCACGTCGCACATCGAGGTCGTCGTGTCGAAGAAGTTTAACGGCAAACCCATCATGAACGCAGCCGTAGTCTTCGACTCAACCCTCGATGGTAAGGAAGAAGGCAATCTCGAGGTCAAGACCGATCCCGAAGGCAAAGCTATCATCGACGTCATCCCCACCGGCAGCACCGTACGCGTTCAGGTCATCGCCACCGGCTTCGCGACCTTCGCACAGGAGTACGACGTCACCGGACCGAGTAAGCAGATCTCCGTCGCCATGATTACGCCGCAGGAGCAGATCTCCGCATACCAGGACAACCAGGGCAAGGCTGCGGTTCGAAAGCCCGGGGTTCAGGAGCCGATCAGGCCCACACCGCCGCCACCTCCCGCCGCCCCCGCTACACCTAAGTCGTAACTGCCTCATACTGACACTTATGACCAAGTTGCTGACAGGGAAGACTGCGCTCGTGACTGGAGCGGCGAAGCGCATCGGGCGCGCCATCGCGCTCGAATTAGCGGCGAACGGAGCGAACGTGGCGATCACCTATCTCGCCTCCCAGCCCGAATCGGAAGAAACCATCCGCTCCCTGGTAGCGCTGGGCGTAGACGCCCTGGCCGTCCGGTGCGACCTGCGCGATCCCGAAAGCATCGAGCAGACCGTAGCCGCCGTGGCCAGGGAGTTCGGCAAGATCGACCTCCTGGTCAACAATGCCGGCGTCTTCCAGTCCGAAGCCCTCGAAGACATCTCCGTCCAGCAGTGGGACGCGATGTTCACCACCAACACACGCGCGCCTTTCCTGATGGGCAAAGCCGCCTATCCTCACCTGCGCGCCGCAAAAGGCCGCATCCTCAACATCGGCTCGCTCGGCGGTCTGCACCCGTGGGCCACCCACGCCCACTACTGCACCTCGAAGGCTGCGCTGCACATGCTCTCCGAGACCATGGCCAAGGCCTGGGCGCCCGAGATCAGCGTAAACTGCATCGCTCCCGGCATGATCGTTCAAAGCGACGAGGTAGACCAGGCCTACGAGCAATTCGCCCGCAAAACCCCCATGCAGCGCAACGGAACCGCCGCCGATGTAGCAGCAGCGGCTATCTTCTTTGCCACTGCCCCCCACTTCATCACGGGTCAGTTGCTTGCTGTCGACGGCGGCCTCGGCCTCTAACGGCAGTTTACTGGTGCGTCAGCCTGTGCCACCAACTCTTCGGCTTCAGGTCCTCGTAGAGATTCAGCGGCTCCGGCTGCGGGCTCAATGGCTTTCCATGAAACGCCGCCAACGGATTCGAGACGCATAAGAGATGCGCGTACTCCGGCCCGTACTTTCTTGCGACCAGATCGAAGGCTTCGCGCATCTTTGGCGGCCGCGTCGTCGTGTTGTGTGCGTCGGTCGCCAGGAAGTGGACCCACCTGTTCGCGAGCAGCTCATGCGCCATCCGTTCCGCCTGTTTGCCCATGCGGCCCATCACCGACCCGGCGGTCACCTGGACCAGCACACCGTGCTGCAGCCACTCCACCATGCGCCCCTGGTCGGACTGTAGCGTAGGATTGCGCTCCGGGTGTGTCAGAATCGGTGTCAGACCCGCGAGCTGCAGCTGGTAGAAGATGTCCGTCAGCCCGCGCGGTACTCCATAATCGGGGATCTCGACCAGCAGATATCCATACCCGTTGATGCTGAAGCGCGTCGGCTCCAGCTTCGCGTCCTGGATATTCTCGTACGACATATGGAAGTCGCAGCCGCGGCCCAGCTTCAGGGCGATCGTCTCGCGATCCAGATGCCGTTGCAGCTCTTCGATTCGTTCTGTGATGACGTGCGGCTCGTACGTGTACTGACCATTTGCGTGGGGTGTACAGACCACATGCGTGATTCCATCCGCAGCGGCTATCTTCGCCATCTCAACGGAGGTTTCCATACTTGAGGAGCCATCGTCGAGAGCCCACAGCAGGTGGTGGTGAATATCAATCATCCATAGCTAGATTATCACCGCAAGGTTACCGGAACGATGCGCTATCCTGCCGCAGCCAGCGACTTCGCCATCGACTGAAACAGCAGCAGCCCATCCGCGGAGCCCAGCAGAGCCTCGCTCGAACGGTCGGGATGCGGCATCATCCCCAGCACATTGCGCCCTTCGTTCAAAACCCCGGCAATGTTCTCCAGAGACCCATTCGGATTCGCCCCCGGTGTGATCGCCCCTTCAGCCGTGGCGTAGCGAAACACGATCCGGTCCTCCGATTTCAGCTTCTCAAGCGTCCCCGCGTCGCAAAAGTAATTGCCTTCCATATGCCCGATCGGCATCTGCAACACCCGGCCGCGGTTCAACCCGTGGGTAAACGGGGAATCCGCCGTTTCGGTACGAAGATAAGTCTGCTTGCAGATGTAGTGCTGGCCGGCATTGCGCATCAACGCGCCCGGCAGCAGTCCCGCCTCGCACAATATCTGGAACCCATTGCAGATACCCAGCACCAGGCCGCCGCTCTTGGCGAACCGCATCACCGACTGCATCACCGGAGCGAACCGCGCAATCGCGCCCGTCCGCAGATAGTCGCCATACGCAAAACCGCCCGGCACAAGGATGGCATCACAGCCCTGAAGGTCCTCGGAGGCATGCCACAGATAAGTCACCGGCTGATGCGCCAATGCCTCTAGCACATGATGCGTATCGTGATCGCAGTTGGACCCCGGAAAGACCAGAACGCCAAACTTCATAGACTTAAGGATAGCATCTGATCAGGACTCGCCTTGCGGATCAAACGGCCGGAACCGAGGCTGCGAGATCGGAAAATTTGCTGCGAAGTCGCTGCACCATCGAAAGCACAAGTTCTTCGACCTCCTGCGGCTGCACCTTGGCCTTGGTCAGGAATTCGGTCGGGCCAAGCCTGAGCTTTGCCATCTCGCCCTCCGAGATCTCACGGCCCGAATAGACCACCAGCGGCAGCGTGCGCAGCGCGGGTTGCTGACGAAGCCAGTCCACCAACGAGAAACCGTCGCCATCGGGTAGTGTCAGATCGAGAATGAGCAGATCAGGCCGACGTGTGATGCACTGCCGTATGGCCTGCTGCCGGGTCGCCGCACGATCGATGTGCACCGCTGCATCCTCAAAGCTGGCAATCAGGACGCTCGCAAGGTCCTCGTCGTCTTCCACCAGCAGAACATAAGCCGGTCCATCGCCATGGTGCAGTACGCGCCCCAGTTCGGCAAACAGCAGATTCTCGTTGAAA
Organism: Edaphobacter sp.; assembly: GCA_965277265.1. Classification (GTDB taxonomy): domain Bacteria; phylum Acidobacteriota; class Terriglobia; order Terriglobales; family Acidobacteriaceae; genus Edaphobacter. The sequence continues at coordinate 41,882 of CBDICF010000002.1, forward strand.
GGCTTCTGCACCCAGCCCTGCGCGTCGCCCGTCAATTGAGGACGCAGCGTAGACGACAGCACGCTCAGCACAACCACCGGAATGTTGGCTGTCATCGGGTTGTTCCGAAGCCGCTGCAGAGTCTCCCATCCGCTCAGGCCCGGCATGTACAGGTCAAGCAGAATCGCTTCCACCTGATTTTCCGCCGCAAGCATCAGCGCCTGTTCGCCCGAGGTCGCTTCGATCACCGTGTACCCCTGCCGCTGCAGGTGCTCCGAAACCACGGTGCGGATGCCGGCATCGTCATCGCAGACCAGAATGACTCCCTCGCCACGGGGCGGCGGTGGCGCGCTGACCACCATGTCTGTCGCCCGAGTGGTCCGGGGCAGCATCACGTATAACGTCGTTCCGGGCCCAAGATTCCGTTGCGCCCAGATCGATCCGCTGTGCTGCTGCACAATGCTGCGACAGATCGCCAGTCCCAGGCCCGTGCCGCCTTTTTGCCGTGCGTCCGAGGGCTCAACCTGCTGGAATCGGTCGAATATTGAGTCGAGCTGGTCCGAGGGGATGCCGCGCCCTTCATCTACCACCTTCAGCAGAATGGAATCCGACGTAGCCTCCGTGTGGACCCGCACGGTCGACTCCGGGGGAGAAAACTTGATCGCGTTCGAAAGCAGGTTCGTGAGCACCTGTAGAATCCGGTCCGCATCGCCATCGAAGAACAGGGCTTCAGGCGAAGCCGCCTGCGTACCCGAGTATGGTTCCAGCGCGAGGTGGACTGTATTCGCGTCCGCCATGGCTGTCATCGTGTCGATCGCCTGCTGCGCCAGGTCGCGCAACGCGCAACGTCGAATCTGCAGCGGAGCACGGCCCGACTCCATTCTTTCCAAATCGAGGATGTCATTGATCAGACGAATCAGCCGGTCCGTGTTCGTCACCGCGATCCGGAGCAGGTTCAGAGCTTTGGCATCCACATCTCCGATAATCCCCGAGGAGAGCAGGCCGAGAGCGCCTCGAATGCTCGTCAGAGGGGTGCGGAGTTCGTGGGAAACAGTCGAGATGAACTCATCCTTCAGCAGGTCGAGTTCGGAGCGCTGACTCAGTTGGATACGATGCTCTTGCTGCTGTTCCCGAGCCTGCGTGAGTTGCTCCGTTAGATCCCGCGTTATCTTCCGCGCACGCAAGAAAGACACCAGTAGAACGGCACAGGCGGTGAGCAGAAAAAGATAAGCGAATATCGAAAAGATATGCATACGTTGAGCCCGTGGACCTTCGGTAACTTTCTTTAGGGTAATAGTAACCTTAACAATCCCCGGCACGACGGAATCTTACATGGTCGACTTGAACGCCGTTCCATTTCGGGCGGGGGACTCCGCCGCTGATAGGGAATTTACCGGCGTTGGGTCAGCGAGTCGCAACATGCGGTCTACGCGCTGAAATCCACTCATCCAGATGTAACCGAACTCATTCATTCCAGGGTGAGAATAAGAGAGCAGAACCTGCGCAGGCAATAACACGGAGGTGGTGTTTCCCGTTCAGTTAACGAATGCGAACGGCTCAAGGCCAAGTGAGCCGCACCATCATTCACTAAAGAAGAGCCGCTCTCTGCCAGGAATAGCGGCTCAATCAATAGTCAGTTACCGCTGGTTATCTTAGTTTCATCCAGCCGCGTTAAGCGCTAACGGGGACCTGATCGAGGATCTTCGCCCAGTGTTTACCTTTTCGGCTCGCTTGCGCATTTTTGTGGAATGCGTACCCCGCGATCAGCGGCAGCGCCAGAGTCGCCTCGGAGAACACCATCTGCTCATACGTCAGATCGACCTTGCCCCAACTGCTCGCTTCCTTCAGAGTCGAACCCGACAATGCCCCGTCGCGCGCATCCGCCACCGTAATCTGAATGGCGTACTTATGCATCGAGGCCTCGACCCCGAGAATGTCGGCAGCTACCACGATGTCCTGTGCGAAGTTCTTCGGTACGCCGCCGCCAATCATCAGCAGGCCGGTCGTCGGGTTGGCAATCTTCAACTGAGTGATTTCGTAGAAATCCTTAGCCGAATCGATCGAAACCATCGCCTTGCCGCGCCGGGCATGCTGGTGCGCGACCAGGCCGAAGCCCGCGGAACAGTCCGAGAAGGCAGGGCAGAAGATCGGCACATTCTTCTCAAACGCGGCCAGGACGATCGAATCGCGCCCTCCGGCCTGCGGAGTCTTGCTATGCTGGCTCAGGTACGCGCCCATCTCCCGGATGAACTCGCGCGAGCTGTACGGGCGAGGTTCCAACGAATTCGTGATCTGGTGGGTCGTCTCGTCGCAGATGCGAAGCTCTTCCTCGTCGATAAACGTGTCGTAAATGCGGTCGATCATCAGCTCGCGCAACGTTGCGTCTTCGGCGCCATATTTGAACTCATCCCCGGCGATATAGTGATTGAAGCCCAGCGCCTCGAAGAAGTCCTGATCGACAATGTTCGCGCCGGTCGAGACAATCGCATCGACCATGTTGTTTCGAATCAGGTCCACAAACAACTTCTGCAGCCCCGCCGAAATCAGCGAGCCCGCCAGGCAAAGGATGACCCCGCACTCGGTGTCCCGAAGCATCATCTCGTAAATACTCGCGGCCCTTGCTGTATCTCGCGCGGAATACGCCATGTCATGCATCGCGTCCACCAGGGCGACGACGTTATGTTGCTTGATGTCCAGATGCTGAATGGGGCGATGGAGAAGTTCTTTTTTGGTTGGCATGATCCCTTTTAGAATACCAATCCAGGGGACAAGGTGCGGAGATCCGGGTGCTGTGTCGCCGAATTTTCATGCGACTCACGGGCGCATCGGCGCCTCGCCGAAAGAGGACATCCTCTTGACCCTGAGCGTGGAGGGCCCTTGTACCTCGCGCTTATCTATCCCCACTTTAGGCGTAACCGGTCGTCGACTTTGCAAGAAACAGGTTTTCAGGAGACCGGTCCGCCAACATCCCAATTGAGACGGCCGCAGCGGTATGCTATCGTGCGACATTGCGGGTCAATCACACAGGTCATTCCGCCTGCCTCATCTCGCACAGGCACAGGAGCCAGATTTTGACGGCTGAAACACTCCGCATTCACCCCGACGAGCCCGAGCCGGAGCTCATCGCCTACGTCGTCGCCAGCCTGAACAGCGGCAACGTCGTCGCGCTTCCCACCGACACCTTTTACGGCCTTGCCGTCGACCCCGTCAATCTCCGCGCCGTCGACCGAATTTACGAGATTAAAACCCGCGCCCGCCACAAGCCCCTCTCTCTGCTCATCGCGGAGGTCGCCCAGGCCTACGAACTGGCCCGTCAGATCGACTCAGCCTTCGACCGCCTTGCCGAGCGCTTCTGGCCCGGCCCCCTCACCATCATCGTCAAGGCCGGCTCCCGGCTACCTTTGCGCGTCACCGCGAACACCGGCAACCTCGCTCTCCGGGTGCCCGAGGCCGCCATCCCCCGCGCCGTCGTCGCACGCCTCGGCCTTCCCATCACCGCTACCTCGGCCAATCTTTCCGGCCAGCCCGAGTGTGCCTATGCCGACGGCGTCCGCGAGCAGCTCGGCGACAAGATCCCCCTCATCATCGATGGCGGCCCCACCGCCCGCACCACCGCCACCACCATCGTCGATCTCTCCGGCGGAGGCAACTCCTGGATGATCCTCCGCGAAGGCGCAATCCCCACTCACGAGATTGCCCTCACCCTGCAGCACTAGGACGGTCGGTATTCTCTGCCCAACGATCTCTTGAGCAATGGCGAGACGCAGTGCCGCTTTTGCCTTTTCATATCTGTAACTTCCGCATACACTAGCCCCTTCAGCCGAAGTCCCAAATCACCGAAGTTCCAAAGATGATCGCCCCCCCATCCAATCTCCGCCGCCGCAGCACGACCCAGGGCATACTCGTGCGCCAGCTCCTCGCCCTCGTGCTCATCGGAGCCACCGCCTGGTGCATCTGGCTCTACCGGCAGATCGATTCCGTCGCCGCCCACGACGAAGCGCAGCCCGCCGATGCTATTGCGGTATTTGGCGCAGCCGAGTATGCCGGCCATCCCTCACCCATCCTGCACGCCCGCCTCGACCACGCCGTCGAGCTCTACCGCAAGCAAATCGCCCCTCTCGTCATCACCCTTGGCGGCGGCAGCGACAAGGACTCCGGCAACACCGAAGGCGGCGTAGGCCGCGATTACCTCCTCGCCAACGGCATCCCCTTTGGCAACATCATCGCCGAGACCCGTTCCATCGACACCGAACAGCAGGTCCACCGGCTTGCCGCCATAGCGCACGAAAACAATCTCCACCACATCGTCGTGGTCTCCGACGGAACCCATCTCTTCCGCATCCGCGAGCTCTGCCAGGACGCCGGGCTCGATGTCTACACCTCGCCCCGTGCCACCATCGGCCACATCAGCAACTACGACCTCGCCATGCGCTACTTCCACGAGATGCTCAGCTACACCGCCCTGCGTCTTCATGTGCATATCAGCTGGCTTCACAACTGGCTCGAAGGCAAATCAGACGCGTAGTTCCTGCCGCTCAACCTGAGCGGACACAAAGTCATAACCCCATCAGCCAGCAACCCACCCCGGCTACTCCCGCGGCAAACACGGTAGAAGCGAAGTTCACAAGATCGTTTCCCAGCCATCCGCGCCGTTCCAGCGTAGCTCCCAGCAAGCTATCGAAGAACAGCCCTAGCACTCCGGCGCCCAATGCGACCGCAGCCTCAGTTCTCGACAGGTGCATGGCCCACATTCCCGCTCCCGCGACCAGCCCCCCGCCCGCAATGCCCGCGCACGAACCCAGCACCGTCACAGCCCCATCCGTACCCGCGGTCACTCGCCGCAGACTGGTCAGCATTACCGGCCTGCCTCCAAACGCCTGCCCGACCTCGGACGCCACCGTATCGGCGGTCGCCTCCACCATCGCCGCCAACCCCATCGTCTTCAGCATCTCACCCACCAGCACCCGATCCATTAACGGCGCACAACACAGCCCGGCCACAAATAAATTCGCGATTACCTGCGCCGCGCTCCGCCCCGATCCCTCCTCAACCTCAGCTTCAATCTTCCGCCGCCGTCCCGCTCGCGTTGCCACAAACGTCAGCACAAATAACAACGCCAGCGGCGTCAACCCCGAACGCACCAGGCCTCGCGCGCCGTTTCCGGCCCCAAAGGTCACCAGCAAACAGATCATCCCTCCGCAAACCGCTCCTCCACTCGTCGCCGCACCCAGCCCTATAACCGTCGCCGCGAACGCCGTGCTCACCATCAGTGCGACCAGCCAGCCGGACCCACGCCCATCGGACACTGCCCATCTCACCATCCCCGCGCTCGCCCCGATCAGCGCCGTACCTGCCACCCACACCAGCGCCCGTGCCTGCATCCGGTCGCGCTCCTCCGGAATAGCCTTCCTCCACACCTCGCCTCGCATTTCCTCATCCATCAGCCGCCGCGCTCCTTCGGTGATTTACAATCGAAACTTGAGCATAGTCAAGACCAGCAGCAGCGCGGGAGCACTTTTGCACTTAGCAGGATTCACAGCATCAGAAAACACCAAGTCGCGGCCCCGCCGTATCCCCAGGCACTCCGCAGCCCAAACCGCCGGCCACGCAGGACTCGTACCAGCAGTCCGCGCAGCATCCCGGCTCGCCTGCGCCGTCGCCGCATCCTCTGCCATCGCCCTTATCGCCGGCTGCGGAGCCTCCTACCGCCCTGTCGTCAGCGCAGTCAACCCCGTCGGTCCTGCCGCGCAGCCCGGGAAGTACGCCGTCGTCATCTCCAGCCCGAGCCCCACCAGCCCCGGCCTGCTCACCTTTGTCGACTTCTCCGGCGATTCCGTCCTGATTACCGCCAACGTAGGCGTCAATCCCTACTACCTCATTCTCAATAGCACCGGTACCACCGGCTATACGCTCAACGGCGACAGCACCCTTACCTCATTCAGTATCTCCACCCAGCTCCTCACCAGCCAGATCAATCAGACCACGCTGCTCAGGAATCCGATCCAGGGAGGCCAGAACGTGCTGCCCTCCAGCATCTTCCCCCAGGGCAACTTCACCTACGTTACCCAGCCAGGCTTCAACCCCGGCGGCCCCATCGCCTCTCCGCCCCTCGGGCGCAACTCCATCGCTGAGTTTACCGGCTCCCCGCTCAATCTCCAGCAGGAGCTTCCTATCGACCCGGCTTTCTCCCCGATCTATGTTGCCGGGGTCGCAAGCGCGCCGAGATCCTTCGTACTCAGTCAGGCCGTCAACGGCGGTCCGGGTGCCGTATCCACCATCGAGAACACCACCAACGCCACCATCGACCCCAATCCCATCCCGGTCGGCAGAAATCCCGTCTATGGCGTCATGACCGCCGATGGCCGCCGCGTCTTCATCATGAACCAGGGCGATGGCACCGTCTCCGTCATCAACGCCCAGACCAATGGCCTCGACATCGTACCCAACGGCAGCACGAACCCCATTCCGGTCGGCGTCGCCCCGCTCTGGGCGGATTTCGCTCCCACGCGTAACGAGCTCGTCGTCGCCAACGCGGGCAACGGCACCACCCCAGGCTCAGCGAGCATCATCCGCATCCCGCTCTGCTCTTCGACGGCCCAGCCCACAAATCCCAACTGCGACCCCAACAACCCTGTTGACGCGGCCGGCTTCGGCACTGTTCTCGCCAACGTTCCAACCGGCCTAAACTCCGTCATGGTTGCCGTTCTTCAGGATGGCAGTCGCGCTTACGTAGCGAATTCAGGAGATCCCAACCTCCCCTGCGCTCCTCCCCCCGCAGTACCGGGTAAATCCACCGTGTGCTCCGTCTCCGTCATCAACCTGACCACCAACACCGTGACGCAGACTCTCTACGCAAAGCCTGACAGCACGTGCAACTCGCCCACCTCTCCTTCCATATGCGGCCACCCCGCCTACATTGCGGCCACAACCGGAAGTCCCACCGGGAAGGTGTACGTGGTCTCTAAGGACTCCACAAACCTTTCTGTCATTCGCACCGACACCGATTCCATGGACACCATCGTTCCTCTTCAGGGTTCCGGCGTATCGGTCAGGGTCACGGCCCCGTAGAGGGGTTCTCCAACCGGGATACTCCAGGTCGCTATCCTGACCAAAGCGAGGGCCTGTACAGCAGATGGAGTCAAGACCGGTATACAAGTCACGAAGTGACCGCCCTCCGCGCAGGACCCGTTCGGCAGGACGCGTTTGAGCTCTCTTCTGGCTATTCGTAGCCTGATCTTTGTCCGAGTCACTGGAACCGCTCTGTCCCGCGGCAGGCCGGATGGACAACGATGGGCATAGCCGCTTCGGAAGCCATGCCCATCGATCTATTCCCACCACCCACAATCCACACTCTTCAGATCAACGGCCTTACTCACCCACCAGGATGATCGGCAGCGTAGGGGTACTCGCCCCCCCGGCGCCCTCGACCGTCACTCCAAACGCCTTTGCAGGAACGCCTTTGGGCAGCGCAGGCAAGATGACGCTCGCATTCCCACGCTCATCCGGCTGGAACGTTCCCGCAGGTATCGGGTCCCTCCCGGCCTCTGCCGGAATCAGCCAAAGCTCGTACGTCTTATCCGGAGGCAGCGGTTCCAGGTTGTTCGCAATAAAGATCAGCGTGCCCTTGTCCGCCACATACGTTGCCCTGCCCTGCGGCGCCGGCGTCGTCTTGCCCTTGCTCAACGTCACTCGCATAGCGGACGTATCGGTCATCGCATCCAGCACCTGCCGCGCGGCCGCCGCATCCGTTGTTAGGTGATCCAGTTGCGTCGCCTGGCTCAACATCGTGGAGCGCAGGCTATCGCGCTCGTGATAAAGATTGCCCGCAGCTACCGCCAAACCCGCCGCGACCGCCCAGCCAATCCACGGAAATACCTTGGCTGCAACGCTGCGTTTCGGCAGATCGTCTTCGGTCAGGTAAGAGCCCCTTCCATATCCGCGCCCCTGCAGCCGTCCGTAGCCGTCGCGCTCGTCCGCCTCCCCGCTCGCGGAACTCCCGTTCTCAGCCAGCGCCGGACGATCGATCGGTACTGCCTTCTTCTCCCTCGCAACCTGTTTCATCAGGCGTTCCTTCGTCAGCCCCGATGCAGGATGCAATTCGACAGTATGCGCATAGATCGCGAGGTCGCCCTGAATCTCCGCCAGCTCCCGCCGCGCCTCCTCCGATCGCTCAATGTGCGCCGCTACTTCGGCAGCCTCTTCCCTGGGCAGCAACTGCATGGCGAACAGCGCCAGATCTTCTGATGTCACTTGTCTTGGCGTGTTCATGCTGTGAATGCCTTTCTCAGCGTCGTCAGCGCGCTGCGTATACGGGTCTTTACCGTTCCCAGGGGGTCGCCCGTCATCTCCGCAATCTCTGAATGCGTCAATCCATCGAAAAACGCCATCTCCAGCGTCTTGCGCTGCTCCACCGGCAGCGTATGAATCACGTGTTGCGCCTTCTCCATCATGGAGTTCCGCACCGCCTCATCGGCGAGATTGTAGTTCGAGGCCAGCGCAATGTCGTCCACTGATTCCATAGGCCGTTTTCTGCGTAACGCGTCGATCGAACGATTCCGCGACACGACCGCCAGCCAGCCGCCAAGGCTGCCTCTCGTTGCCACGAAACCATCCGGATTACGCCAGATCTGCATGAAAACTTCCTGTAAAACATCCTCGGCCGAAGCCGGATCCCGAAGTACGCGCAATGCAACCGAATACACCACCTTCGAGTAGCGGTCGAACAACGTCGACATGGCATACTCGTCGCCCCGCTGGACCATAACCAGCAGACCGGAGTCGTCCTGTGACGAGGGCGGTGGAGTATTGATAAGTCCCGTGTCTCTATACATAAAACGCACCAAACCTAGTCCAGATTGCGAGTTCGAGATAAATCTTTCGTAACCAGGCAACTCGTCGCTTACAACCGACAAACCGCCCCGGAAAAACATGCGACCGGCGGCTCGGGCCAAACCGGCTCAACACCATGCTAATCCCATCCTCTTGCGCAAAAGCTGTACCATGATGAATCTAATGCTCAATTGGATGCAGAAACCGCACAACGTAGCGTATCCGGCGGATCCAGTTCATGTCTAGACAGATCAAGCGCAGCCAAACCTCCACTGAGGCTCCCGTCCAGCAGACCGATCCCGCCACTCCGAAAGCGGGCCCCGGCAAGTGTAGGCTCGACAAGCTGCTGGTCGACCACGGCCACGCCGCATCGCGCGAACGTGCCCAGGCGCTCATCCTCGCGGGTCGTGTACTCGTCGATGAGCAGCGCGTCGACAAGCCCGGAGCCCCAGTCCAGGAGAATGCCGCCATCCGCCTCCTCGGCTCCGACCTCAAGTACGTCAGCCGCGGCGGCCTTAAACTCGAGCGGGCTCTCGACCACTGGTCCATCGACCTTACCGGCCTCGCCTGCATCGACACCGGAGCCTCGACCGGAGGCTTCACCGACTGCATGATCCAGCGCGGAGCCTCCTCCGTCCTCGCCATCGACACCGGCTACGGCCAGATCGCCCAGAAGCTCCGCGACGACCCACGCGTCACCCTGCGCGAACGCACCAACGCCCGCCTGCTCTCTCCGGGTGAGCTGGTCCACCCCGATCTCGCGTCCGCCGCCTTCATTGCCATGGACGTCTCCTTCATCTCGGCCACCCTGGTTCTCCCGGCGGTTCTCGGCGCTCTCGCCCCGCCCGGCCAGCATTGGACCGGCGCCGTCGTCATCCTCATCAAGCCCCAGTTCGAAGCCGGGCGCCTCCACGTAGGCAAAGGCGGCATCGTGCGCGATCCCGAAGCCCGTCAATTCGCCATTCAGCGCGTCCGCGACTGTGTCGTCGAGCAGCATGGCACTCACATCGACGTCATCGACTCACCGATCCGCGGCATGGAAGGTAACCACGAATACCTGCTCCACGCCAGCTTCGGCTGCCCCACCGCGCCGGAAGAAAAGGCGTAAGAGCGATAGAGGGGAGCAAAGGGAGCAAAGGGATCGAAGGCTTTACCGCGGATAACTTCGCAGTGGACCGGTCACTCCATCATGACTAATTGCAGCCTCGAATCCATGCAAGATAAAGCACGGAGAGGATGATCGAGCCCGCGATGCCGATCGCAAACAGGGACGAGCCGGTCCCTGGATCGCCTGCGGACTTGCTGTTTTGCCGCGGCGCGAGCGGATTATACGAAAGCATGAAGGTTGAGCCCTGTTCGAGGTAATCCGGCGAGGTGAACTGCCCTGTGTAGGTCCTGCCGTGGGCGTAGTACGTGAAGGTGATCAGGAAGCGGCCGCTGCCCGCGGGAATGCCCAGCGTCAGCGTATTCATCCGCGCGAAGAGGTATTTGCATCCCGTGACCTCGGCGCTGGTCTCAAGCCAGGATGGCTCAGCGGACGTGCTGCCGGTCCCTTTGCCGGTCGAACGGCGATCGCGAGCCTTCATCTCACCTCACCTCATTTCATCTATCGAGTCAGTAAATTACGCTTGACGATAGGATTCGCTTCTCTGGAGCCGGCATTCAGAAAGCATGAAGCGTGTTCCACGACTAAGATGCTAATCTGACGAGTTTTCATGGATGGTGCGATGACGGAGGAACTGAAGTTGGACAATGCGTTGGCGACGAAGCTGGACGGGAAGGCGGCGCGGTTTGTTGGAAATCGTGAGGCGTTGCGTGTGCTGATGGCAGCGCTGCGCGAGGAGGAGCAGACGATTCGGCAGGGCGGCGGCGCGAAGGCGGCCGAGGCGCAGCGGGCGAAGGGCCGCCTCACGGTGCGCGAACGGCTCACCCTGTTGCTCGATCCCGGAACAGAACTGCTGGAGCTTGGGCTGTGGGCCGCGCATGGCATGTATGCCGAATACGGCGGCGCACCCGCGGCGGGAGTCGTTACCGGGCTGGGCAGGGTGCAGGGCAGGCTGTGCATGATCGTCGCGAACGATGCGACCGTCAAAGCCGGTGCCTTCTTTCCCATGACCGCCAAGAAGGTGCTCCGTGCGCAGACGATTGCGTTAGAGAACCGGATTCCTACGCTCTACCTGGTTGATTCTTCCGGCGTCTTCCTTCCCTTGCAGGAGGACGTCTTCCCCGACACGGACGACTTCGGCAGGGTGTTTCGCAACAACGCCGTGATGAGCTCGCTCGGCGTTCCGCAGATTACGGCCATCATGGGGATGTGCGTGGCGGGTGGGGCGTACCTGCCCGTCATGACCGACACCGTGCTGATGACCGAAGGCTCCGGGTTGTTTCTGGCCGGACCGTCCCTGGTTCAGGCCGCTATCGGGCAGAAGACCGGCGCGGAGGAGCTCGGCGGGGCGTCCATGCATGCCGAAATATCCGGCACGGTCGACTTCAAGGAGCCGAACGACCATCTGTGCCTTGCGCGGTTACGTTCTCTGGTTGGGAAGATCGGTTCGCCGCCCAATGCGCCGTTCAGTGTCGTGCCTTATGACGAGGCCAGGGATCGTCCGAAGGATGCAGCCGAGGATCTCTACGGTTTGATCGATCCTGATCCGGCAAAGGCCGCGAGCAACGTGTATGACATGCGCGAGGTGATCGCACGCATCGTCGATCGCAGCGAATTCGACGAGTACAAGGCCGAGTTCGGGCGTACCCTGCTCTGCGGCTATGCGCGAATGGGCGGCCGCGCCGTGGGCATCGTGGCCAACCAAAAGGTGCACCAGTCTCAGACGGTCGCTGTGGGCCCGCAGGCCGGCGAAAAGCGGACCGAGTTTGGCGGGGTGATTTACACCGAGAGCGCGCAGAAGGCGGCACGCTTCATCATGGATTGCAACCAGAACCTGATTCCGCTGATCTTTCTCCATGACGTCAATGGCTTCATGGTTGGCAAGGATGCGGAGTGGAGCGGCATCATCCGTGCGGGCGCCAAGATGGTATCGGCGGTCTCGACGAGCGTCGTCCCGAAGATCACCGTCATTGTCGGCGGCAGCTTCGGCGCAGGCCACTACGCTATGTGCGGCAAGGCGTACGATCCACGCTTCCTCTTTGCGTGGCCCACGGCGCGCTATGCGGTGATGAGCGGGGCCTCGGCTGCGACGACGCTCGCGGAGGTGAGGGCGAAGCAGGTGGAGCGAGGAGGGAAGTCGCTCTCTTCGGAGGAGAAGAAAGCCATCTTCGACGAGATCAAGTCCTCGTATGACGCGCAGGCCGATCCGAGGTATGGAGCGGCTCGCCTTTGGATCGATGCGATCATTGATCCGGTCGAAACGCGGCAGGCCCTCATCACAGCTCTGGAGGCGGCTAGTCTGAATGCTGAGGTGCCGAGGTTCAATCCGGGGGTCTTGCAGACGTGATTGTCCAGGCTGCCGCAAGGAATGCCTGACACGGAGCACCACCGATGGAACGGATTAGATAAAAGCAGCGGAAGCCAGCGGAGTACGGGTTTCGCTTCGCGTAAAGCAAGGGGCAACGATATTCCAGAAGCTGGGTCGAGAGAGAAACGGATTGTATGAATGAGATTGTAAAAATGATCGAGTGTCCGCGAGATGCCTGGCAGGCACTACCGAAGAACATGCCGGCCGAGATAAAGGCGGACTATCTGCGCGTGTTGATCGCGGCCGGATTCAAGCATATCGATGCCGTTAGTTTTGTCTCGCGGTCGGCCGTCCCTCAGATGGCCGACTCGGAGCTGGTGCTGGAGTATCTCGATCCTCCCGATGACGTCGAGATCATCGCCATTGTCGTCAACGCAAAAGGAGCCGAGCGCGCCATCAAGACCGGCAGTGTGCAGACCCTCGGATTTCCGTATTCCATCTCGCCCCAGTTCTTGCAGCGCAACCAGAACCAGACGCCCGAGGAGTCGCTTGAATCGCTGGAGGCGATCGGCACGCTGGCGTACAAGGCGGGTATGGATGTCGTCGCCTACATCTCCATGGCGTTTGGAAATCCTTACGGCGAGCCGTGGGATATCGACGAGGTGGTTGCCGCGTGCGACCTGCTCGCCGACAGCGGCGTGACGCAGATTTCGCTGGCTGATACGGTGGGGCTGGCGACACCCAGGCAAGTGGCCGATCTGGTCGCGGATGTTCTGGCCGTGCATGACACCATTGAGATCGGGGTGCACCTGCACGCCCGGCCGGACGAAGCAGAAGCTAAGATTCGCGCGGCGTACGAGGCCGGATGCAGGCGCTTCGACTCCGCGCTCGGCGGCCTGGGCGGATGTCCGTTTGCGCAGGATGCGCTTGTGGGCAACGTCGCCACGGAGGTTCTCCTCGCGGAGCTGGAAAGGCTCGGCGCAACGATAGAGCCGCTTCGTCCCCTGGAAGGCCTGCTCGCCGCCAGCGCGGAGATCGCCCGCAAATACGGACCGCACGTGCAGTAACCAAGCCATCGCCTCGCATAACGGGAGAGTACGTCGTGAATTACGCAACGCTTTTAGTTACAGAAGAAGAGGAAGTCCGGACCATCACCCTCAACCGTCCTGAGCGCCGCAACGCCATGACGCCCGAGATGCAGGACGAACTGATTGCCGCGATGAATGATGCGGCCGCAGGAAACTGCCGAGTGATCGTCTTCGCCGGGACAGGCGAATCGTTCTGCGCCGGACTCGATTTAAGCGCCTTGCAGGGTATGAACGACCGGTCCGCAGCCGAGTACACCGCGGATGCGCAACGTGTAGCGCGGCTGTTCCGCACCTTGTACGAACTCCCCAAACCGACCATTGCAGCCGTCCACGGAGCGGCAATCGCCGGTGGCACCGGGCTGGCCACGATCTGCGACTTTACACTCGCAGTACCGGCCGCGAAGTTTTCCTACACCGAGGTGCGCATCGGCTTCATCCCGGCGCTCGTTTCGGTCTTTTTGACGTTGCAGATCGGCGATAAGCGGGCAAGAGACCTGCTGCTGACCGGGCGGTTGTTCAACAGCGAAGAAGCGTACCGGCTTGGCCTGGTAAGCGAAGTCGTTCCTTCGGAGCAGCTTGCCGCGCGTACACGCGAGCTGGCGCAGGTGTTGAAAGCGAACAGTCCGCAGTCGATCGCCGCGACCAAGCGCCTGCTGGCCGCGCAGAACAAGGACCTCCTGGATCGGTCGATTGCAGCCGCGCTGGCAGCCAACGCCGAGGCCCGTTCCACCCACGACTTCCGCGAGGGAGTCGCCTCCTTTCTCGAAAAGCGCAAGCCCGTCTGGGCGAAGGCATAACGCCGGCACCCACCCTCCGCCAACATCTTCGGTAGACTGTCTGGATGAGCACAACTTTGGCAGACAAGCCCGTGAGCGAGGCCCGGGTGCGGGTCCGGTATGCCGAAACCGATCAGATGGGCGTGGTCTACCACTCGAACTATCTCATCTGGTTCGAGGTCGGGCGCGTAGAATTCATCCGGCAGCTTGGGCTTGACTACAGGCGCATGGAGGCCGAAGAGGGCTGCGGGATCGCGGTCGTCGATGCTCACCTGCGCTACCGTGCACCGGCCCGGTACGACGAGGAATTACTCATCCAGACAACGTTGCTGGCTGCCCGCGGCGCTGTTATCCGGTTCGGCTACAAAATCCTCCGGGTCGAAGATAGCCTGCTGCTGTGCGAAGGCGAGACCGTGCACGTCGTTGTGGGCAAGGACATGAAAAAATGTTCGCTGCCGCCTAAATATGCGGAACGTTTCGCCGCCCACCTCATCTGATGGAGTGTTTGCAAATCGCAGCGAAGAGGTGAAAATCCATGAGTTCTGAGACGAAGAAGGTAGCCCTGGTCACGGGCGGCAACAAAGGCATCGGCCTCGAAACCGCCCGGCAGTTGGGCAAGCTTGGGATAACGGTGCTCATCGGAGCCCGTGACGCGGCAAAGGGCGATGCGGCAGTCGCGCAGCTCAAGAAGGACGGCGTCGAAGCACGTGCGGTGAAGCTGGATGTCGATCAAGCGGCCGACTATGCCGCTGTCGCCAAGCAGATCGAGAAGGACTTCGGCGTCCTCGATATCCTGGTCAACAACGCAGGCATCATGATTGACAGCCGCGGCGGCAACGAGACGACCACCACCTCCGCCGAGGTCCTGCGCAAGACCTTCGACACCAACTTTTTCGCGGTAGTCGGTCTCACCCAGGCTTTGCTGCCGCTGTTGCGCAAGAGTCATGCGGGCCGGATCGTAAACCTGTCCAGCATCCTCGGCTCGCAGACGCTTCATGCGACCAAAGGCTCGCCGGTCTACGACGCGAAGACATTTGCCTATGACGCCTCAAAGGCCGCACTGAACTCGTTTACGATCCATCTCGCGCATGAACTCGCCGGAACGAAGATCAAGGTGAACTCCGCGCATCCCGGCTGGGTCAAGACGGAGATGGGCGGCGAAGGAGCGATGCTCGAGATCGAGGACGGTGCGAAGACCTCGGTGCAGTTGGCGACCCTGGCAGATGACGGTCCCAGCGGCGGTTACTTCCATATGGGCAAGTCGCTGCCCTGGTAACCTCGAGGGCTCAGAACGTCAGCAGGCCGCGAGGCTTTACGTTCTCGCGAATGAACGTGATGGTCGTTTGAAGCGGCGTTCCCGGCCCGAAGATCGCCGAGACTCCGCTTTCTCTCAGCCTGGGCTGATCCTCGTCCGGAATCGTACCGCCAAGTACCAGCAGAATGTCTTCGGCGTGCTGCTCCCGGAGAAGCGCCGCGATGCGAGGCACGATAACGTTATGCGCGCCCGAAAGAATCGACAGGCCGATGCAGTCGACGTCCTCCTGGATCGCGGCGGAAACGATCATCTCGGGCGTCTGGCGCAGCCCCGTATAGATCACTTCCATGCCTGCATCCCGAAGCGCGCGCGCAATGATTTTGGCGCCGCGGTCGTGACCGTCGAGGCCGGGTTTGGCTACCAGAACGCGAATTGGAGCTTTTGCCATGCTGCGTGAGTATACGTGCTTGCCGGCAGTGCAGGGTAGCGCTTAGTCGGTCAGTCCATCTCGTCGTCTTCCCCGATCGGCTGGCCCGGGGGAGCTTCAATCTGCTTCGCTGGAACGAATTTAGCCGGGTCCGTCTGGAACTGCTCGATGCGTTGGGCGAGGTAAGCGTCTACCGGAGATTTCGCGTTGGCCGCCTGCTTTATGGCGTTCAGCCTGGCGGATGCCACGGCCCTTGCGGTCGAAGATGCCTCCGGGTTCGCCGCAAGAGCCAGCAGCGCTTCAACCGTCCGAACATACACGGCGTTCTGCACCATCCCGGAGAGCGGCAGCCCCGCCAGCCCGGCCTGGTCTGTCGTTGGCCGGGTGACCGCGAGGGCCTGGTCGATAACCTCAGCCAACGTCGGTTCCTGTGCGTCACGCGCGTGATATTCGACCAGCCGCGAGGCCCGCTCCGGGTTGAAGAGCAGCGCCAGAGTCAGGTCGGCTGAAGACTCCGCGGTCGCGACAGGATCGAACGTGAGGCCGGTGTGCGCCGGGAACGACTCATGCGTCCTCTCCAGGCCTGGAGGACGCGGAGGCAGCATCTCCAGCAGCGGCTCCGGCAGCGTCAGGACCTCCGGAGAAAGTGTCTTCAGCACGGCAGTCAGGGCCTTGCGCTGGTCCTCGGGCGAGACGATCTTCGTCACAAGTTGGCCATCTCCACGCAACGCGTACCGGTAGTCCAGCCCTCCGATCTCCTTCGACGCGGCCTCGGTCTGATAGCGTTCCAGCAGGTAAAGCGGTGCAAGCGTATCTTCGAGCTGCGCCATCGGCGTACCTATCGTGATGGCGTTCTGCCCGAAGCGCTTCAGGGCGGCGGCGCGGACGTCCAGAATGCGATTCAACTCGTCGGCCGGATCGGTGCCGTTGTCCCACAGGTGGGAGTGCGGGTGCGCGCTGCCCAGCGGCCGGGCGTCCTCGTCGGTGATGTAGATAATGCCGGTCTTGGCCGAGGCTTCGAGAATCGCGTTCAGCGCGGCCGGGTCCTCCGCCGGCTTATGGTCGGAATCGAACTCGCGATACCCATAGTCGATCGCCACCTTGTCCCATTGGCCGATATTGACGCCATAGGCGTGGCTGAGGTCAGGTACGCCATTCTTGTCGAGGGTAATCCAAGGGTGCGGATAGTCCATCACCGAAACCGACTGCTCCGGCGTGTGTGGAAACGAGCTTGCCGCGAAGTTGTGGGACAATCCCAGCGTATGACCGGTCTCATGGGCGGCGAGCTGCCGGGCGCGGGCCAGCACCATCTGCAGCATCGGGTCGTTCGCGGGCGGCAGCGGTTTGCCATTCACATAGGGCGCAAGCAGAGCCTCTGCGATCAGGTAATCCTGACGCGAGCGCAGGGAGCCCAGCGTAACGTTCCCTTTGATGATCTCGCCGGTGCGCGGATCGGTTATGGCCGCGCCATAGCTCCAGCCGCGCGTGTAGCGATGGACCCATTGGATGATGTTGTACCGCACGTCCATGGGGTCGGCGCCGGCCGGAAGAATATCCACGCGGAAGGTTCCCTTGGCCCAGCCCGCGGCCTGAAACGCCTGGTCCCACCATCGCGCACCTTCCAGCAGAGCCGTGCGGATCGGCTCCGGAGCCCCATTGTCGACGTAATACTGAATCGGAGCCACAGCCTCGCACGCAGTCCTGCAGGCCGGGTCTTTCTTCACCAGCCGGTGACGGATAATAAATTGCTGGTCCAGAGCGCCCCCCAGCGGAGCGTTGTAATCGCGGTAGCTGGTAGGGAAGTAGCCGGCGCGTGGATCGAATCTTCGAGGTGTAAAGCCCGGGCCAGGAAGCTCGACAAAAGACTGGTGCTCGCGGATCGTCAGAGCGTGCGGATCAGGCGTAACGTCGCGCACAAACTCCCCGCGCGCAGGTCCGTCGGTCGTAAAGGTCAGCAGAGCCTCGACCTCGGTATTCTTTGGGAACGCCTTTGTGGCGTCCAGCGCAATTGCAGAGCGGCTCGGTTCGATCTTGTACGTGCCCTGCTGAGCACGTGTCAGCACCTGGGCAACCTCATGGGCATCGCGAAGGTAGAAATCGGTGGCATCGACCAGCACGGCGCCGTTCGCATCCTCGGCCTCCACCTTGAACCCGAAGAGCACAGACTCCGGGAAGGATTGGCGCACAGTCAGTCGTTCCGCAGGGTCGCTCGCGCTCGACCGGAAGCGCTGGTTCGGTTCAACCAGCAGGACCTTGGGGCCGGTGCGCTCGAACCGTACGATCTGCCCCCGCGAGGTCTGGCCGCGGTCCAGGCCCAGGTCGTTCGAACCGGTGCCGTAGGGCAGAGAATGCGTATAGAGCACATCGGTGTCGAGATGAGGAATCTCCAGATAAAGCTTTCCCGCTTTGCCGTCCCAGTCCAGCGGCAGCAGCCCATCCATGTGCTTCATTCCGGCGGTCTTGCTGGAGATCGTCTGCGCGGGCAGAAGCGTGGAAGCGCTTGTAAACAGCGCGGCGGGAACAAGCAGGAGAGCCAGGGCAAGACGTTTGGGCATGCGTCTGTTTTAGCACAGCTTCTCACCGCGTCAGGCGTTTTTTGCCTTGGCCTGGCCGGGAGAACTCATCGGTCGAATCCGTCCGGCGGCTCAGGGCAACGCGATAGTGGGGTCGTCCAGGTGCTCGCGAAGCAGCCGCTGGATCAGTGTCTTCAGGTCTTCGCCCGTCTTCGGCAGCTTGAACGCGTGTCCGGACTCGGACCAGTCCAGCTTGTAGCTCGTCGCCTGGGCCGAGATCCACATCTGGCGGATCGGAGTGTTCGGCGTGATGACGAACTTGCTGGAGCCATTCTCGAAGATGATATTCATCACCCCGTTGTTATCTTCGAACTCGAACGTGCCCTCGTCGTCCTCGGCGGCAATCAAAGACTGCTTGAGCGATTCGAGAGCGAGATCGGACTCGCGGCGGAAGGTAGCTTCGTCAATCATGGGCTTAGTGTAGCTGCACCCGCCGGCTTTGGTGTAACCAAGCAGTTTTGAGAATCATGCCTGAGACGGATCTTCATCGGTAAGACGGATTCAACACCCGGCAACAACCGGGTGCGCCCCATCTTCGGCGCGTACTTTTCGCCTAAGGGCAGCATTCGCGAAGCGAACCGCCCTTCCTACCGTAACCAGAGCCTGCATCAACCTGCGGCAACATCCATCGTCATCAAACCGGTTCCAAGAACCGGATGAGAGTATCTGTCTGTTTCTCATCCACTCGCGCCGAAGGCCAGCTGCTCCAGCGCGTGGCCCACATATCTCCCATTTGGGAGATAGTCAATCGCAACCGGCTTCGCTATTCTAGCCCTGACATTGGGCCTGCTTCGCCTGGTCCCAGTCAATCGAGGAGCGCCTTTTCGCTACGGGAGAAGCGGGAAGGCGCTCTATCAGTTCACCCTAATCGCATAGCCACCGATACGTCTCTGCCGGGCGAGAATCCATTCACGCCTGCCCTGGCAAACTGAGCACCAGGCGAATCAGCTTCCCTTGTTTGTTCACTTTTGTCTTGCTGAAGATCGATTTCAGGTGGAACCGCGCGGTCTCAAACGTAATTCCAATCTCCTCCGCGGCTGCTGCCACCTCCCGTCCACTGGCCAGAAGGTCCGCCAGACGGCACTCTGTCGGTGACAGCCCATAGAGCGCACGCAGCGCGGCGCTTCGGGACAAGGGGCGCGCCGCGCCGTCCGAAAGGAACACCAGCGCCCTCACCTCGCCCAGATTCAGCGCGGATGACGGGGTAAACGGCATCACAGTCAGCCGAAGCGGAGGCTGTCCCGACTGCCGGCGAAGCAGCATCGACCCGCCGCCCCCGTACCCCGGACCCATCGTGTTCAATACGGTGCGTTCGATCAGGCGGCGCAGTTCATCGCGCTGCGTTTCGTCATTCGTTGCCAGTCCCCCGCTGCGAAGCGCGATTCCATCGTTAGCCTTCACCGCCCGCCGGGCAGGTTCGTTCGAAAAGATCACCTCTCCCCTGCGGTTCAGCCCGAACACGGACACGTCGAACGCACTGAGCGCAGCTTCCAGCCCCTCCGTCTTCGAGCGGAGATGGCTCAATTTAAGGTGCAGCTTCATCGCGCGCTGAAGATGAGGCAGAAGCGTCGCGAAGATCTGGCCTTCACGCTCCTCAAACGGCCCCTTGCTCTTCGACCGCAGGGTCGATAGCAGCGCAGGAGCGTGTCCGTCCAGCACTACCTTGATGCCCAGCCCGTAGTAGATCTTGTGCTGAAGAAGGTAGCCGTCGTAATACTCCGTCTTCTCCAGCTCCCGATTCGAGAGCGCCTGATGGCTGAACCGCGGCTCGCCGTCCTTGAAGACCTCGTCGCCGCGACTGATCAGGACGTTCCTGGTGCCGTAGTACTCCGCATACGACGCAAGCGCAGCCGGGTCGATCCGGGTATGGGTCGCGATATTGCTCGCAAGGCCGGTGTAGTTGGCAAACAGAACCGTCGCCTCCCCATGGACAGCCTCGGCAATCCGATCGAGCACCAGCGGCCACAACGACATATCGTCGGCCGCCTCGTAGATCAATTCGATCAGCGAGAGAAGCTGGGACGGTCCGCCGAAAAGTGCTTCCGCGTTGTCGTACATGGAGGTGGCTAGACAATACCACGGCTATCGGAAGACCGGCACCCGCTCCGCGCGGAAAATTGGCACATACCCGGGTTACGGTGAAACGCTTTGCAGACAACAGAAAAGGCAGAGTCATCGCTGACCCTGCCGCCCATTCTTAAGAGAAGGAGGTGTATTCGGCTAGAAGGGGATGTCGTCGTCCGTAATCCCGACATCTGCATAGTCCGGCTGGCTGGCTGCGGGACGCTGGTCGTAGCTTGCCGTGTTGTTAGTCTTGTTGTATCCACCGCCGGAACTGCCTTCGCCCCCGGGTTTGCCGCCCAGCAGCGTAAGTTCGTTCACAAGAATCTCCGTCTTGTATTTCTTTTCGCCGCTGGTCTTATCGTCCCACGAGCGGGTCTGGATCTTGCCTTCGATAAAAAGCTGCGTGCCCTTCTTCACATAATCGCGGACGACTTCCGCGGTGCGCTGGAAACAAACCAGGTTATGCCACTCAGTCTTGTCGGTCCAATTGCCCTGCGCATCCTTCTGGCGGTCGGCGGTGGCCAGGGAAAAACTGGCAACCGTCATGCCCCCGGCGGTAGAACGAATCTCAGGGTCCTTACCAACGTTGCCGAGAAGAAGAACTTTATTGACGCCTTTAGCCATTGCGATGCTCCGATTCTGTGCAGGTTTTAGAGGTTGAGAATAGCAGATGAGGGCCGCGGCAGGACAGTTCAGCGGAAGCGTTCGCCGATCAGCTTCAGTCCCGCCAGCAGAAGCGTCAGAAACCCAGTCGGCAAACACCCCATCGCCAGCATCAGCGACAGCCAGCCGAGATTCGTATGCGGTCCCTGGTGCCGCACAATCCCGCCGAATACCGTAAACATCAGCAGGGCGGAGAGAACGCCGGTGCCGAAGAGAATGAGACCGGTGAAGAGAAGTCTGCGTGTGTCCTGCTGCATAGGCGTGCCTGGGCGTTTGTGCTCTGGTGGAACAGGTGAAGAGTAACGTTAGTGGATCAAAGCCTGCATGACGTAAACAATCACGCCCGTGACCGAGACATAAAGCCAGATTGGAAACGTATACCGCGCCAGCTTCTTATGCGACGGGAAGCGGCCGGTAAGCGACAGAAAAAAGGTGATCAGGATCATCGGCAGCGCAACCACCGAAAGCAGCACATGTGAAGCCAGCAGCTTCCAGTAGAACGGCCACCAAGCGCTCATCCGATTGAAATGCGTCTCCCCATGCAGCGTGAAGTTGGTCAGGTAAGACACCAGGAAGATCGATGAGAAAAAGAACGCCGTGAACATAGCCGCCCGGTGCTGCGGAATGCGCCGCGAGCGAATATACCCGAACCCAATCACCAGGGCGACCGTACAAAGCGCATTCAGCACCGCGTTCAACAAAGGCAGCGACCGCAGATGGGCGCCCGTCACATCCAGCGGCGCATGAAAATAAACGAGGTAGCAGATCAATGCGCTGGCGGCGGCGCTCACCAGGATGATCGTCGCAATAACTGACGGCGGCGTGCGAAGATTCGTGCTGCGTAACGTGGTCTGCGTAGGCATCAGAAGAGAAGTCGTCCTTTGGCGTCAAGCATCATCGCGGCCAGCAGCAGCGGAAGATACATCACAGAGATTCGCAGCAACTGCCGGGCGGGAAGCAGGGAAGCATCCGAATCGGGATTGCGCAGGATGCGCGCGAAGCGAATCGTGTACCAGAGATACCCGAGACCCAGCACGCCTGCGACCACCGGGTAGACGGCCCCCGTCACATGCAGCGTCCACGGCCACAGGCTCACCGGAATCATCAGCACAGCGTAAAACAGCGCCTGTACCACCGTACTCTGAGCGGCACTTCGCGTGTCCGGTAGCGTCGCGCTCAACCGAATCCCCGCGCGCGCATAGTCCTCGCGATACATCCAGCCAATCGACATAAAATGCGGAAACTGCCACACAAACAGAATCGCGAACAGCGCAACTCCGGGCCATTCGATCATCCCTCGCGCCGCGGTCCACCCGATCAGCGGCGGCAGCGCTCCCGGAAATGCCCCGACAAACGTATTCAGCGCCGTAAACCGCTTCAGCGGAGTGTAGACCGCCACATAGCCGGCAGCGGTCAGCAGCGTCAGCGTCCCGGTAATCAGGTTCGTCGTCAAGGCGAGATACAGCGCCCCCGCAAACGTCGCCGCAAAGCCCAGCAGCAGCCCATGCGTCAGCGAAATGCGGCCCGCGGCCATAGGACGGTCGGCGGTGCGGCGCATCAGCCGGTCGGTCTTTCGCTCCAGCACCTGGTTCAACGCGCTCGAACCGCACGTCACCACCGCAATCCCCAGCAGCGCCTGAAGCCCATCCAGGTGAAACGGGCTGATGCCGCTCCGCAGACTTCCCAGGTAGAACCCCGCCCCGGCCGTGATAATCACCATCGTCGAGATGCGTATCTTGAACAGCGTCGCATAGTCGGAGAGCAGAGTGTGTGGCTTCGCAGGCGCGAGGATCAGATCGGGAATCGCGGAGGTAGCCACACTCTAAGAATACCCCGTTTGTCCCGGCGACATTGCGGCCCCCGGCAGATGTCAGTTATCGCCCTCCGGCCAGCGTGCCCTCCGCCAGCTCTAGCCGCAGCACATCATACGCAACTCCGCTGGTCAGCCCGCCCGCCGGAACGGTAAGCGTCAGCGTATTCTCCCCCGGCTTCAACAGGGCAGCATCGAAGGACAAATCCTTCTCCACCCACGATCCCTCCACCCCATCGCGGTTGATCGTGGCGTTATAGACCAGCCCATCGATCACCCCGGCTTCCTTCCCGTTCACTCCGATCCCGATGCTGCGCGTACTCACCCCTGCGAGCCCAAGCCGAAGCACCGCATGGCCGTTCAGCCCCGACGACGGCGGCACATTGAAGTGGACCCTCCACGTCGTCTCCCGCCCTTTGCCTCGCCCCGTGCCATCGTCGTCGATCACATGCGGCACCTGGTAGATGAACCAGTCCTTCCGATAGTCGCTCTTGCCCACCGTATAGTTCACGTCATTCGGAAACAGCTTCGAATACTCCAGATACAATCCCCAATGCCAATGATCGTCGCCCATCAAAAACTCCGACGCCGAACGGTTCGGAATCCCGATCTGCCACATCTGCTTGCCATACCGGACCGGCTTCCACTCCAGCCTGCCCAGGTCGAGCGCCTGCCCAGCCCGCACCGTCACGCTCGCCTTCGCATACTCCCCCAGAACGCCATCTGCAATCGCATGAAGCTCATACGTCCCCGGCCGCACCTTGGGTATCGTAAAGCGGCCATCCGCCGAGCCCTTCGCCCAGAACTCGTAATGCGCGGCATCGTTCTGCCAGGTGATCCTCTGCCCGCCATATCCCTTTTCGGCGGCAGGAACATCGCCCGTTTGATCGGGATACGCTAGCCCCACCAGCAGATTCGGCAAGGTCGCGCCCCAAGCCTGCGGATCACTCAACACAAGCTGCCCCGTCACCGTTCCGCGCTGCGCTGCCTGGGGATAATCCACGCCCGAAACCCACGCATACGGCCACTTCGCCGTCTCCCGCACCGCCTGCTCCCGAGCCTCGCGGAACATCCCCTCCGGCGTCTTCCCCGAAGCCAGATAGATAAAGATCGGCCCCACCACCTTGTTCCACTCCTCCCCCGCGGCAATCGGCAGGCTGCTCCCGCCATAGTGCGTCCCCCGCCAGTAATCGAGCAGCGTAGGATCGCCTCCATCCCCATCATCCAGATGCCCGGTCAGTTCAAAGTGGTCCGGGCCGCTCGAAAGATACTCCATTGACGGGTTGATGAAGTACAGGCCCACATGGTCCTTCGTACTCGACCAGCCAAACGCCGGCGTATCGAACTGGTCGGCGCAGTAGTCGTACTTGTGCTCTGCCTTTCCCTTCGCGATCCCCGTCGTCAAACGCCGCGCCTCCTTCATGTTCAGGTCCGTTCCATGGTCCCAGTCATAGCCGGTGGGCATCTGCAGATTGCGTTTGCCATCGACCGACAGCCAGTCGAACACCTGCGCATTCAGCTTGAACCCATACCGGCTCTCCCCAATCTCCGTCGCCGGATAACTCCCCGGATGCGTGAATACCGCATAGGTATAGATACCCTGGTCATCCCGCCCCAGCGTGTACCGGATCTCCATATCCACAACCGTCCCCACAATTGCCCCCGGCCTCGGAGCTCTCGCCTGCCCCACCCCCCTCCCAGGACCCTGCCCTGTATTTGTCCCCGCATTCGGCGCCCGCGTCGAACCCTTCGGAGGCCCAATCTCCCGCCCCTGCGTCTGCGTCGAAGCGATCTCGTTCACTGCTCCCGGATCAGGCCCGCCAGGCCGCCCAGCCGACAGAGACTTCCCATCCGCCCAGCCCTTGATCGACACCTCGCCGCGCTCTCCGCCGTTCTTCGCCGGGTCGATCGTTACGCTCGCCGCCAGCCGGGCCGCGCGCGACGGATTCTGCTCCCAGTACCCCGCATGATGCCCGGAGACAAACCCCATCGTCTCCAGATTGTGGTACTTCAGCGACACCATATCCCCGGTCGTCTTGCTGATCGTCGCCGTCAAATACGCATTCGCCAGCGTAAACGTAGCCCCGTTATCCGCAACCGAAACCGGTGCCGACGTAGCCGCATGTGCGGATTGCGCCACAGCCGCCAGAGCCAGCAAAGGCAGGAAAAAAACAGAAAGCACCAAACCGCACCGGCATCGTCGCATGGAAACCCTCCGGCCCTTACCTATCCGGGACCGCGATCAGGGTACGTTCCACCCAACAGGGAAGACGCAACCATCCAGAAATAAATTCCAATGGTAAACCTAAGGGCGTTTCTCCCCACACAATGTATTCCGATCCCGACCAACGGGAGGGCCTATGCCGCACATTGAGCCAGGGCCGGTATACGCGCCACGAAGTGACCGCGCGAATCCGCCCCCCCCGCAAATAGGTCTTCGTTTCTGGGGTGACTGAGAGCAGCGGGCCCGTCCGGCAGGACACCTCCGCGGGGATGCCCGACCTAAGGCTTAGCCCGCAGCCGCGCCAGCAGAGCCTCCGCGCTGGGCAGCGTATTCAGCACGTCGTCCTTGCTCAGCCACGCCCGCCGAAGCTGCGTAATCCCGTACCGCATCTGGTCCAGCTCCTCGGTGGCATGGGCGTCGGTGTCCACCACAACCCCGCACCCAAGCTCCTTCGCCAGCTTCAGATTCAGGTCGTTCAGGTCCGACCGCGCCGGACTGGCATTGTGTTCCACCGCGACCCCCAGCTCCGCCGCCCGCTTCAGCACCGCGCCGATATCCAGCGCATACGCCTCGCGCCTCAGCACCTTCCGCCCCGTAGGATGTCCCAGGATGCGCACATGCGGATTCTCAAGCGCACGCAGCACCCGCCCCGTCATCTCCTCCACCGGCTGCGCGAAGTGGCTGTGTACGCTTGCCACCACGATATCCATCTCAGCCAGCGTCGAATCGTCCAGGTCGATTGCCCCATCCGCCAGAATGTCCACCTCGATCCCAGCCAGCACGCGAATCTTCCCGCCATGCTCCTGCCGCATCTCCTCGTCGACCGCGCGAATCCGCTTCACATGGGCCAGCGCCCGGGCATCGTCCAGCCCATTGGTCATCGCCAGATTCTTCGAGTGATCCGTGATCGCAATATAGGCAAGCCCTCGCGCCATCGCCGCCTCGGCCATCTGTCGAATCGTATCCCGCCCATCGGTCGCATCGGTATGCATGTGCAGGTCGCCGCGAATATCCCCGAGCGTAATCAGCTCCGGCAAGGTATGGTTGGCCGCCGCCTCCAGCTCGCCGCAGTTCTCCCGCAGCTCCGGCGGAATGTAGTCCAGCCCCAGCGCGTTATAGATCTCCGCCTCGCTCGCCGCCGCCACGATCGCGTTATCTTCCAGCCGCAGCAGCGCATACTCGCTCAGCGTCAGGCCGCGCTTGATCGCCCTCTGCCGCAGCGCGACATTGTGCATCTTGCTTCCGGTAAAGTACTGTAGCGCCGCTCCGTAGCTCGCTCTCGGAAGCAGCCGCACATCCACCTGCAGGTTGTTGCGCAGCGTGAAGCTGACCTTGTTCTGCCCCTTCGCCAGCAGCTTGTCGATCAGCGGCAGCCCCGCAACATGCTCCACTGCCGCACTCACCACATCCGCCTCGCACGCCGGTCCAGTCACCAGCAGGTCCAGGTCCCCCACCGTCTCCCGTCCGCGCCGCAGCGAGCCCGCCGGCGTAATCTCGTCTATTCCCGGAAACTCCCGGATCAGCGCGCCAATCCGCTCTGCCTGCGCCTGTGCCTGGTCGATCCGGAACCGGCTCGAGTTTTTCCTGTGGTCCTCAATCCCTTTCAGCAGCTTGACGACAAATTTCTCGCCCATCCGTGGCAGCTTCGTAAGATGGCCCGCCTTGGCCGCGGCCTCCAGCCCATCGATATCGCACACATCCAGCGCCGACCACACCAGCGCGACCGTCTTCGGCCCCATCCCGGGGAGCCGCAGCAGCTCCAGCATCGTTGGCCTGTACTTCAGCAGTAGCTCTTCCCGAAGCGGCATCGTCCCGGTGGTCAGCAGCGCAGCCACATTCGCAGCCATGCCTTTACCAATTCCTGGAATAGCCAGCAGTTGTTTCGGATCGTCAGCCAGAGTCGCCAGTTGCGTCGTCTGCTGCTCTACTGCTTCTGCCGCCCGCCGGTACGACCGTATGCGAAACGGGTCGGCCGCATCGATCTCCAGCAGTGCAGCCGTCTCATCCAGCAGACGCGCGATTGTGAGGTTATCCATGCGTGAGGAGAGGTCCAACTGCCGGTCCGGATTCAATGCAATCAGTGTAGTACGCAATCAATGCCCAGCTGCATCCTGCGTAACGCGGCCCGATAACGCAGACATAAGAAGGCCGCTATAAGCGCGGGGAACACCCAAACTGCCACGCTTTAGCGGTCTTAGCCCACATTTGTTTCAGGTGCGGCACGAGACTCAGCTTGCGGCAGCCATCTCCTTCAGCCGTGCCACCTGGTCCGCCTGAGGGCCCTTCGAGCCCTGAATGATGTCGAACTCCACCTCGTCCCCCTCCTTCAGGCTCTTGTAACCCTCCCTCTGGATAGAGCTGTAATGACAAAACACATCCGGGCCCCCATCACGACCCAGAAACCCATAACCCTTGGCATTATTGAACCACTTCACCGTTCCCGTATATTGTGCCACCGCAGTCTCTCCTTTTCGCGTGTCGATCGGTCAATCGCGCACTTCACAATCTCGGGTGCGCGACTTGCCAAGTCTGACGCAAAACGGCGGAGAAAAGTTTTCTTCTTGGGTTCGACCTTAATCGAATGGCCATCAAAGTGCCGTGTCGGATTGCCGACTTAGGGTGAGAATTGAACGCCCCATCGTGGCCGAGCTTTCTGCGGCTCTAGCGGATTCCGAATGGGTGTACATCGCTTGGGAAACGGCTGTACCCGCCAGCTTGCAAGTGGGGTTGGCTTCATCGGCCTACGCGCTACGCACGAACCGCTCTCCTCGCCCAACCCCCGACTCACAGCCGCCCCGCGCGCCGCCTCGCATCGTAAATCAGCAGCCCAATCAGCGTCTTTCCATCGTGGATCTTGTTCTCCGCGATCATCTCCAGCGCCGCCGATAACGGCACGCGGAAGATCTCGATATGCTCGTCTCGCTCCGGCGCCGCCTCTCCTTCGCGAATATCCCGCGCCAAGTAGATCTGCATCCACTCCCCCAGGAAGCCGGGGCTCGCGAAGTATTTCGTCAGCAGCGTCCAGCGCTTCGCCCGGTACCCGGTCTCTTCGATCATCTCGCGCTTCGCCGCTGCCAGCGTAGCCTCCCCATCATCCACCTTGCCCGCCGGTAGCTCGAACAGGAACTGCCCTGCCGCATGACGGTACTGCCGCTCCAGGATGATCTCGGGATCCTTCGGGTTCTTCGAGTCGTCCACCGCCAGAATCACCACCGAGCCGTTATGCCGGACCACCTCGCGTGTATTCAAGTGCCCGCCGGGCTCCTCCACCTTGTCCGCGAAGACCGAAAACACCTTCCCCTTGTAGGCCAGCTTCGACGAGATCAGCTTCGACTTCGTAGAGGGAGTCTTTATCTTTGCGATGGACGGCAGCTTCGGCAGTTTCAACCTGGGCGAACTCGGTTTGGCGGACGTCGGGTTCGCTGCAGTCGGCTTCGGGGCGTTGGGCTTCTTTCTTTGGACAGACATAGGGCTAACCTATCATCTGCATCTACACTCGGGTGGTGGGCATCCAACCGAATGCATGGAAAAATTGCAGCTGCATTCACTCCGCGTAGAAGCGGTCGCGCAACCACTGTTTTGTTGAGGATAAGTTTTCGATGAGCGTCGAGTGTTTCCCCATCACGGTCCTTCCGCATGTGTCGCCGCTCTATCGCGACTACCTCGCGCTGGCCGAAACCGCCGAAGCAGCCCCCGTCCGCCGCTGGTATGGCGCGGAGCCCTTCGCGGCCAAATGGGCACTCTCCCAATCGTCAGACGATAAAGACACTGCGCCGAAAAGAAACACCCTCGCCGACCTGCTGGACCGGCAGGCAGAAGAGTTCAGGGCGAGCGATGCCGCAAAGGCCAACATCGCCAGGCTGCGCAAAGGCGCTCGTGCCGTGGTCACCGGCCAGCAGGTCGCTCTCTTCGGCGGTCCCCTGATGACCTTTCTCAAGGCCGCAACCGCTGTAGCCAGGGCCAAAGAGGCCACCGCCGCGACCGGTATCGACCACGTCCCTGTCTTCTGGCTGGCAACCGAAGATCACGATCTCGCCGAGGTCGATCAGGTCTCCTTCCTCACCAGGACGAACGTGGAAACCCTCCACGCCCACCTGAAGGTCGCCCGTCCTGTTCCCGTAGGCAGCATAATCCCCGGCCCCGAAATCGCCTCCACTCTCGACCGCGCCGCCGAACTCCTCGACCACGCACCCATCGCCGATTGGCTCCGCGAGTGTTACCTCCCGCAAGGCGCGCCAGATGAAGCGCCACCCTCGCTAGGCCTCGCCTTCGGCCGACTCATGGCAAAGATCTTCGCCGCCCAGGGCCTCATCGTCATGGACGCCTCCACCCGCGGCTTCCACGCCCTCGGTGCCGGCACCCTCCGCTACGCCATCGAGCATGCGGCCGAATTGCAGCAGAATCTGCTCGCCCGCTCCCGCGACCTGGTCGACGCCGGATACCACGCCCAGGTCCTCGTCGCCGAAGGTGCCTCACTGCTCTTTCTCCTCGACGAATCCACCGGCGAACGCCTCCCCCTGCGCCGCACAGGCCAAGCCGATGCCGCATCCGAATGGAAGGCCGGATCCCGCCTCTACACCACCTCCGAACTCCTCGCCATCCTCGACACAGCCCCTGAGCGCCTCAGCCCCAACGCCCTCCTGCGCCCCGTCTTTCAGGACACCGTGCTCCCCACCGCGGCCTACATCGGCGGACCGTCCGAAATCGCCTACTTCGCCCAGAGCGCCGTCCTCTACCAGGCCATCCTCGGCCGTATCACCCCCGTCCTCCCCCGTCTCAGCGCCACCCTGCTCGAACCCGCCATCGCCGCCGTCATGGACAAGCATGAGGTCCAGCTTCCCGACGCCATGTCTACTCCCGAGGCCCTCGCTCAGCGCCTCGGCGCCCGCGCCCTCTCCATCGAAGCCAAGCGCCGCATTGCCGCCACAGGCAACGCCCTGGAGACCGAGCTCTCCGCCCTCACCGCCTACCTCGCAGGAATGGATTCCTCCCTCGGCCGCGCCGCCCAAGTCTCCGGCTCGAAGATGCGCTACCAGATGAACCGCCTCCGCCGCATGGCCGCCACCTTCGAGCTGCAAAAAGCGACCAGCCTCCGCAGACACGCCGAAGCCATCACCCTTAACGTCTTCCCCGAAGGTCACCCCCAGGAGCGCGTCCTCGCCGGCGTCTGGTTTCTCGCTCGCTACGGCGAAGACCTCATCGACAGCCTCGTCGACATCGCCGCCAACCAGTGCCCCGGCCACATCGTCGTCCGGCTCTAACCCCTGGCACAAAGCGCGTCCACTCCGCTTCGCACTAAAATACGTCCAGAGGTGTTCCATGGGCCTAAGCGATCAGCCATTCGAAGTAATGTGTCCCGACTGCGGAGCCATGCTGAAGATTGACCCCGTATCCCGCTCCATCATCGCCCACACCTCCGCCCCGAAGAAAAAGATGTTCGAGGACTTCGGCGAAGCCGCCAAGGCCCTCCGGGACGCCGACGCCCGCCGCGACTCCATCTTCCAGCAATCCGTCGACGCGCAGAAGAACAAAGACGACGTGATGGCCAAAAAGTTCGCCGAAGCCGTCAAGAAAGCCAAGGAGACCCCACTCACCGAACGCCCCCTCCGCGACTTCGACCTCGATTAGATCTGGCGTGGTTCACTCGGCAAAATAAATTGCCCACTCGTGGCGTACTTTCAGTCTCCAGAATAGCGGCTGTCAGTTGACCATGTTTAACACGCATTCCACCACATTCGAACCACAAATTCACCACGTTTACGCATCGAATTTTGCAAAAAACCCCGGCAAAAACATCACTCCACCACAACCGAAAAAAGGCGCGACAAAGTCGTCCCGTAGCATCCCTGTAAACTGAAGAGATGCCCCCAATCCTCAATGCGCAGGGTCTGACCAAAGCCTTTGGCGCAACTCCCTTGTTTCACGAAATCTCCTTCACCGTCTCAGACGGCGACCGCATCGGCCTCATCGGCCCCAATGGCGCAGGCAAAAGCACGCTCCTCAAAATCCTCGCCGGCGACGAGGACGCAGACGCGGGAGACGTCGCCATCCGCAAGCGCGCCCTGGTCGGCTATGTGCAACAGGAATCCACCTTCAGCCCCGGCGTCACCGTCCGCGCCGTCCTTGAAGCCGCCCTGGTCCGCGCCAAAGTCGCCGAGGGCGAGCACGAAGGGCGCCTTCGCGAGACCTCCGGCCGCACCGGCTTCCCCGACCTCACTGCCGAGGCCGCCAAGCTCTCCGGAGGCTGGCGCAAGCGTCTCGCCATCGCCGAAGCCGTCGTCACCCACCCCGACGTCCTGCTGCTCGACGAACCCACAAACCACCTGGACCTGGCCGGCATATCCTGGCTGGAGGAGCTCCTCAATGAGGGCAGTTTTGCTTGTGTTCTTATCAGCCATGATCGTTATTTTCTTGAGAATGTTGCGACAGAGATAGTCGAACTAAACCGCGTCTATGCCGACGGACTCCTCCGCGTCAAAGGCACGTACTCGAAGTTCATCGAAGGCAAGCAGCTCTACATGGAGGCTCAGTCCAAGCTCCAGGACGCCCTCAAAAACCGCGTCAAGATCGAGGTCGACTGGCTCCGCCGCGGCCCCAAAGCCCGCAGCACCAAGGCCAAGGCCCGCATCGATAACGCCCAGGACCTCATCGGCCAGTTGAAAGAGGTCAACGCCCGCGTCCAGACGTCCAGCGCCGGAATCGACTTCGCCGCAACCGACCGCCAGACCAAACGCCTCGTCGAGTTCGAGGATGTCAGCGTAGTTCTCGGCGACCGCAAGATCGTCGAAGGCCTCAACTTTCTCGTCACCTCCGGCATGCGCGTCGGCCTCGTCGGCCCCAACGGCAGCGGTAAAACCACCCTCCTCCGCCTCCTCACCGGCGAGCTCGAACCCACCGCAGGCACCATCAAAAAGGCGTCTTCGCTCAAGATCGTCTACTTCAGCCAGATGCGCGAGCTCGAAGAGGGTGTCACCCTCCGCCGCGCGCTCGCCCCCGATTCCGACTCCGTCGTCTACCAGGGCCGCGTCGTCCACGTCGCCAGCTACGCCACCAAATTCCTCTTCACCAGCGAGCAGCTCAACCAGCCCGTCGAGCGGCTCAGCGGCGGCGAACGTGCCCGCGTCCTCATCGCCAAGCTCATGCTCGAACCCGCCGACCTTCTCCTCCTCGACGAGCCCACCAACGACCTCGACATCGCCACCCTCGAAATCCTCGAAGAGAGCCTGCTCGAGTACACCGGCGCATTGGTCCTCGTCACCCACGACCGCTACATGCTCGATCGCGTCTCCACCATCGTCCTCGGTCTCGATGGCCGCGGCGGAGCCGAACGCTTCTCCGACTACACGCAATGGGAGCAATGGCGCGGCGTCAAAGTCGAGGAAGCCATCGCTCCCGGAGCAACCGGCATCGCCATCTCGCCCACCGCAGCCGAGTCGAACACTGCCCCAGCTTCTCCCGGAAAGAAGAAGCTCTCCTACCTCGAAGCGCGTGAGTTCGCCGCTATCGAGGCCGCGGTCGACGCCGCCGAAGAGCGCCTTCAGGCCGCGCGCGAAGCCATCGACGATCCCGCCGTAGCCATCGATTCCAAGCGGCTCACCGCAGCCCTCGCCGAAATGGAGACCGCCCAGGAAGCCGCCGACAATCTCTATGCGCGTTGGGCCGAGCTGACCGAGAAGGCCGGATAGCCGAGACACCTCCGGTCTCGATTCCGACCATCGGGAGGTCCACCCGAAGGGGTATACAAGTCACGAAGTGACCGCGCGAACCGGGGCCCCCGCAAACAGGTCTTCGCTTGTGGGGTGGCTAAGCGCAGCGGGCCCGTCCGGCAGGACAATTTGGCACTGCCCATCCGAAATCCGCGCCCGGGCAAGCACACGTTATAACCAGAGGCCCACGCCGCCCGTTTCAAGGTATGCTTCTGGAACGATGAAAAATCCTGCTTTTAGACTTGCCACCCTTGTCATAGGGTTAGCGACGGCATCCTGCATGGGACAGGGCACAGCTCCGGCCAGCCGTATTGTCGTCCTTCATGCCGCTCGAATGCTCGACGTAGCCGCCGGGCGAATCGTCACCCCCGGCGAAATCCTGGTCCAGGGCGACCGCATCGTCGCCGCAAGCGCCCATGTTGACCGCCCCGCCGGCGCCGAAGTGATCGATCTAGGCGACACGACCCTGATGCCCGGCCTGATCGACGCGCACGTCCACCTCTTCCTCCACCCCGGCGCGGAAGACCTCCAGACCGTGCAGGAGAGCGTCCCCGAGCGCACCCTCATCGCCGCGGACGCCGCGAAGGCCGACCTCATGGCGGGCTTCACCGCCGAGCGCGACATGGGCACCGAAGGCGCGCAGGCAGCCGACTCCGCCGTCCGCAACGCCATCAACTCCGGCCTGATTCCAGGCCCGCGCATGCGCGTCAGCGGCAACGCCATCTCCATTACCGGCGGACACGAAGACGCCATCGGCTACAACCCCGACCAGCACGTGCTCTCAAACGCCACCTACGCCGACAACGCCCAGGAGATCGTCAAGGTCATCCGCGAGCAGCTCAAGCTCGGCGCCGACTTCATCAAGATGTATGAGACCGGACGCGACTCCTTCAGGAACGGCGTCTTCAAAACCCCCTACCAGTACACCGAGGCAGAGCTCGCTGCGGCCGTGGCCGAGACCGCCCGCATGGGCACCCGGGTTGGGGTGCATTGCACAGGAGAACCCGGCGCAAGCTACGCCGCGGAAGCTGGAGTCGAGTCCATCGACCACGCCGACCAGCTCAGCGATTCGACCATGAAGATGATGAAGGAGAAGCAGATCTACGCCGTACCCACCTTCGCCATCGCGGAGTACTTCGCCGACCACGCCGCAACGCCTGCCAGAGCGGCGAGCGAACGCGCCCAGCAGGCCTTCCACGCCGCGGAATTCAAAAAACAGCTTGCCGCCGGCGTACCCATGGCCGTAGGGAGCGACGTCGGCCCCTTCCCGCACGGCACCCAGGCCCACGAACTGGAGCTGATGGTCCTATACGGCATGAAGCCCCCGGCCGTACTCCAGGCCGACCTGCTCAACGGCGCGAAGTTGCTGGGCTGGGCCGGACAGATCGGCGAACTCAAGCCCGGCTTCTACGCCGACATCATCGCCGTACCCGGCAATCCGCTCGACAACATCTCCGCCGTCACCAAGGTGAAATTCGTCATGAAGGGCGGAAAAGTCTACAAGCAGTAGACCGGTTGCAGTTGCCTGTCCCTTTGTTTGTCATCTCGCAGCGCACCGAACGAACCCGCACTTGCTGTTGTCTGTCCTTTGTTTGTCATTCCGAAGCGAAGCGAAGGAATCTGCGGTTCGATGGGCCTACACCCATCGAGAGCTCTGCACTCCAGCCTCCCTCGCAGACCGCCCTCGAAGTCAACCCCTTTCTTACTCCACATCGTCGAACTCATTCGGCAGAATCTCCCCTGCCGCCGGCCTCTCCGGAGACGCACTCCGGCCGCCATCGTCGTTGCCGTTCGTTCCCAGCGCCTTCAGCACCCGGCTCGTATGGTGTCCCCGCCTCATCGCCATCCTCCCGGTGCGCGACACCTCCAGAATCGTATAGCCGCTCTCGGTAATCACCTGGATCAGCCCTTCGATCTTGCTCGCGGCGCCAGTCATTTCGAGCATGATCGATTCCGGCGCAAGATCGACCACGCGCGCCCGAAACACCGTCGCCAGTTCGAAGATCTGCGACCGCGAACCCGGCCTCAGCGGATGCCCTGGCCCCGCGGCAATCTTGACCAGGCAAAGCTCGCGAATTACCGCCTCGCTCCGGCTCACCTCATCCACATCCAACGTAATCTCCAGCTTATACAGCGACGCCCGAATCCGATGCGCCGCATGCTCCGGAGCCTCGCACACAATCGTCATCCGCGAAACATCCGCCCGCTCACTCTCCCCCACGGTCAGCGAAACGATGTTGATATTCAACCGCCGAAACAACGAAGCCACCCGCGTCAGAACGCCGGGCTTGTCCTGTACCAGTGCTACGAAAGTATGGAGCATGAGTGCCTTTCCCAAAGCAACGTATCTTGGTCATTCCACAGCGCAGCGAAGGAACCTGCGGTTTGCCTCCCGTTGTACACCTTCAAGAGACGTGGACAACGTGCCAGCACTACCAAAGCATCGATCATGGACATCTTTCAGCGAGGCGAATGAGGCAGCGAGTCCACCGGCGGATTCGGCATCGTCGGAACATACGTCTTCGGAATCTCAAACAGAATCAACTCCCCGGGCTTCGCCTTCGGTTGCGCCGAACTGCAAAGATTGCCCGTTGTGATGCCTGAGCTATGGATCGTCGCAATCGAGTAGTCGGTATACAACTCCGCGCGCGGCCTGCAGTCGGCATACATGTTCGAAAGGATGCGGATCGTCGTCGCCCCGCCCGTATCCACATCGATCAATCCCTTCTTGTCCGTCGCCATCGCCACCGACCCGATCTGGTCCGCCCGCATCCCCACATTCAGCCTCTCGTTCGTGACCGGCTGACCGGTCTGCGCGTTGATAATCCGAATGGAGATGTGCCCCGGCACCTCGGCCACCACCGGCAAAGCGGCAGCCGCCAGCAGCAGCGCGAAGCCAGTCAGCACGCCGAACCTGTCCGGTCTTACCAACCTCTGGAGCATCAACTTGTCCGATCTGAAAATAAACTGCCAAAGGATGGCGCAAATCTCAACCGCCGAAACGCAGATGTTTTTTTTCCCACGTTCACCGCGCATCCGTCCACACTTTGCACAAATTAAACCGCGTTCAGTACCCCGCTTTTCCCAAAACCCCCCTCAAAAACACAGCAAACCCGGTCATTCTCCAGCCCGTCACCAGCCGCAACTTTTTCTGCCAGATTCCGCCTCAATCCTCCTCCGAGGTCTCCAGCAGAGGATCCTTCACCGGCCGCCGCACCATCTCGTCGAGCGCCGCCCCCGGAGCGATCATCGGGTACACTCCATCCTCCTTCTCCACCCGGAAGTCGATCAGAAACGCCTTCCCGCTCGTCCGCGCCCTCATCACCGTCGGGATCACCTCCGCACGCCTGCTAACCCTTGCCCCATCAATCCCATGCGCCCCCGCCAGCATCACAAAATCCGGCGAAAGAATCGGGCTGGCCGCGTAGTTCTTCTCATAAAACGCCTCCTGCCACTGCCGTACCATCCCCAGGAACCCGTTATTGATCACTGCAATACTGATCGCAAGTCCTTCCTGCACAATAGTTGAGAGCTCCGCCGCAGTCATCTGAAAACCACCATCCCCAGCGATCACCCACACATCTTTCTCCGGACACGCAACCTTTGCGCCGATCGCCGCAGGCAGCGCAAACCCCATCGTCCCCAGCCCCCCCGACGTAATCAGCGAACGCGGCGTATCGTGCTTATAATACTGGGCTTCCCACATCTGGTGCTGCCCCACATCGGTTACGATCACCGTCTGATCTCCCCGCCCCGCAGCCTGCGCCTCCCGCCAGATGTCGTTGATTACATGGGCCGCATACAGGTGCCCGTTATCCGGCAGGTTGATGATGTCGCGGACGGCGGCGTCGCCCTTCATGGCGTTGATCTCGCGGAGCCACTTCGTGTCGGATTGTTTCGGCAACAGCGGAAGGATGAGTTCGAGGACCTCTTCGAGGTCGCCGATGAGAGCGACGTCGGCGCGGACGTTTTTGTTGATCTCGGAGGGGTCGATCTCGATGTGGATCTTCTTTGCGTTGGGGGCGTAGTGGGCGAGGTTGCCAGTGACGCGGTCGTCGAAGCGCATCCCGAAGGCGAGTAACAAATCGGCTTGCTGGATGGCGTTGTTGACCCACGACTCGCCGTGCATGCCCATCATGCCGAGCGAGAGCGGGTGGTGCGTGGGGACGCCGCCGAGGCCGAGGAGTGTGCTCGCGATGGGAATCTGCTGGCGTTCGGCGAAGGCGAGGACGTGGGCTTCGGCTCCGGAGAGCGTGATGCCGTGACCGGCGAGGATGACGGGCTTCTTTGCGGCCTTGATGAGTTCGATGGCTTGTTGGATCGACGAGGATTCGGCGCGCAGCATCGGGTGCGGGCGGTAGGGTGCGGGGGTGGCGGCTTCGAAGTTGAAGGGTGCGGTGGCTTGTTGGGCGTCCTTCGTTATATCCACAAGGACCGGACCTGGACGCCCGGACTTCGCGATCTGGAGCGCCTCGCGGATTGCAGGGGCGATGTCTTCGGCGCGGGTGACGAGGTAGTTGTGCTTGGTGATGGGCAGGGTGATGCCGGTGATGTCGATCTCCTGGAAGGCGTCGGAGCCGAGGACTTTGCTGCCGACCTGGCCGGTGATGGCGACGATGGGGATGGAGTCAAGCATGGCGGTGGCGATGCCGGTGACGAGGTTGGTGGCGCCAGGGCCGCTGGTCGCGATGCAGACGCCGACCTTGCCCGAGGCGCGGGCGTAGCCGTCGGCCATGTGCGCGGAGCCCTGCTCGTGGCGGACGAGGATGTGGTGGATGGGGAACTTGCGCAGCGCGTCGTAGGCGGGGAGGATGGCTCCGCCAGGATAGCCGAAGACTTTGTCCACGCCTTCGCCGGCGAGGGTGGCCCAGATGATTTCGGCTCCGGTTAGGGTGGGGTGTTGGTTATTGTTAGTCATATTTGCTCCGGTCAATCAGGCTTATCAATTCGAGATTTCCGTTAAGAAAGAAGCATGTTTTGGCCTTAGCTCTCCAGACTTTAGTCGTTCCAAAGCTTGCATTCGATCTTCAAATTCGGTGTCGTTCAGGTAGCCTTCACGAAGCAAGCGCCTCAGGAAATCCTCCGCAGAAGAAGCGCCTTTCTTATTGTTAACTTCTCGTGACGCGGCGACGCAGTTTCGATAAGAGTTGTCTCCATTGGGTCGCGATATAACGTGTTCGACAACAAAGCTGTCCTTGGTGAGAAGTTTTAAGGTGTAGAAGCATCGGTGACCCTCCCTTTCCAACAACATCAGCCGGTGCTCCGAGACAGCAAAGAAATCAATCGTCTCGGGATCTGGCGCGGGCACTGCGTCCGCAGGTACAACTAGCTCCGGAATCTCTGATGGCAAGTGAACCTTAAAAACACGTCCTTTATGGGTAGTACGAATGATTGTGATTAGGCCCTTTTCTTGTAAGGAAAAAAGTTTCTTCTGATTGGTAGATTCGGACATGGGTCGACCACCCTCGCCAACCCCAGTCGCGAGCCGAGATCGTGCAGACTTGAATCCCATCAAGACTTCCTCTTCCCCCATCAGTCTGCTATGCCTAAACAGGTAAAGATAGAGCGCCTGCTCGTACACGTCGAGAAGAGGTGCAACAGAGTCATGAAACTGGATCATGAATTCATGTAGGTCAATAGGCATGGTTTATATGTGTAGTGCTAGGTTGTGACAGCTCCTTCGCTCGCGCTGCTTACCGAGTTGGCGTATTTGGCGAAGACGCCGCGTTTGAAGCGGGGTTCGGGGGCCTTCCATGCGGCGAGGCGTTTGGCGATCTCGGCTTCGGGGACGTTGAGGGTTAGTTTGCGGTTGGGGATGTCGAAGGTGATGGTGTCGCCTTCGCGGACAGCGGCGATCGGTCCTCCTAGCTGTGCCTCTGGTGCAACATGCCCGGCCATTAGGCCGCGGGTGGCTCCGGAGAAGCGCCCGTCGGTGAGGAGGGCAACGGTTTCAGAGAGGGCCGGGATGCCTTTGATCGCTGCGGTGACGGCGAGCATCTCGCGCATGCCGGGGCCACCGCGCGGTCCTTCGTAGCGGATGACGAGAACGTCATTGGGGTTGATCTTGCCTGCTTCGACGGCTTCGTGGCAGGCTTCCTCAGAGTCGAAGACGCGGGCTTTGCCTGTGTGGTTGAGACGTTCGTGGCCCGCGACCTTGATGACGCATCCCTCGGGCGCGAGATTCCCGCGCAAAATGACCAGGCCTCCCGTTGGCTTCAGCGGCTGAGCCCAGGTGTGGATTACCGGCTGATTGGTGGTCTCGTCCGCCAAATTCGCCTCTTCGTGGAGAGAGCGACCCGAAACGGTAGGGGTATCGTGAAGCTGGCCGCGCTCCATCAGACGTTGGGCCAGGACGCGAGAGCCGCCCGCGTCCTGATAGTCCTTCGCAGCGTACTTGCCGCCAGGGGAGAGATCGCAGATGAAAGGAGTCTGTTCGGAGATCCGGTCAAAATCCTCCATGGAGAGCGGAATGTCGAGCTCTCGGGCGATGGCGATGAGGTGCAGGACAGCGTTGGTGCTGCCGCCGGATGCGGCGACCGCGGCGATGGCGTTCTCGATGGACTGGCGGTTGATGATCTTTCGTGGAGTGAGGCCAGCGCGGGCGAGGTCCATGACGAGGCGGCCAGCCTGGCGGGAAGCTTCGTGTTTTTCCGGCGACATGGCGGGGACGCCGGTGAGGTGCATGGGCGAGATGCCGAGAAACTCGCCCGCCATGGCCATGGTGTTGGCGGTGAACTGACCGCCGCAGGCTCCGGGGCCGGGGCAGGCGGAGGCTTCGAGAGCTTCGAGTTCGGCGTCGTTGATCTTTCCGGCGGCGTGGGCGCCCATGCCTTCGAAGACCTGCAGGATGGTGATCTCTATCTCTCGGCCACTCGTCTGCGACAGCTGGCCGGTGAGGGGTTTGCCGTCGGGACCGACGCGAAGGTGGCCGGGAGCGATGCTGCCGCCGTAGAGCATGAGGCCGGGGATGTCGAGGCGGGCGAGGGCCATTATGGCGGCGGGCATGTTCTTGTCGCAGCCGGCGATGCAGACGATGCCGTCGAAGGAGTTGCCGCGAGTGACGAGTTCTATGGAATCCGCTATAACTTCTCTGGAAATCAGGCTCGCCTTCATGCCCTGGGTTCCCATGGTGATGCCGTCGTGGATCGTTATGGTGTTGAATTCCATGGGGGTGCCACCGGCTTCGCGAACACCATGCTTGACGGCCTCGGCGACCTGACGCAGATGGAAGTTGCAGGGACCGATCTCGGTCCAGGTGTTGGCGATGCCGATGATGGGCTTGTGCAGGTCTTCTTTGCTGAAGCCGACGCTGCGGAAGTAAGAACGGGCAGCGGCGCGGGACGGGCCTTCGGTGAGGGCGATGGAATTTGTTTTGCCGGTGGTACTCATGTTTATCGCTTCTCCTGCGTGCAAGTGAAAGATACGGTCTGACTAATCGGTTCGCTCTGGGGTTCGAGAAACGAGAAACCGCTTTCGGTCCAAATTCCGTAGGTTAGAGCTCTATCTATAGTCAGCGTATGTAAAGTTGTTGACCCGTTGACGAATACCGCTACAAAGCCCTCGCCAGTTTCCGCCGTGATTCTGTACGTGTCGGGCTCTGCAATATCTTTCTTGTGTTTCGATCCATCGTGCGATACATCGCTGCATTTACTTGAACTTTAAGGAGTCGACCATATCGCGTTATCCGAAGTTCATCAGTACTTTTATCAGTGCTCGCTTTGGGGCCGCTTTGCTTCAATGAAGTAGAAGCACTGGTGATACCGTGGCACTGCAGCGTGTACGCTGCTGTGCTTGCCTGCGAATCGCGCGGATGGGATTGGGCAGAAAGGAGCTTCGCACTCGAAAGCAAAGAGAGTCCAAATAGGACGCCTGTCCAAATCTCTAAGGTGACCTTCCTACCGCTAGTCATGTGAAGTACCGCGTGGAGCGAGCCAGAATTCGGCGTCGTGTTTGGATTCGTAGGAGTCGAGTGCGGATTCGTGGCGCAGGGTAAGGCCTATGTCATCGAGGCCGTTCAGCAGGCAGTATTTGCGGAAGGGGTCGATGTCGAAGTGGGCGCTGAAGCCCTCGTCGTCTGTGATGGTCTGGGCTTCGAGGTTGATGGTGATCTGGTGTGCCGGCTTCTGCGCGCTCCGGGCGGACAGGAGGTTGACGTCGGACTCGGGAAGGCGGACGAGCACCATGCCGTTTTTTCCGGCGTTGGAAAAGAAGATATCGGCAAAGCTAGGGGCAATGACGGCGAGGAACCCAAAGTCGCTGAGAGCCCAGGCGGCATGTTCGCGGGAGCTGCCGCAGCCGAAGTTCTTGCCGGCAATTAAGATTTTGGCATCTTTATATGCGGGCTGATTGAGGACGAAATCGTGGTTCGGCTCGCCCGTGTGCGGACCTTCCTGGATTCGGCGCCAGTCGAAGAAGAGGAACTCGCCGTATCCGGTGCGCTCGATGCGCTTGAGGAACTGCTTGGGAATGATCTGATCGGTATCGATGTTCGAGATATCGATGGGAGCGGCGATGGAGCTTAGGACGTTGATGGGCTGCATTATTTTGCCTCTTTCGAGTCTTTGAATTGCCAGTTCCGGATGTCGGTGAAGTGGCCGGTGATGGCGGCGGCGGCGGCCATCTGCGGGCTGACGAGGTGAGTGCGGCCTCCACGGCCCTGGCGGCCTTCAAAGTTGCGGTTGCTGGTCGAAGCGCAGCGTTCGCCGGGGGCGAGGATGTCGGGATTCATGCCGAGGCACATGCTGCAGCCGGGCTCCCGCCAGTCGAAGCCTGCTTCGGTAAATACCTGGTCGAGACCCTCTTCTTCAGCCTGCGCTTTGACCTGCTGCGAGCCGGGAACGACCATGGCACGCACGGTTGTGGCGACGTGGTAGCCGCGAATCACGGCGGCGGCGGCGCGGAGGTCTTCGATGCGCCCGTTCGTGCAGGAGCCAAGAAAGACGCGGTCGATGGCGATCTGCTCGATGGGTGTGCCGGCTTCTAGATCCATGTATTCGAGGGCGCGCTCGAAGTTCTTCTGGTCGGCTTCGCTGGCGGACGGATTGGGCAGGGGAACGGTGGACTTGACGCCGGTGACCATGCCGGGGCTGGTGCCCCAGGAGACTGTGGGGGTTATGTCGTCAGCGTTGAGGTTGAGCTCGCGGTCGAAGGTCGCTCCTTCATCTGTCAGAAGTCCGGACCAGTGCTGGGCGGCTTGGTCCCATGCTGCGCCTGAGGGGGAGAATTGCCGGCCCTTCAGGTAGGCGAAGGTCGTGGCGTCGGGGGCGATCATGCCGGCGCGGGCTCCGGCCTCGATGCTCATGTTGCAGATGGTCATGCGGCCTTCCATGGAGAGGGCGCGGATGGTCGATCCGGCGTACTCAATGACGTGGCCGGTGGCTCCGGCGGTGCCGATCCGGCCGATGATGTGGAGGACGATGTCCTTGGCCGTGACGCCGGTGGGGAGGGTGCCTTCGACGTTGATGCGGAAGGTTTTAGGCTTGTCCTGTGGGAGGGTCTGGGTGGCCATGACGTGTTCGACTTCGCTTGTCCCGATTCCAAACGCTAACGCGCCAAACGCTCCGTGGGTACTGGTGTGTGAGTCGCCGCAGACGATCGTCATGCCGGGCTTGGTGAGGCCCAGTTCGGGCCCTATTATGTGCACGATACCCTGGTTGGGGGACTGTACATCGAAGAGCTCGACGCCGAATTCGGCGCAGTTCCGGCGCAGGGCTTCGATCTGATTCGAGGCTACCTGGTCGACGATGTGGAGGCGGTCTTCGACGCTGCTGGTGGGGACGTTGTGGTCGACTGTGGCGACGGTGCGGTCGGGGCGACGGAGCTTGCGGCCGGCGAGGCGGAGGCCGTCGAAGGCCTGGGGGCTGGTGACCTCGTGGATGAGGTGGAGGTCGATGTAGAGGATGCTGGGTTCGCCCGCGGGTTCGGCTACGATGTGCTGCTGCCAGATTTTTTCGAAGAGGGTTTGGGGTGCGGTTTTAGGGTTGTTCATGGGTGCGCTTTCTGTTCGGTTTCGGGCTGGGTGAGGGGGTTTGCGCCGATGGCGGCGGGTGGAATCGGGTGCGGCT
This sequence comes from Edaphobacter sp., assembly GCA_965277265.1. Classification (GTDB taxonomy): domain Bacteria; phylum Acidobacteriota; class Terriglobia; order Terriglobales; family Acidobacteriaceae; genus Edaphobacter. Next base: position 84,753 of record CBDICF010000002.1, read on the forward strand.
GGCCGTCGGGATCGACGATGATCACGTTTGTTATGTGTTGGATGGCGGTGCTGCCGGAAGGCGGTTCGGCGGTCCAGCGGGCTACGCTGTGGGTGAGGGCGGCGGGTATGTGGGCGGGGTCGATGGGATGGTTGGGGAAGACCCAGAGGGTGTATTCGGCGCCGGGTTCGCTGGGGGTTTTGCCGGCTTTGATCCAGTCGATGGCGGCAAAGACGACGAGCGGGTGAGGGAGGCCAAGGTCGACCCAGAGGAGGCCGCGCGAGGGGCAGAAGCGGAAGACGCAGCCCGTAATGGAGAGGTAACGGTTGTCGTCGGCGAGCACCTTGTCGGGGATGGAGAGGAAGTCTAACGCTGTCTCGGATAAGGGTTTATAGCCGGCCTTCTCGCTTCCCCAGAAGGTCTGCGGAGAGGTGAGGTACTGGGCGAGGAAGGGAATGAAGCGGGGATCGCGGACGAGCTCGTTTTCGCGGCCTCCGGGGGGCGGGGGGCTGTACTGCCAGAGCCACTCTACGTTTTCCCTAGGTTGTTTTTTGTCCTTTTTGATCTGCGGGGAGGAGGGTTGGGCCAGGGCTGTGGAGGCGAGCAAGAGTGTGGAGGCGAGACGGAAAAAGTTGCGTGTGGTGGAGCGGGGGTTTTCCTTTGTTTTTGAGGGGTGTTTTGGGAAAAGCGGGGTGCTAAACGCGGTTGTTTTTGTGCAAAGTGTGGACGGATGCGTGGTGGATGTGGAGAAAAAACGGACGCTGTTTCCGGTCTGAAAGTACGCCACGGGTTTGGGGTTTTTTTTCAACATTACGCTTCGTTCGACGGTTGGAAGAGGCAATGGCTGGGAACGGCAACGACTAAGAACAGGCAACGGCAACTGCAGGTCCCTGCGGGATGACAAACGAGAAAACAGACAACGGCAACAGCAACTGCAGATCTCTGCGGGATGACAGACAAAAGGGACCGGCGGCGGTTTAGACGGCGTGCATGGCCTGGCGGCGGTCGATGGATTCTGTGAGGGACTGGTGGACTAGCTTGCCCATCTCCTGGGTGCTGACGGGGGTCTGGCCGGGTTGCTGGCCGCGTGCAATGTCTGCTGTGCGGTAGCCGGCGTTGAGGACGTTGTGGACGGCTTGTTCGACGGCTTTGGCATCGGCTTCGAGGTTGGCGGAGTGGCGGAGGACCATGGCGGCGGTGAGGATGGCTCCGAGCGGGTTGGCTTTGCCGGTTCCGGCGATGTCGGGCGCGCTGCCGTGAACGGGCTCGTAGAGGTTGACCGCGCCGCCGATGGTGGCCGAGGGCAACATGCCGAGGGAGCCGGTGATGACTCCGGCTTCGTCGGAGAGGATGTCGCCGAAGAGGTTTTCTGTGAGGACGACATCGAAGTTGCGGGGGGTATTCATGATGTGCATGGCCATGGAGTCGACAAGCTGATGTTCGAGGGTGACGGCGGGGTAGTCCCTGGCGACTTCAGTGACGGTGGCGCGCCAGAGCTGCGAGACTTCGAGGACGTTGGCCTTGTCGACGGAGGTGACCTTCTGGCGGCGTTTGCCGGCTAACTCGAAGGCGATGCGGGCTACACGGACGATTTCGGCTTTGGTGTAGCGCATGGTGTTGATGGCCTCGCCGGATTCCTTGTTCCACCAGCGCGGGGCGCCGAAGTAGAGACCGCCGAGGAGTTCGCGGACGAAGAGGATGTCGACGTCTTTGGTGACCTCGGGGCGGAGGGGGGAGCTTTCGGCGAGTGCGGCGTAGGCGATGGAGGGGCGCAGGTTGGCGAAGCCTCCGAGGGCTTGGCGGATCTGGAGGAGGCCGGCTTCGGGGCGCTTGTCCGGGGGAAGGGAATTGAACTTGTTGTCCCCTACCGCGCCGAGGAGGACGGCGTCGGATTCGAGCGTGGCGTCGAGCGTGGCGGTGGGGAGGGGGGAGCCGGTCTGGGTGATGGCTGTGCCGCCGATGAGGCCTTGTGTGAATACGAAGTCGTGGTTGCCTAGCTCGGCTACGGCCTTGAGGATGCTGGTGGCTTCGCGGGTTACTTCCGGGCCTATGCCGTCGCCGGCTAGAACTGCAATTTTTAGACGCATTGCTTACTCCAAACGAAAGGCGTAACGGTGATAAGAGCGATAACGGCGGATAAGAGACGAACTGCTCGACCGCGGATTGCGCGGATGAAACAGATTTAACTGCGAAGGCGAAGATGCGGGTTATTCGCTGCGCTCAGCAATGTTGGAGTGAAACAAGCAACAGCAACCGCAGGTCCCTGCGGGATGACAAACAAAAGAACAGGCAACGGCAATTGCAACTGCAACAACTGCAACAAAAACAACTGCAACCGCAGGTCCCTACGGGATGACAAACAAAAGATCAGGCAACAACAACTGCAAGAGCAATGGTTACGGTTAGACGGTGACTGTGGGAGCGGCTTTGCCGGGTTGGAGGAGGCTTAGCAGGTCCTGATCGTAGATGGATTTTTTTCGGTCGGCTAGTTCGGTGAAGCGGTGGTAGACGTCGTCGAGTTGAGGGCGGGTTAAGGGGTGGCCTAGTTCGGTTAGGCGTTGTTCGAGAAGGCGGCGGCCGCTGTGTTTGCCGAGGACCATGTTGGTGGCGGGGACGCCTACGGATTCGGGGGTCATGATCTCGTAGGTGAGGGGGTTGGCCATCATGCCGTGCTGGTGGATGCCGGACTCGTGGGCGAAGGCGTTGGCTCCGACGACGGCCTTGTTGGGGGAGCAGTTGAAGCTGATGAACTCGGCGAGGGTGCGGCTGGTGGGGTAGAGCTGGTTCATCCTGATGTTGCTGGTGTAGGGGAGCTTGTCGCGCCGGACCATGAGGGCGGCGGCGATCTCTTCGAGTGCGGCGTTGCCGGCGCGTTCGCCGATACCGTTGATGGTGCATTCGACCTGGCGTGCTCCGGCCTGGATGCCGGCGAGGGTGTTGGCGACGGCCATGCCGAGATCGTTGTGGCAGTGGGTGGAGAGGATGACGGCGTCTTCTCCGTTTGCTCCGCGGATTCCGGGCACGCGGGCAAGCAACATGCGGAAGGTGGCGGCGTACTCGTCGGGAGTGGTGTAGCCGACGGTGTCGGGTATGTTGATGGTGGTGGCGCCGGCCTGGACGGCCACGGTGACGATTTCTACGAGGAAGTCGGGGTCGGTGCGGGTGGCGTCTTCGGCGGAGAACTCGACGTCGTCGCAGTAGGTGCGGGCGAGGCGCACGGCTTCGGCGGCCTGCTGGAGGGCTTCGGCGCGGGTGATCTTGAGCTTGGCCTGGAGGTGGAGGTCGGAGGAGGCGAGGAAGACGTGGATGCGGGATTTTTCCGCAGGCTCGACCGCGTGGGCGGCGGCTTCGATGTCTTCGCGTTTGCAGCGGGCGAGGGAGGCGATGCGTGTGCCTTTTACTTCGCGGGCGATCTGGCGGATCGAGTCGGAGTCGCCCTGGCTGGCGATGGCGAAGCCGGCTTCGAGCACATCGACGCCGAGAGAGGCGAGCTGGTGGGCCATGCGCAGCTTTTCAGCATTGTGCATGGTGCATCCGGGAGACTGTTCGCCGTCGCGGAGGGTGGTGTCGAAGAAGACGATCTGATTAGTAGAGGGCATGGAAGTCACGACCTTCGATCTGGACGTTATCATAATGCATGCTTATGATGAGTTGAAGAGTTATCATGAATTCTAATTGCGGTATTTGGATGGGTTTGTGCTGAGTCGAGGGACGGCTTACCACCGATCGGCACCGATGTAACCGATTTAAGAATAGGCAAGAGCCCAATGCAGCGGCTGGACGTGTGGTTCTGAACCGGGTTGTGCGGGCCGGCTTGCAGGAGTAACGCGAGAACGATGAGGTGAGACTTGGACCTGGTCCAGATGGAGACGTTTCTGGCGGTGGCGGAGGAGCGGAGTTTTTCGCGGGCGGCTGCACGGCTCCATCGTACTCAGCCAGCGGTCAGTCAGGCAATTGCGAAGTTGGAAGGGGAGTTGGGCGAGGTGCTGTTCGAGCGGTCGTCGCGGGACGGCACGCTGACCGATGCGGGCGAGGTGCTGCGGGAGTATGCGGCTAAGTTGCTGAATCTGCGGAGCGATGCGGAAGGCGCGTTGACGGAGCTGAGGGCGCTGCACAGGGGGCGGCTGAACCTGGCGGCAAACGAATATACGTGTCTGTATCTGCTGCCGCTGCTTGATGAGTTCCGGCGGCAGAACCCTAGGATCAAGCTGGCGGTGCAGCGGACGCTGGCGAGCCGTATTCCGGATGAGGTGCTGATGCATTCGGTTGAGCTTGGGGTGATGTCGTTCCGACCCGACGATGCGCAGGTAAAGTCGATGGTGGTGTACCGGGATGAGCTGGCGTTTGTGGTGAATCCGCGGCATCCGCTGGCGGGGGCGGGCAGGGTTTCGATCCGGCAGCTTGGAGAGCAGAATTTTATAGCGCACAATATACCTTCGCCGCAGCGGCAGAAGGTGATTCAGGCGTTCAAGCGGCACAAGACAGCGCTGCAGATGGGGGTGGAGCTGCCGTCGCTGGAGGCGATCAAGCGGTTTGTGGAGATGGGCAATGGAGTGGCGCTGGTGCCGGGGCTGACGGTGCGGACGGAGCTGGAGAGCGGGTCGCTGGTGCGGGTGGATGTTCCGGAGCTGCGGACCAAGAGGGAGTTGAGGCTGGTGTATCGCAGGCAGGCGAGCCTGTCGCATGCGGCGCTGGCGTTTCTGAAGGTCGTGGAGACGTATGCGGCGGCGCATGGCGATCCCTACTGCTTTGAGCCGGAGCGCGGGGCATAAGATTCCGTGGGGATTCTGTGGCGGGGGGCGGGAATTTTGCGGCTGGAGGAACATTTCGCGGGAAAGTGCGTCTGTACCGACTAGAACTGGCCACCGGAGAATCGATCTCGGTGAATCCAGTATGGGAGAAGACTATGAACATGCTTTGTAGACCGATGCTGCGAACGGCTTTGCTGGCGTTCTGCGCGACCGCACTGGGCAGTGTGCCGATGAAGGCGCAGGACACTCCGCCGCCCCCTCCGCAACAGCAGCCGGATCAGGCAGGCCCGCCGATGGGAGCGCATGGCGGACCCGGGCGCGGGGAAGAGCACCAGGTGGAGATGTTGACCAGGCGGCTGAACCTGACGCCGGACCAGGTGACGCAGGTGAAGGCCATCGACGACGACATGCGGTCGCAGTCGATGGCGGTGCGCAACGATACGACGGTTGCGCGGCCGGATAAACGAGCAAAGATGATGGACATTCGACAGGCGTCGCAGGACAAGATACGCGCGGTGCTGAACGATGAGCAAAAGACGAAGTACGATGCGATGCTGGCGAAGATGAAGGAACGCAGGCAGGGTGAGGGTGGACAGGGCGCACCGCCACCGCCGGAACCGCATCAGTAATTCGAGAAGAGCGTTCGACGAGAGGAGCAACAAGGCCGGAGGAAGGAAGAATCCTCCGGCCTTGTTGCGTGAGCAGCGCTTTGCGAGACGCAGGTGCGGTTACAATGAAGGACAGTGACTGCGGCGGCGGGAACACCGTTGGCGTGCATTGTCTGCGGGACGGCTTACGGCGTTACGGACGAAGAGAAGACGGTACGGAAGAAGGCGTTACGGACGAATCGAAGGGATCTCACGAAGAATGAAGAAGACGATGTTGTTGGGTGCGCTGCTGCTGTCCGCGGCAGCCGGTTATGCGCAGGAGAGCCGGCAGGATGTGAGCATTAGCGGGACGGTGCCGTTTGCTCCGCAGATTACGGGAAACAGTGTGCAGAAGAACACGAGCATGACGCTGGGCTTTGTGGCCAGCTACCGGTACATGCTGACACCGCGGAGCGCGCTGGAACTGAACTACGGGTATCAGCAGAACAGGCAGAATTACCAGGTGTATGGAAAGCTGCAGGGGGGTGTCCATACGCTGCAATCGGAGGTGAGCGCGGCGTATGTGTACAACCTGAACTTCAAGCGGTTCAATCCATTTCTCGAAGCGGGGCCGGGAGCTATGCTATTCGACTCGATTCTGGATGCAGGCACCACGGCGGGTTTCGATGCGAAGAATACGACGGCGATCGGCGGTCTCTTTGGAGGCGGCGTGGCCTATGAGCTGAGCCCCAGCTTCGATCTTCGGGTGGAGTATCGCGGATTTGTGGTGAAGACGCCTAACTTTGGTATCACCGCTTTTACCACCAATCGGTATGAGGTGATCTCGACGCCGGCGATTGGGGTGGCTTACCACTTTTAGTGTTTGAGACAACAGAGAGCAAAAAGCCCCGGTGGTAGCTGGGGCTTTTTGCTGCGCCGGCGTGCTGCAGATGCAGGGCTCCGTGTGGAGAGGCGGGACTACCGGATGTGGTAGACAACTCCGAGATTGAATGTCGTGGGGGTCAGGTTGATCTCGCCGACCGAGGTGTTGTGGTACCCGGAGATGTTGAGGAAGCCGTAGAGGAACTCACCACGGACGGCGAAGCGGTGCGACACGGGCACGTCCGCGCCGACACCGATGAGCAGCTCGCCTCCGGAGTCGGAGTAGCCCTTTTGCGGGACGGCCAGTCCACCGACGCCGTAGAGCAGGGTGGCATAGGGGTCGATGTGTCGGAAATGATAGTGGGATTCGAGGCCTCCTCCGGTGAAGGTCTCGTTGACCGTATCGCCGGTGGTTCTGGAGTAGCGGAATGCGATGCCGGGCTGGCCGAAGAAGAAGGGTTTGGTCAGCAGGGCTGCGCCCACGGATCCGCCGAAGGTGCGTTGAGGACCATAGTCCGGGGAGGTGAAGGTGAGCGAGCCGAAGGCGTCGATTCTTCCGCCTCCGGTGGCCGCCGGGATGGCCTGAGCGTGGGAGGTGCTGACCAGAGCAAACGCAGAGACGAGCGAGAGGAGCAGAACCGACGTCCTGGGACGATCGGAGGCGACGCCAGGCAAGCCGGCGAAAAAGCCGATCAGGGTAGTTCGGTTCAGCATGGGTTTTCTCCTGAGAAAAAGATGGCCTTTGACGTTGGTGTTATGGACGTTGGACAAGCGTGTCTCCATAAAGCAGGAGGTGACGATCCGGTGGATCAGGGCAGAGGATCATCACCCCGTCGCTGGTTAGTTTTGCCGCGGCGTGAGTTGCGGGGTTGTGCCGGGCTGCGGGGCGGGAGAGTTCGGTCCGGCGGGTGCTGCGGATTCCGCCGGTGTCTTGTAGTAGTTGAGCTTGAGGTATACGGGTTCGACCTCGAAGGGCATCTTGTCGGCCGGGGTGAGCAGGGGCTCGAAGGCGGAGTGCAGGACGAAGACCTGGTCGGTCCAGGGATCGAAGCGGAGGAAGCTTGAAAGCGGCATGGCTGCCTGCTGTCTGAGATCCTTTTCGTCGAGCTTGGGGGCCTTGGCCTCGATTGCCTGCATCCAGAAGGTCGAGTCGGTGTCGCTCTTGACCAGACCGTCGCCGATCATGGGTTCGTTGAGCGCCTTGAGGGCTTTGACGCGCTGCTGGAGCTGCTGAAGATACAGCCCGAAGTATTGCTGGCCGCCTTCTAGCTCTTTGGCGCTGAGCAACTCCATAGCTTTGCGGGCAGCGGCGGCGTTGTCGGCATCGGTGTGGTGCATGGGAATGCGATTGAAGACGGAGGTCGTCGGAAAGAGGAGGCGATCGTTGAAGGCGTACTTGGTATCGAGACGGTGGCCGAGGACGATATGGGCGATCTGGAAGGCGAGAATGGCGTTGAGGTTGCCCATCTGCTGCGCTCCGTCCTGGGTGACGACGCCGCTGGTGTCGAGCAGGCTCTTGGAGATGACGATGGTGTTGCCGATGGCGAGCGATTCGAGCGGCTCGGTAAGGAGCGTACGGCAGCGGATGGGCCTGGAGAGGGTGATGTTGTTGTAGGCGAGGATATTGCCTGCGAGGGCTTCGAGCGTCTTGTCGAACTCGCTGGGCGCATCGAGAAGGCCGGCCTGGAAGAGGCGTTCGACGATGTTGTCTTCGGCCTGCTGGACCCACGCGCGCTGGGCTCCGAGAGGGCTAACATCCTGGGCTTCGTTGCTGACGTCGGTCGCGCCCACGACATCGATGGAGGTGTTCTCCGACTCGGGCGGAGGGACCTTGAGCACATAACCCCAGATATGATTCAGGGCTTTGAATTTGAGAGTTCGTGACGAGCTGTTGGAATCGCTCTCTTCCACATAGAACGAGGTGGGCAGCCAGAGATCGGGCTGAACGTTGGTGCGCCAGCTATCGAAGTGATAGAACTCCGCATAATCCTTGTCGGAGCCGGCGAAGTCGCCGTTGAAGCGCACAACGTTGCCGCCGCGAGTCTCAATCCAGATGCGCCCGAAGAAGCGGCCGTAGCTCTTCTTGCCCGTGATGGGTGTGACGTCGAAGACCGCGGTGGGCGTGGTGCCGAGAAAGTCGTTTCTGACGAATCCGAAGGTGTAGTGCTGGCGATCGAATCCGTTCGAATCCATGAGCAGCATTTGGACGAAGCCGGCCTCATGGAAGGTGAGATGGAGGCTGCCGCCGAGGCTTCCGATGTACGACACGGACTGCTTGAAGAAGCCAAGCTTCCCTGAGCTGCTCGAGCCCTCGGAGGTCGCTTTGTTGACCGCGTATGCATTGTCTCCGATGATGTTTTTGAAGTCGACGCGACCGAGGAAGTGCTGATCCGATTCGGGCACCTGGCCGAGCACCGGATCGGGCTTCATGTTCTGTATATAGGTCTCGACGAGCGGCGCCCGTTCTTTGACGGTTGCGATGACGACCTTCTCTCGTGCGATGGCCTTATCGACGAGCGCGTTCTGAGCGGCAGTCGGCTTGCGGTCGGTCGACATATCGTCGGCAGCTTTTTTCTTCCCGAAGTGGGGAAAGCTCGCGTGAGCGGGAAGGGCTGAAGCGACCAACAATGCCAGCGACAGACCGGCGGTAGACTGTTTCCCGAGAATCATGATGTACGGCTCCTGCGGCGACCTTAGGTCAGCCTGAGTGTTGATCTCTGATGCTAGTGCAATATGCTGCCTAGAACAAAGCTTTGTTTCTTTTCATATTTGCGTTTACCCGGCAAGCTGAAACGCGACGTTCACAATTCCCTCCCAGTCGGTGGGACGACCGGTTGCATCGGTTGCGGGCTGGAATCGCGTGGCTTCGACGGCACGGACGGCGGAGTCGCCGAGGCCGTATCCCAGGTCTCTGGTGACGCCCAATACCTGCACGGCACCGGAGGAAGAGACGCGGAGGCGAACGGAGACGACACCTTCGACGTGGAGCCGGATGGCTTCGGCGGTGTACTGGGGGCGGGGTTTGAAGAGGACCTTGGGCGCGTTGCTGGACGGGGCAGATGCTGGACCTACCGGCTTTGGCATCGGCGGGGGGGTGTTCTGTCCAAGATTGACTACGCCGGCCGGCCGGGGCTGGGCGTTCGGGGATCCTGTGCCGCCGGCGACACCGAGCTTGACCCCGACAATGGGAGCGCCGGCATTGCTCCTGCCGTCCATGTTGCGGCTGCCGGGAGATCCGGAGCCAAGATTGACAACCGTGGAAGCCGGTCCTGCTCCCTTGTTGGATGCCGGCATACCTGCCAGTCCTTTATTGCCGAGGTCGACTGCGGTGGTGGAGGGACGGTAGGAGGGAGCGATGGGATTGTCCGGCGAGCCGAGTGCGACCGCGGTTGGATGCGGTTCATTGTTGACAACCGCCGCCGGGCGCGCCTGCGCCAGGTTGACGACACGCGGGGCAGGAGGCGGCTGGACAGCCTTCGGCGGAGCGGGAACGGCGACGGGAGGCGCCTGAGGCATTTTCACTGCCTGCGGCCTGGGGATCTCGGGTACCGGAACTTTAATCTTCGGAGGCTCGACCCTGGCCACAACTGGCGGTCTGGGCAGAGGCTTGAGTTTGACAGGCGGGGGCTCGGGAGGCTTGACGGGCAACGGTTCGGTTAATTGAACAACCTTGCGGCTGGTGTCGATGGTCTTCTTGGCGGCGGCTCCGATGATGATGATGCAAAGCGCGAGCAGGATGTTGACGGTAAGAGAGGTGAAGAGCGAGGCTTTGCTTTGGCTGCCGTCGTTGAGCACACCGAAATGCGTAAATTGCATGTTCCGCGGAGCGGGATCGTCACTGCGAAGCGGCTTTGCCATAAGAGGTCCTTGCGTGCTCCTGAGACGCGGAGCAGATGAAGCGGACCGGTTTCGAGAAGCGGGTGAGAACCGGTGCAACGTGAAAGTTACTCGGCGAGTGTTGCCGGAGCGCCGAAGGGAGGCCGCAACCTGCTGTTCGACTCTGAAATGGGATTCTGTCGAAGCTGGTTATCGCGATCGTCATCTGGGCTTACATAGACAGACGCAGCCAGGGAAGGAAAAGGTTGTAGCAGGCCCCGTGCATTGGGAGTGTTCCCGTTCCTTCACCGGAGCTCTGCCGCATCGCTATTGCATGTCTACAACATTCCTACTGCAAGTATAGTGCCGTAGCCCTAAGTGATTGACACTGGTACTTTTGTGGTAGGCAACGAAAGAGTCGTACAAACCGGTTTCAGGAGGAGTGCCATGAAGGTTCTGGTGACGGGCGGGGCGGGTTATATCGGAGGGACAGTGACACGGCTTTTGCTGGCGCGCGGCCACCGCGTGACGATCTACGACAACCTTTGTCATAGCAGACGGTCGGCGGTGGCTGCCGAGGCCGAGTTTATCGAAGGCGACGTGGCTGACCGGCCGTTGCTCGAAGAGACACTGAACGCCGGAAGATTCGATGGTGTGATGCACTTTGCCGCGCTGATCGAGGCTGGCGAGAGCATGAACCGACCGGAGATTTATTTTCGCAACAACACGGCTGCGACGCTTACGCTGCTGGAGGCGATGCTGGCTACGGGGCATGACCGGCTGGTGTTCAGTTCGACCGCTGCCTGCTACGGCGAGCCGGAGACGACGCCGATCCTGGAAGATGCGAAGCTGGAGCCAACCAATCCATACGGCGAGAGCAAGCTGCTGGTGGAGCACATGCTGCGGTGGATCAATCTTGCGCATGGGCTTCGATATGCGAGCCTGCGCTACTTCAATGTGGCGGGCGCGATCCCCGGGTATGGCGAGGCGCATGAGCCGGAGTCGCACCTGATTCCGCTGATACTCGATGTGGCACTGGGCCGGAGAGCCGAGATAAAGATCTTCGGTCGAGACTACCCGACCAGGGATGGGAGTTGTGTGCGGGACTACATACATGTGGAGGATCTGGCTGAGGCTCACCTGCTGGCTTTGGAGGCTCTGAAGGACAAGAGCCGGTTGATCTACAACATCGGAAATGGGAAGGGCTTCACGGTGCTGGAGGTGATCGAGTCGGTGCGGCGCGTGACGGGAAAGACAATTGCGGTCGAGGAGTGTCCGCGGCGGCCAGGCGATCCGGCTGTGCTGGTGGCGAGCTCGGAGAAGATCAAGGCAGAGCTGGGATGGAAGCCGAGGTTCGCGGAGCTGGATGCGATTGTGGCGAGCGCGTGGGAGTGGCATCAGCGGCGGTATGCGTGATGACCGGGTCGGGCGCGGATGACCAAACCGCAGGTCGCTGCGGGATGACAAGAAAGAGAACAGGCAACGGCAAAGGCGAATGAGCGAGAGGAGTTTGTGTTGATTCAGAGCATGTTTCACCTTCATCTTCCGATACTGGAGAAGATTCTGCGGCCGGTGATCGTCTACCTGTTTCTCGTCGGATTTCTGCGACTCTTCGGCAAGCGCGAACTGGCGCAGTTGAATCCGTTCGATCTGGTGGTGCTGTTGAGCCTTTCGAACACGGTGCAGAACGCGATGATCGGCGACGATAATTCTATTTCGGGGGGAGTGATCGGTGCGCTTTCGCTGTTGACGGTGAACTATCTGCTGACGCGTATGCTATTCCGGATGCCGAAGCTGAATGGCGCGTTTCAGGGGACCGAGACGGTGTTGATCCTGCATGGGGCGGTTGACTGGGCAGCGGCGAAGAAGGAGGCGCTGACAGAGCTGGAGCTGCGAGCCGTGCTGCACAAGCAGGGCTATGACGAATTTGACGAGGTGGAAAAGTGCGTGCTTGAGCCAAATGGAAACTTCTACATCGAGGGCATTAAGGCCAGAAGCGACGATGCGCAGAGGGCGGCGCTGATGGGCGCGATAGAGTCGCTGACGCGCGAGGTGAAGGAGATGCGCGCGGAGCTGGCGACACGTTGACTGCGGGCGTCGGGATGGCCTGGAATATCGGCTACGATCCGGGTGTGCGGAGTTGTTTTTCGAGGGCTTTGACGTAGCGCTCAGGTAGGGTTGGCGACTGCGAGTCGCGGACTGCGGCGCGGTAGCCTCCCATGTAGATGGAGTACATAACGGCGAGCGCGCACCCGACACCGAAGACGAAGCCGAAGAAGAAGCCGATGGCGGCAGGCAGGTAGATGCTCATGCTGGGTGGAGTGTAACCTGCGTTCGGATCGTCAATTATCAACTCGATCAACAATTTATAGGCGCAGACGAAGCCGGATGCAAAGTACGATGCATCACACGCTGAGAATGAACTTTCTGCGAGCTTGTCGGGTGCGGGAAGCATATAGTGACTGTGCCATGGTCGGGCCATCAAAGGGCTGGACGCAGTCCGGGCTGCCGGAGCAGAGACAACTACAGGAGAGATGATGAATAAAGTCGGGCGTTGGTGGATTGCGTTTGCCGGGGTTCTGCTGCAGATGGCTTTGGGAGCCGTATATGCATGGAGCGTGTTCCGCGTTCCTCTTGCAAAGCAGTTTCACTGGACGATCTCTGAGGTGACGCTGACCTTTACCATCGCGATCATGGCGCTGGGATTTGCGGCGTTCTTCGGCGGTCTCTGGCTGAAGCGGGTGGGTCCGCGCGTGGTCGCGGTGACCGGCGGCGTGTTATACGGGGGAGGCGTTTTTCTGGCCAGCTTCTCGTATCACGGACTGTGGTGGCTGTATGCGACGTATGGCCTGATCGGCGGAATCGGACTTGGCTTCGGCTACATCGTTCCGATCGCCGTTCTGCTGAAGTGGTTCCCGGATCGTCGCGGACTGATGACAGGCATCGCGGTGGGAGGCTTTGGAGCGGGAGCGCTGGTGACGGCGCCAATTGCGACGCGGCTGATTGAGAGCGTGGGCGTGCTGCAGACGTTCGCCTATCTTGGAGTGGCTTTTCTGGTGATCTCCGTGATTGCGGGCTACTTTATGCAGAATCCGCCGGATGGATGGAAGCCGGAGGGTTGGACGCCGAGCGAGAAGCAGCTGGTTCAGAGCAGCGCCAAGGCGTTCACCCTGGGAGAGGCGTTGAAGACATGGCAGTGGTGGGCGCTGTGGCTGCTGCTGTTCCTGAATACTTCGGCGGGCATATCGGTCATCTCGCAGGAGGCGCCGATGTTTCAGGAGCTGGCGAAGATTACTGCGATTGTGGCGGCGGGCATGGTGGGCATCGTGAGCATAGGCAATGCGCTGGGGCGGGTGTTCTGGGCGTGGGCGTCGGATGCGCTGGGGCGCCGGATGACGTTTGCGGTGATGTTCATCCTGCAGATTGCGTTGTTCTGGTTCCTCCCGAGCCTTCACGCGGTGGCGAGCGTGACGACGATCAGCTTTATTATCCTGCTGTGCTACGGCGGAGGATTCGGCACGATGCCGGCCTTTGCGGCAGACTACTTCGGGTCGGCGAACGTTGGTTCGATCTATGGATTGATGCTGACGGCATGGGGCTTCGCGAGCGCCTTTGGACCGCTGCTGATCGCTCACATGCGCCAGTCGAGCGGCGGCTATGCGGGGGGGCTGCATGTGATCGCTCTGGTGATGGCGATCTCGGTCGTGCTGCCTCTGCTGGTGAGGCCGCCCGCACAGCCGGCGGTGGACAGGGCCGTGGTGTAGCAGACGTTTGCGCGCGGGTTGCCGCAGCCAGTTGTATAGGGTAAGTTCGTGTTGCTGGATGAACAAACGGAGGATCGCGCTTGGCAGTGTCTGAAGGAAAGGCGAACTTGGATTCGAGTCTGCGGGAGAACAGGAGCTTCCCTCCACCGGCGGAGTTTGCCGCGAAGGCTCATGTGAAGAGCCTGGCGCAGTACGAGACGATGTACCGGCATAGCGTCGAACAGCCGGAGGCGTTCTGGGGGGAGGCGGCGCGGGAGCTGGAGTGGTTTGCGCCGTGGACCAGGGTGCTCGAAGGGGAGGCGGCGCAGGCGAAGTGGTTTACCGGGGGGAAGCTGAACCTTTCGCATAACTGCGTGGACCGCCATGCGCTGGGCGCCCGGAGGGACAAGGTAGCGCTGCTGTGGGAGGGTGAGCCGGGGGAGGTTCGCAGGCTGACGTACGGGGAGTTGCACGGGGAGGTGCAGCGGTTTGCCAATGTGCTGAAGAGGCTCGGGATCAAGCGGGGCGACCGGGTTGCGGTGTATATGGGCATGTGTCCGGAGCTTGCGATCGCGATGCTGGCGTGTGCGCGGATCGGCGCGGTGCACTCGGTGATCTTCGGGGGCTTTGCGGCGCATGCGATCTCGGACCGGGTGAACGACTCCGGCTGTGTCGCGGTTTTGACGCAGGACACGAGCTTTCGGCGGGGCGCGGAGGTGCAGCTGAAGGAGATTGTGGACGAGGCGCTGGGGAAGTGTCCTACGGTGAAGAACGTGGTGGTGTATCGGCGGTCGGGCTCGCCGGTGGCGATGCAGGCGGGACGAGACGTGTGGTGGCATGACGAGATGGAGAAGGCGGCGGCGGAGTGTGCGGCGGAGTGGATGGATGCCGAGGATCCGCTCTATCTGCTGTATACGTCGGGCACGACTGGTAAGCCGAAGGGGCTGGTGCATACGACCGGCGGGTACTCGGTGCAGACGTATCTCACGAGCAGGTATGTCTTCGATCTGCGCGATGAGGATGTGTTCTGGTGTACGGCGGATATCGGCTGGGTGACCGGGCACAGCTACGTGGTGTATGGGCCGTTACAGAATGGCGCGACCGTGATGATGTACGAGGGCGCTCCGAACTGGCCGGAGTGCGACCGCTTCTGGCAGATTGTGGACGACCATAAGGTGACGGTGTTCTACACGGCTCCGACGGCGATCCGCGCGTTTACGAAGTGGGGAGATGCCTGGGTGCGAAAGCATTCGCTGGATTCGCTGCGTCTGCTGGGGACCGTGGGCGAGCCGATCAACCCGGAGACATGGATGTGGTATCACCGCGTGATCGGCAAGGAGCGCTGCCCAATCGTCGATACGTACTGGCAGACGGAGACGGGGGCGATCATGATTGCGCCGATCCCGGGCGCTATCGCGGCGAAACCCGGCTCGGCGACGCGGCCGTTCTTCGGGATTGTGCCGGAGATAGTTACGAAAGAGGGCGAGCCAGTTCCGGATGGGCACGGCGGGCTGCTGGTCTTTCGCACACCGTGGCCTTCGATGGCGCGGACGATCTATGGCGACCAGGCCCGCTACGAGGAGGCGTACTGGAGCGAGGTGCCGGGGAGCTACTTCACCGGCGACGGCGCGCGGCGGGATGCGGATGGGTACTTCTGGATGATGGGCAGGGTAGACGACGTGATCAACGTCAGCGGACACAGGCTGGGGACGATGGAGGTAGAATCGGCGCTGGTGGCGCACCCGAAGGTCGCGGAGGCGGCGGTAGTGGGCCGTCCCGACGAGATGAAGGGGCAGGCGATTGCCGCGTTTGTCACGCTGGAAGGGGAGCACGCGCCGAGTGAAGAGCTGCGGCAGGAGCTGCGCCAATGGGTGGCGAAGGAGATCGGCGCTCTGGCCCGGCCGGATGATCTGACGTTCACGCAGGCGCTGCCAAAGACCCGGAGCGGCAAGATAATGCGCCGGCTGCTGCGCGAACTGGCGACGACCGGTGAGGTGCAGGGCGATACGACCACACTGGAGGACTTTGCGGTGATCGCCAAGCTGCGGGAGGGCGAGGAGTGAGCGTTGCAGAAGCCGAACTGATTGTCCCTGCCGCAGTAAGAGCGTTGATCGAAAAGGTGACCAACAAGCGTGCTCGTTTTGTTTTAAATTCCATCGTCCAGCATGGAAAAGTATCTCCTGAGGAGGTAAGTAAAGCAGGCTATGACCATCCCCCTCGTGCTGCACAAGACGTTAAGGATCTGGGGTTTTCTTTAAGCACTGGGATTATCCATCCGGTTTGAGAGGGAAGTTGCGAGTCAGCGGAGGTTGTTGCTGGACTTTGTGGGCAGGGTGAAGTGGAAGGTGGTGCCCTGGCCGGGGTCGCTAGTGGCCCAGATGCGTCCGCCGTGCTGGTTGACGATGCTGCGACAGATGGCGAGGCCCAGGCCAGTACCTCCCAGGGCACGCGAGTCGGAGGCGTCGCCTTGCTGAAAGCGTTCGAAGATGTGCTCGAGCTTGTCTGCCGGAATGCCGCTGCCCTGGTCCCGCACTTCAATGAGAGCCTCGCCATCGTCTAGATTGCGCGCGTTGAGGTGGATTTCACTGCCTGCGGGCGAGAACTTGATGGCGTTGGAGATGAGATTGTTGAGGGTTTGCAGGATGCGTTCGGGGTCGGCCCAGACGGTGACGCCGCCGGCGGCGAAGAAGATGCGGATATTGGGCCGGGGTGTGCCGCCCTGCTGCTGCCCGGCAGCGCGGCGCAAGAGGTCTTCAGCGCTGCAGAGGGCGAAATGCAGCTCCGTCTTGCCGCTGCTGATGCGCTCGAGGTCCAGGATGTCGTTGACCAGGCGGACCAGCCGGTCGGAGTTGCTGATGGCGATATCGAGCATTTGTCGGGTCTTCTCGGGCCGGGCAGACAAAGCGCCGCCGGCGAGCAGACCAAGGGCGCCGCGCAGGGAGGTAAGCGGTGTGCGCAACTCATGCGAAACGGTGGAGATGAACTCATCCTTCATGCGGTCCAAGGCGCGGCGCTGGGTGGTATCGGTGAAAGCGACGACGACTCCGACGGCTTTGGGTCCGTCCGCTTCGGCGGAGTGCGAGTCGATCTGCGGGCGAGCGACGTAGTCTACCGGGAAGCTGGTGCCGTCCTTACGCCAGAAAACTTCATCGAAGACACGCACGGTTTGGAGGTTGTAGAGGCTCTTTTCGATGGGACAGTCTTCGGGCGGATAGGGTGTGCCGTCGACGCGGGTATGGTGGATGAGCCGGTGCAGGTTGCGGCCGAGCATCTCGCTCTGCTTGAAGCCGAGCATCTGGGCGGCGGCGGAGTTGACTACGGTGACGTTTCCTTCGAGGTCGATGCCGTAGATGCCGTCTCCTACCGATTCGAGGACGGAGTCCGACTGGCGGGTGAGGGTACGGAGGCGGCCTTCGGCGCGGACTTGCTCGCTGATATCGACGCCGAAGCCCAGAACGTACGGTGCGCGGCCCGGCACGACGATCAACTTGTTGCGGTAGGCGATGACGCGGATTTCGCCGTCCCTGTGGGCGAGATGAAGCAGGCCCTGAGCTTCGCCGGTCTCGCCGATCTTCTGCAGGTAGGCCGGCATGGCGTCGCGACGTTCGGGCACGATGAACTCGGACAGATTTTTGCCGGTCATCTCCTCGACGGTCCGGCCGATGGTCTCCGCGCCGTGCGTGTTGATGGTCAGGAGGTTGCCGCGCAGATCGTGGGTGCAGACCATGCCGAGCGAGCCCTCGATGAGTTGACGGTAACGCGCCTCGCTTTCGCGGAGGGTCGCCTCGGCCGCACGCTGCGTGGTGACGTCGATGCCGGTTGCGATGATGAAGGCGACCTCGCCTTGGGAATCGAGCAGGGCGGTGGCGGACCAGGCGATGCGGTGCAGGCTGCCATCGCGGTTTTGCCACTGATTCTCGAAGGCGGCGGGGAAGTGTCCGGCGCGGAGGCGCTCGAAGGTTTCGATGGCTTCGGGAATATCCTGCCGCGGGATGAGCTTGTCCCAAGCGTAGCGGCCGACCAGGGTGGCGAAGTCGTAGCCCGAGGCGGTTTCGCAAGACCGGTTGAAGCGGACGATGCGGCCGGCGGGATCGTAGACGGCGACCAGCGCCCCGACGGTATCGAGCACGGCGGAGACGAAGTTTCGTTCAACGGTGAGGGCCGCTTCGACGCGCTGGCGAGAGCGTGCGGCGCGATCCATCTGCCGGATGCGGCTGTTCAGTTCAAGCCGGGTGATGACCTGGCGGCTGAGGATACCGAGAGCTGAGGACTGCGCGGCGGTAAGAGCGCGTGCGGGATGATCGAGGACAAGCAGCGCACCGATGCTGACGCCGCCGGGGGTGGTGAGCGGTGCGCCGGCGTAGAAGCGAAACGTCCGGCCTTCGATGAGGATGCCGTCGGGAGCATAGTTTCGTTCTGAGCGGGCGTCAGTTACTTCGTACACCGTATCGCCGAGGATCGTGGTCTCGCAGGGCAGGCTGCCGAGTGAAAGTTCATGAGAGGCGATACCAAAGCGCGAACGCAGCCAGATGCGGTCCTCACCGATAAGCGTGATAGCCGCGACGGGCGTATCGCAGAGTTGAGCGGCTAGGCCGGTGATATCGTCCAGGACAGGATCGGGCGCTGAATTGAGGACCTCGTACTGACCGAGAGCTTCAATTCGTAGGGCTTCGTCTTTGACCAGGAGAGAGTTCATTTGACCAGGAGAGCGTT
The DNA here is from genome assembly GCA_965277265.1 of Edaphobacter sp. Lineage (GTDB taxonomy): Bacteria > Acidobacteriota > Terriglobia > Terriglobales > Acidobacteriaceae > Edaphobacter. Next base: position 103,224 of record CBDICF010000002.1, read on the forward strand.
CATTTGCTATGTGTGATCGTAAGGATGTGCAAACTCTTGCGCACTCCTACTTTTGTGGCAGCAATGTCTTAGGGCTTTGGCAAGACACAGCATTCGGCCGCTGCGGGAGGCTCATTGGCGCTGGCGTCGAGCGCAACCTTCCAGGTGCCGTCCGACAGCTTCTTCCATACTGTCATGTAGCGGCCGGTCATGACGATGGGGCCTCCACTCTTATCCTTGGAACGGCCTTCATAGCGGCCCCAAGTGAAGCCCATGTCATTCGACGGGCCCATTTGTGCGCCCTGCGCAACCCATGTGAGCTGATAGGCCTTCGGGTCCCACTGCGCCTGGGCGGAGATGGCGGTGCGCCCCAGGATGGCAGGACGGCCATTGTTGAGAGTGACTGCGTCGTCGGCAAACCAGGTTGCGAAGGCCTTTCCTCCACCTGCAGCGACGGATTGGGAGAAGCGCCCTTCGAGCTCGAGCAGAAGGAGGGCGCCGGGTGAAAGAGTCGGCTGGGTGAGGAAGCTGGAACCCTGGCCGGGGAACTGGGCGGGAGACTGTGGAATACCGTCGAAGCCGGGCGCAATGGGGATGGGGCTTGAGCTGCTCTGTGCAAGAAGGGGAAACGCGGCGAGTGATAAGGCGAAGATGACCCAAAGAACGAATGCGGGGCGGTGCATGTTCCGTATGCTAGCAGACGCAAGGCTTTTCAACCGGCTGGTTGAAGACGGGTTTGCCCTGAGGACTGATATCCTTCGCACCTGATGATTAAGACGAAGTTGGAACGGATATTGTTGCTTGCAGCCGTCGTTTTGCTGGGCGCGGGTGTGGTCGTCGGGATTGGCGGACCGCGGATGCATGTCGCTGGAGTTGTGCTTCGTTGCGGGGCGATTCTGCTGTTGACAGTGTTTGCCGCGCGCAGACGAACGCTGACACCATGGATTTTTGTGTCGATGGTGGCGGGAGCTGAACTGGGCTTCGACGCTCCGGCCTTCGCCGTGGGTCTGCGCGTCTTCAGCGACATCTTCCTGCGGCTGATCAAGACGATCGTCGCGCCGCTGATTCTGGCGACGCTGGTGACGGGAATCGCGGGACACGGCGACCTGAAGGGGGTAGGCCGGATCGCGATCAAGAGCCTGATCTATTTCGAGGCGGTGACGACGCTGGCGCTGTTTATCGGGCTGGCCGCGATCAACCTGAGTCACGCGGGCGCAGGGCTGTCGCTTCCGCCGGAGAGCGGGGCCGCGGTACAGGTCGCGGCTCCCCCGCCTGCGCACTGGCAGGATTTTCTGCTGCACGTGTTCCCGGAGAATATAGCGAAGTCGGTTGCGGAGGGCCAGATATTGCAGGTGGCCGTGTTTGCCGTCTTCTTCGGCATCGCGCTGGCCTCCCTGGGAGAGGAGAAGCGCGCACCGGTGCTGCGGCTGTTCGAGGGCCTGAGCGAAGTGATGTTCAAGTTCACGAATGTGGTGATGTACTTCGCGCCCATCGGGGTGGGGGCGGCGATGGCCTTTACGGTGGGGCAGATGGGGCTGGGGGTGCTGGTGAACCTCGGCAAGCTGCTGCTGACGCTCTATGGCGCGCTGGTTGGGTTTGGCCTGCTGGTGCTGCTGCCGGCGGCCCTGTTGTTCCGGGTGCCGGTCCGGCGGTTTCTGGCTGCGGTCGCTGAGCCGGCGACGATCGCCTTTGCTACCTCGACGAGCGAGGCCGCGTTGCCGCGGGCAATGGAGAATATGGAGGCGCTGGGAGTGCCGCGGCGCATCGTCTCGTTCGTCATTCCGGCTGGGTACAGCTTCAATCTGGATGGTTCAACGCTGTATCTGGCGGTGGCCGGCATCTTTGTGGCGCAGGCGGCGGGGGTACACATGTCTTTCGGCCAGCAGATGCTGATGATGGTGACCCTGATGCTGACGAGCAAGGGGGTTGCGGGGGTTCCGCGGGCAACGCTGGTGGTGCTGCTGGCGACGGCGGCGACGTTTCAGCTGCCGACGGAGCCTATCTTCGTCATTCTGGGCATCGATGCGCTGGCCGATATGGCTCGAACAACTGTGAATGTGGTGGGGAACTGCCTTGCCAGCGTCGTGGTGGCGAAGTGGGAGGGAGAGTTCGGGGTCGAGGCAATCTCACCGGTGGTGTTGGAGGGAATGACGGAATAGGACAGACGGCTCCGGTCCAGGCAGCCAGCTACATGGCGGGCGGGTGATGCGGATCGATGTGTTCGGGGTCGACCTTGGCCGGCTCGGTCGTGCCTGAGGAGACCTTCGCTTTGCCATCATCGGCGGGATTAACCGAGTCGCGAAGCTCTTTGGAGGGCTTAAAGAAGGGCACCCGCTTGGCTGGAACATCGACCTTGGCGCCGGTTTTGGGGTTGCGTCCGGTGCGGGCGTTCCGCTGCCGGGTACGAAAGCTGCCGAAGCCGCGGATCTCGATCTTGTCGCCCGTCTTGAGCGCCCCGATGACGGATTCGAAGAGAGTATCGACGATGACCTCTCCATCGCGTCTGGTGAGGTCGCCCAGTGCGGTGACTTTGTCTACGAGGTCAGCTTTGGTCATTGGATGGGTTCCTTTCGGGCTGAAGAGGGCGATCGGTTCGGGAGCGAACTGTTCCGTTGGTGTTGATTGTAGACGGGATGGAGGCTCGTAGAGAAACGCAGAGCTCCCGGAGGAAACATGGCTGACATGCAGGATGAGATGCAGAAAACGGAGGAACCGATCAAGCAAAAAGAGAACGGCACCCATTTCGCCGGGGTCCCGGGAGAGAAGAGGGAAGAGGAGAAATGCCGGGGTTCCGGGTAAAGGCTGGAGGGCGGTGTCTTACTTCCACATGAAGTAAAACCCCGGCGCGTGGTTGAGCAGTTGGCTGGGATTGGGGAACAGATCTTCGCCGTCGTCGGTGAGTACGGCGAAGAGGCCGCGCTTCTTATTGGCGGGACGCGCAATGCTGGGCTCACCCGAGATTCCAGCCTCCCTGGCCGTGTCCATCAGGGCGACGCGGAAGCCGCCAATCCTGTCGATCAGGCCGAGCGGAAGAGCCTGCTGGCCAGTCCAGACCTGGCCGGTTGCGAGTGGCTTGATCTTGTCTTCGGTGGTGTGGCGGCCGATGGAGACATCGTGGACGAACTGGGTGAACATGTTATTTACCAGGGACTGGAAGTAGGCCTGCTCTTTGGGGGTGAGATCGCGGCTGGGATCGCCTGCGTCCTTCAACTCGCCCGAGGTGATGGTTATGTTCTTCAGCTTGGCCCAGCGCAGCAGTTCGCCGTAGTTGGTCCACTCGATGATGACGCCGATGGAGCCGACGAGCGAGGCTTCGTTGGCATAGATTCTGTCGCAGCCGGAGGCGATGTAATAGGCGCCGGAGGCCCCGACCGACTCGATCGAAGCGATGATCTTCTTATGCTTCTCCTGTCGGATGCGGACGACCTCGTGGTAGATCTCCTGCGAGGCAGCCGCGCCGCCGCCGGGGGAGTTGATGTGGAGAATGATGGCCTTGATGGAGGGGTCATCGCCGAATTTGCGGAGCTGGCCGTCGATGGTTTCAGGCGAAAGGATGACGCCCGTGAGGTCGATCACGCCGATCTGGCTGGTGCCGATCCCGAAGTGGGAGGCATTGCCGCCGGTGACTGAGCGCATCGTGGTCCAGACCATGAAGCTGACCAAAAGACAGACGACTGCCGCCGAACCCGCGATGATGCCGATGTAAAACCAGGCCGAGCGGCGGCGGAGCGGGGCTAAACCGTAGGGCGGCGGGGGATAATGGAACTGTGCCGGCTGCGCATAGGGCGGAGGAGGCGGCTGCGGCGGTGGGCTTGTGTAGTCTTCCGGCATGTTGTGGAGTGTAGCAGGGGCGCGGATTCCAGTGCAGAATGCGCTCGGCTACCTCGCGTTGTGGTTCCGGTAGGTGAAGTTAAGGTTGAGACAAATAGGTTGCCCGAGCGTCCAATGATTGACGTATTATTTATCGCGGCGCACGAAACGCTCTCCGCGCGTATTCATTCGAAAGTTGAAAGCCCGTCCGGCACAGGGTAAGGGATTGGTATGGCTCATCCGAAGTTAAGTATTGTGATCCCGGCCTATAACGAGAGCGCCCGCATCGAGAATGCGCTGGAGCGGGTGATGTCGTGTGTCGCGGAGCAGGGCTGGGACGCCGAGGTTCTGGTGGTCGATGACGGCTCCAGGGACAATACCGCAGCGATTGTGCAGCACTGGATGGGGTTATATCCGCGTCTGCACCTGGTGCAGAATCCGGGGAATCGGGGCAAGGGCTACTCCGTGCGCAACGGGCTGCTTCAGGCCGCCGGGGACGTGGTGATGTTTACCGATGCGGATCTCTCGGCTCCTATGGAAGAGGCAGAACGATTGCTGGCGGCGATAGCGGATGGCGCGGATGTGGCGATCGGCTCGCGCTGGATGGACCGTACCCGCCAGACGATTCATCAGCCCCTGTATCGGCAGTTCTTCGGGCGTTGCTTCAACTGGATCACACGCTCGGTGATGGGTCTGCCGTTCAAAGATACGCAGTGCGGCTTCAAAGCTTTCCGGCGTCCGGTCGCACAGACGATCTTTCGCCTGCAGACGATTGAACGCTGGGGCTTCGATCCGGAGATTCTCTTTATCGCGCGCAAGCTGAAATATGCGATCCGCGAGGTTCCTGTCACCTGGGGCCACGATGAGCGCAGCCGGATGAGCTATCTAAAAGACGGCATGAAGATGCTCGAAGACATGGCGACCATTCGGGTCAATTCGCTGGCCGGACGCTACGACGAGGCAATTGCGGCGATCAAGGACACCAGCACGATGGTGACCCCGCAGGTGAAGCCGGTGGTAGAAGCCGGTGTAGAAGCCAGCCAGTAAGCTGCTGTTTCGATCTTCCTTTCCAGCATCGAACGGCAGTCGCTTTCAGGAAATGACAGGAACACGCGCCGGACGTTCTGTTACCGGCAGGGAAGTCCTCGCCCACGAGCCTGTCTGCATGAAACAATACGGCTGTTCGCCTTCAGGCGGGAATAGGGGTATCACCTTTGCTGCGATCTGTGTTTATTGCACTCTCCCGTAACCGGGGGTTGCGAAGTTTTTCCGAGCGATCCGCGATGGGTCGGAAGATGTCGGGCCGGTTCGTCGCCGGTATGTCGGTCGAAGACGCGCTTGGCGCATGTGAGCGCGTGAACCGGGAAGGGATTGCGGTCAGCCTCGACTCGCTGGGGGAGAGTGTTACCACCGAAGCCGAGGCGCGGAAGTCGGCGGCGATCTATCACGAGATGCTGGATGCGATCGAGGCGCGGGGACTGGACGCGAACGTGAGTGTTAAGCTGTCGCAGGTCGGCATGGACTTCGACCCTGAACTGGCGGAGCGTATTGTGGGCGAGATGGTGGAACATGCGGCCGCGGTGCATTCCTTTGTGCGTATCGATATGGAGGGTTCGCCCTATACCGAAGCGACGATTGCCATGACCGAGCGCCTGGCAGCGCGCTTTCCGGGCAGCGTAGGAACGGTGCTGCAGGCCTATCTCTTCCGCACCGAAGCCGATACGGAGCGGCTGCTCGCCGGCGGAATTCGTATTCGCCTGTGCAAGGGCGCGTACAAGGAGGGGCCGCAGATTGCATTCGCCGCCAAATCCGACGTGGATGCCAACTATGTGAAGCTGATGAAGCGAATGGCCTCTTATTCGAAGGACGGCAAGGGCGTCTTCTGCGGCATCGCCACGCACGATGAGGCGATTGTGGAAGCCATGCGGACCTTTGTGCGTGAGAACAACATCGACAAGGGCGCGTTCGAGTTCCAGATGCTGTACGGCATCCGGCGAGATCTGCAGCACCGGTTGGCCGCGGAAGGATTCGGCGTACGCGTGTATATCCCCTTCGGTCCGGAGTGGTACCCGTACTTCATGCGGCGGCTGGCCGAACGTCCTGCCAATGTCCTGTTCCTGGCGAAGAATTTTTTCAAGAACTAGTTTCGATCTGGCCGGAGGCTGTTGCACCCCGATGAATCGTTCCGACCTTTCTTCCAGCACGCCTGGACTTTGCACCAGCAGCCGTACCCTGACTCGAATCGCTGCGCTGGTTGGGAATACGCCGATGGTCGAGGTCTGCTACACGTACCGCGGCGAATCGCGCAGGATATTCGCGAAATGCGAGCAGGCCAACCTTACGGGAAGCATCAAGGACCGGATGGCCCTGACCATTCTGGAGGCAGGGCTGCGCGATGGAGCCATTCGCCCGGGTGACACCATCGCCGAGGTCAGCAGCGGCAATACCGGGATCGCCTTTGCGGCTCTGGGCGCGGCGCTTGGGCACAAGGTGATCATCTACATGCCGGACTGGATGAGCCGCGAACGTCTGGACATCATCTGCAGCTACGGCGCGGAGGTGGTCCAGGTGAGCCGCGAGCAGGGAGGCTTCGTCGGCGCTCTCCGGCTGGCCGATGAACTCGCGGCGACACGCGACGACATCTTTCTGCCGAAGCAGTTTGCCAACGCGGCAAACGTCGAGGCTCATTGCAAGGGCACCGGCCCGGAGATTATTGCGCAGCTTGCCGGCATCGGTCTTGTGCCGCGCGCATTTACGGCCGGCGTCGGCACCGGGGGAACCATCATGGGAGTGGGCCAGCACCTGCGTTCGCTGGACCCTGAGGTCAGGATCTATCCCGTGGAACCGGCGGAATCTCCCGTCCTCAGCGCTGGGCGTAAGGTGGGGAACCATCGGATTCAGGGCATCTCCGACGAGTTCGTACCGGCGATCGTGGACCTGAGCCAGATCGACGCGCCCATTGCCATCTCCGACGGCGATTCGATCCTGATGGCGCAGAAGCTCGCCGCTACGATGGGCCTTGCGGTGGGGATTTCGTCCGGCTGCAACTTCCTTGCCGCGCTGACGGTGCAGAATCTTCTGGGCAGCGAGGCGGTTACGGTGACGGTCTTCTGCGACGATAATAAAAAGTATCTCAGCACGGGCCTACTGAAGCAGGAGCCTCTGCTGCCGCACTATCTCAGCCCGGATGTGGTCCTCGAGAACTTCCGCGTTCTGCCGCCGGCCTTCGCCCGGTGAGGTTGCCCGGGCGGGGTTGCCGGGCGATGCATATTTGCCGGCAGCTTGGGTTTTTTGTGCGTGGGGAGGACAAGAATCATCGGGATATGGATCATCGATCCTGTTAAGATCAGGCGTGATCACCCGACGAAAACTTCTTCAAGTTGCAGGCATGGCGGCAGTCGCGACTGCTTCTCCTTCTTCCCTTCACGCGCTCGCCGATGCGGACTATTCGATCGACATTGCGCCGTACAGCCTTCAGGTTTCCCGTCACCGCACCATCAAGACCATCGCTTATAACCGGCAGGTGCCCGGACCGTTGCTGCGCTTCGAAGAAGGCCGTCCGGTCACGATCGATGTCACGAACCACACCGGCGACAATGAGGTGGTTCACTGGCATGGTCTTCAGATTCCTTCGGACGTGGATGGAGCGATGGAGGAGGGAACGCCGCCGATTCCGCCCGGCGGCAGGGCGCGGTACACCTTCACTCCCCAGCCTTCGGGCTTCCGCTGGTACCACACCCACACCTTCGCTGGGCACGATCTGCACAAGGGCCAGTACACGGGCCAGCACGGCTTTCTTTTTATCGAGCCGCGTGAAGACCCCGCGCGCTACGACCAGGAGTTCTTTCTTGCGCTGCATGACTGGAACGCGAGCTTCCTCGGCAATGCGGATGGGTCGATGGACCCGTTCTACGAAGCCTCGACGATCAATGGGCGCACGCTGGGCTTTGGCGAACCGCTCCGCGTGAAGGCAGGCCAGCAGGTGCTTCTGCACCTTGTCAATACGAGCGCCTCCGAGCAGCACTGGATCGCGCTGGCGGGACATCAATTTCGCGTGATCGCGCTCGACGGCAACCCCGTCCCGACACCGAAGCTGGTTCCGATGCTGCGCCTTGGGCCGGCAGAGCGCGTCTGCGCTATTGTGGAGATGAACAATCCCGGCGTCTGGGTGATGGGCGAGGTCCGCGAACACGTCAAGAAAGCCGGCATGGGGATCGTGGTCGAATACGCCAACCGCAGCGGCGAGTCGCAATGGCATCAGCCGGAAGAACTGCTCTGGGATTACCTCGCGTTCGCGGCCGCAGGTCCCGCACCGGCGCCTGCTGCCGGAGTCGTCGAGGTTCCCCTGATATTTCAGTCTAAATTCGCCGGGCACGGAGGCATGGACCGGTGGACGATCAACGGAAAATCTTTCCCGAACACCGAAACTGTCGCGCTCACCCGCGGCCAGCGCTACCGTCTCCTGTTCAAGAACGAAAGCAGCGAAGACCACCCGGTCCACCTGCACCGGCACACCTTTGAGCTGCGCCGCTTCTCGGGCAAGCCGGAGACGCAAGGCATTTTGAAGGACACTGTGATCGTCAAGGGGGCCTCTGAGGTCGACGTAGAGTTCACGGCGGACAATCCCGGCCTGACACTCTTCCATTGCCACCAGCAGAACCACATGGATCTGGGGTTCATGATGCTCTTCCGCTATGTATAACGCTACGCAACGTCCGTCATCGCTTTGGCCGCGCATTGCCGTGGCGCGGGTAGGTCAGTGCCTCGCGGCTCTGTCGCTTCTGTGGCTGCTGTGTGGAACACCGGCTGTCGCCCAGGGCAACTATGAGATTCAGGTGTACGGGTCGGATACGGTCGCGCCGAAGAGCACGATGTTGGAGCTGCATTCGAACTTCACGCCGAACGGGCAGAAGTATGTCATCAACGGCGTCTACCCCACCAATCATCAGGAGCACGAGACCATCGAGATCACCCAGGGCCTGAACGACTGGTCCGAGGTGGGCTTTTACATCTTCACCAGCGAGCAGAACGGCCACGGCGTGCAATGGGTCGGCGATCATATCCGCCCGCGCGTGCGTGTGCCGGACACGTGGCACTGGCCCATCGGCGTCAGCCTCTCGACCGAAGTTGGCTATCAGCGAGCGGTGTATTCCCCCGATACGTGGACGTGGGAGATTCGCCCTATTCTCGACAAGGCGATCAATCGCTGGTACTTTGCTTTCAATCCGGCGCTCGAGCGCACATGGCATGGGCCGGATGTAAAGCAGGGAGTTGGCTTTGCCCCCGCCGTGAAGATCAGCTATGACTTTACCCAGAAGATCAGCGCCGGGACCGAGTACTACGCCGACTACGGCCGGGTGGGCGCGTTCGACTCACTCCATGAGCAGCAGCAGCAGATCTTCGCGGTGACGGACCTGAATCTATCGCCGAAGTGGGAGATCAACTTCGGGGTAGGTGTGGGCCCGACTTCGGCTACCGACCACCTCATCATCAAAGGTATCCTGGGCCGCCACTTCACCTGGGGGAGACAGTCTCCTGTGGAGTGAACGGCTTTGCCTCGGGCTCAGGCGGAAGCGGACTCCGATTTGTCTTTCACGTCACGGTGGTCCGTCAGCCGGTAGTAGATGACGGGCGTGACGATCAGGCTGAGAAAGATCGACAGCGTGAGTCCGCCGATGACCGAGATGGCCAGCGGCTGCAGCATCTGTGAACCGGACCCCAGCGCAAAGGCCAGCGGCAGCATTCCGCACACTGCCGCGATGGCGGTCATCACGATGGGACGAAGCCGGCGCTGCGCGGCATGAAGCATCGCATCGCGGGCGTTCGCACCGGTTGCCCGGAACTTTTCGTCCGCGTCGAGCAGCAGGATGCCGTTCTTCGCGACGATGCCGATGACCATGATGAGGCCCATGAAGCTCGCCACATTAAAGTTGGTGCTGGTGACCAGAAGAGCGATCACGACGCCCGCGATCGACAGAATGGAACTGGTAAGGATGGCAATGGGAGCGGAGAAGTTGCGGAACTCCGTCAGCAGCACGCCGAAGACGAGGGCCAGCGCCAGCAGAAGTACGCGGGCCAGGTCGGCGAAGGACTTCTGCTGCTCCTGGTAGGTGCCGCCGTACTCCACACGGACCGACGCGGGAAGGTTTAGGCCGCTGACCACGGTCTTGACGGACGCCATCGCTCCGCCGAGGTCCGAGCCTTCGAGCCGTCCGCTGACCAGAACAACCTGATCGAGATTCTCGCGGCGAATCTCATTCTGCGGCGGAAGCTGGGTTACCTGTGCCATTGCGCCCAGCGTCGCAGTCTTGCCCGTGTTCGAGTTGAAGACGGTGTTCTGAATGGCGTCGAGCGATGCGCGATTCTGCTCAGGAAGCCGGACCCGGATGGTGTAGGGGCGGCCACTGACGATCATCGGCTGATTCGCGGGCAGCCCGTCGAGGATGGAAGTGGCATCCTCGGCAACCTCGGTGGGAGTGAAGCCCAGGCGTCCGGCCACAGCGGGGTCGACCTGGAAGTTGGTTGCCGGTCCGCTGAGCGTATTGTCGACGCCATTCTGCGTATCGACTACGCCGGGAATCGCCGCGATTGCCGTCTGCACCTTGGGCCCAAGCTCATGAAGAAGATTGGTGTCGTGTGAAAACAGCTTGATCTGAATCGGCTCGGGAGAGTTGGACAGGTCGCCGATCATATCCTGAAGTACCTGCGTAAATTCAATATCCAGTTCGGGCTCTGTGCTCCTGACACGATCTCGAACGTCGGTCATGATGTCCTCGATGGGCCGGGAGCGTTTGGTCTTCAGCCTGACGGTGAAGTCGCCGTAGTTTGCCTCGGTGACTGCGGCGAGGCCAAGCTGCAGCCCGGTGCGGCGAGAGGTAATCTCGACTTCAGGCGTGTCCTGGAGGATCTTTTCGACCCGTTCCAGAACGCGATTGGTCTCTGCCAGGGAACTTCCGGCGGGCATGATGTAGTCGAGGATGAATGCGCCCTCGTCCATCGCGGGAAGAAGATCGGACCCGAGCCCTCTATAGGCGAAGTAGCCGGCGACCACCAGGAAGAGACAGCACAGGGCAAGGGCCAGCGGGCGGGCAAGAGCCCAGGTCAGGGCGCGCTCGTGGACATGCAGGACACGCCGCATGATGGGGCCGTTTTCGTCGTGATGCGCACTAGGTTCGCCGGCCGTGTCGCCGCGGGTCGCCGACTCAGCCTTCGGTTTCAAGAGCAGCAGGCTGAGAGCCGGCGTAAACGAAAGCGCCAGCAGCAAGGACGTCAGCAGCGCCGCCGTCATCGTGATCGCAAGCGCCCGGAAGAAGCTACCCGTTACGCCGGTGACGGAGATGAGGGGAAGGAAGACGACGACCGGCGTAATCGTCGAGCCGATCAGCGGAATTGTGATCTCGTGCAGCGCCTTCTTCACCGCATCGACGCGCGATTCTCCGGCATCGCGATGCACGATTATATTTTCGACGACCACGATGGCATCGTCGATGACCAGGCCGATGGCCGCGGCGAGGCCACCGAGCGTCATCAGGTTGAAGCTCTGCCCAATGATTGAGAGGAAGAGAATCGTGACGGCGACGGTGACCGGGATCACGAGACCGGCAATCAAGGACGATCTCCAGTCGCGTAAGAACAGGAACAGGATGATGCAGGCGAGCACCAGCCCGATCAGGATCGCGTCTCGCACGCTTGAGATGCTCTCGCGCACCAGCTCAGACTGGTCGTAGAAGGGAACCAGATGCACACCGGGCGGCAGCGTCTTCTGCAACTCCGCGATCTTGGCCGCGACGCCATCTGCCACCGCGACGGTGTTGCTCGATATCTGCCGGGCGATGTTGAGCAGCACGGCGGGTTTTCCGTTGGCTGTCACCATGGTGTAGACCGGCATCGTCGATGGCACCACGGTGGCGACATCGCCCACCCGAACCGGCGCGCCGCCCGGGGTGGTCTTGACGACCAGGCTCGCAAGCTCGGAGGTGTTGTGCGCCTGCGAGCCCACCAGGCCCAGAATCAATTCGTGATTCGCTTCATAGAGTCCGGGCGAATCGATGATGTTCGACGCTTGCACCGAATTCACCAGATCGGTCATCGTCACGGCGGTCGTCTGTAGCCGGGCCAGGTTGGGCACGATGTGGAATTCGGGGACCTGGCCGCCCTGCACCACCACCGTGCTGACACCGTTGACCCGGTTCAGCGGAGGCTTCAGATCGTAGGTAGCGATCTCCCACAACTGCGTCTGCGGAATGGTGTCTGCGCCGCGGTCATCCGCCATCAGGGCGTAGCCGAGGATGGGAAAGGTTGCGAATGTCAGCCGATTTGAGGTGATATGGACCGTCGGCGGCAGCGACTGCTGGATGGTCGACAAGGCGGCATCCACCAGTTGCAGCGTTTGGAACATGTCCACCTGCCAGTCGAAGAACAGGCTGATCTCAGCGGAGCCGCGGCTGGTCGTCGACCGGACTGTCTGGAGCCCGGGAACACTATTCAGTGCATCTTCGATCGGCTTGGTGATGGTGACCTGCATCTGTTCGACCGGCATGACGCCGTTGTCGATGCCGATTACCACGCGCGGGAAATCGGTCGTCGGAAAGACGGAGATCGGCAGTTGCAGGGCGCTGTATGCGCCTCCCAGGGTGAGGATGAAGAGGAAGAAGAAGATGGGCTTCGACACGCGCGTGAGCCAGAACGGCGGCTCGGACGCAGGGGCAGCCTTGTGGGTTGCAGGGGCTTTTGCCGGTGCGCTCTGGGTGGACTCGATCATTCCTTGTCTTCCTTGCCGTTATCTTTCGCGCCGCTGTCTTTCGTGCCGGCATCCGGCTTGCCGCCGGTCTTGTCGTCTGCCTTGTCGGCGGCATCGGGTGCGCCCAGCTTCACCTTCGTTCCATCGTCCAGCCCATAGGCTCCGGTCGTGATCACGGTGTCGGCCGGGGTCAATCCGTCCAGCACCTGCACCGTATCCGGCGTCTGCAGCCCCAGCGTCACCGCGTGCTTATGCGCCGTGCTGTCGGGCGCGATCAGCATGACCGACTTCGCGACGCCATCGGTTGAAGTCTGAACCGCCATCGCGGGGATCAGCAGCGCGTTCGACACTTTACGGCCGGTAATGGAGGTATGCACCGATGTCCCGGCTTTAAAGAGGCCCTTTTTATTTTCGACGCGCAGCCAAACCTCGACCGTCGTGCTGCCCGGATCGAGCGCCGGGCTGATCAGCGATACCTTCGCCGGTACCGGATCTGGGACACCCGGAACCGTCACATGGGCCGGGGCGCCAAGCGCGAGTTGCTGGGCCACGCTCTGCGCAATGTGCAGCTTCGCGATCAGTGCCGAGGTATCCATCACCGTCAGCAAGGGCGCTCCCGCGGCAGCCGTTTCCCCGGCAAACAGCGGCCGGTCGGTGACGACGCCATTGATGGGACTGCGTATCTCCGTGTAGCTCAACTGCGCTTCGGCGCCGAGATATTTACCCTTTGCGGAGGTCAGTTGCCCCTGGGCCGATTGAAGCGATGCCTGCTGGCTTACCTGCTGCACCGAAGCCAGGTGCTGCTTTGCGATGTCGTACGCAGCTTGCGATTGCACCAGCGTCGCCTTCGCCGTATCCAGGTCGCGGCCTGCAATCGCTCCCTGCGAAAACAGCTTCGTGCGGGCGTCCACGATGCTCTGGTTCAGGTCGAGCGTTGCCTTGGCCTGGGCGAGATCCAGTTTTGCCTTGGTGTAGTCTTCGGGCACGGTGGCGCGCGTGGCGGTCTCGAAGCTGGCCTGCGCCGCCGTATAGGTGCCCTTATTGTCCAGGGCGGCGGCCTGCAGGTCGCTGTTTTCGAGCACGGCCAGAAGCTCTCCGGCCTTCACGTGCGAACCGCGCTGCACATAGAACTTCTTTACCGGGGCCGTCACCTTTGGGGAGATAGCCGCCTGTGACAGCGGTGTCAGGACCGCATCCGCGTTGATCTGCTCGGAGATGTCTCCATTGGACGGATGCACCGCCTCTACTGAAACTACGGGAGTCGGGGTCGCCTCCTTTTTCGAGCAGCCGGAGAAGAGGAAGGAGGCGAGGCACAAAGGCGCAATCGCAACGGGGTTCAAGGTAAAGCGAAGTCGAGCCATGTTAGATCGTTCCTGTCAGGAGCTGAAGATTGGCAAGCGCGGTTCGATATCGGACGAGTCCATCCTCATGCGCAAGCTCTGCGGCAAAGAGGGAATTTTGAGCATCCACAACCTCCAGCACGGTAGCCTCTCCGGCCGTGTAACGCATGCGCGTGAGTTGAAGACTCTCGGTCGCGGTATGGACGCTGGTTTCAAGCGAGTCGATCTGGTTGCGCGCGAGCGTAGCTTCGGCATACGCTTCGTCGAGGTTCGCGACCAGCCGTCTTTGTGTCGCAGTCAGCGTCACCCTTGCGGAATCGCGCAGAATCTGGCTCTGCTTCACGCGATGCGCGGTGGAGAACCAGTCCCACAAGGGAATATCGAGTGTGGCGCCAGCCGAGTAGCCAAGATTCCTGTTGCCGTACTGGTTGAACTTGGCGAACTGCTCGGCGTCGATACCGTAGGCGAAGTTCAAGGTGAGGTCGGGCAGATAGGCCGCTCGCGCAGCCGTCACGTCGAGGGTACTGGCACGGAGAGAAGCCAGCGCGCTTTGCAACTCGGGATTGCGTGTGGTCGCGGCCGCGTCGACCTCGGCCCTGGACGCAAGCGGGGGTAGGGCTGCCGGAGAGGTGAGGGTATACGGGGCGCGAGGGTCGGGGAAGAGCAGTACGCCAAGGTCGAGGCGGGACCTCTGCTGCAGGACGATCGCATCGGCCAGGTCACGTTGCCGTTGTTGCTGCTGAAGCTGCGCCTTCACCACATCGGCATGGGCCGCCTCTCGGGCTGCCTCGCGCTGCTGGGTCTGGGTGGTGAAACTGTTCGCTTCGTCCTCTGCCCGCTGGGCTACTCCGACCTTTTCGTCCGCTGCCAGCGAGCCGTAGAAGAGCCCGACTACAGTGGCCACCAAGCCGCGTCGCGAGATCTCCAACTCGGCCTGGGCGATAGCGGCAGCAGCGGAGGCGCGAGAGAGCGCCGTGATTTGTTGCAGGCCGACCGTTTCGGAGACGATACCCTGACTGGTGTACTCGTGGACTGCGCTATTCGCGATAAAACGCGCCGGAGAAGGTACAAGGCCCGAGGTGCCGGTGAAGTTAGAACCGTTCGCCTGGGTAAAGACATACTGATTGTGATAGATGGCGCTTGGCAGGAGCGCGGACCGCGCGATGGAGACGTCGAGCGCGCTGACGCGACTGGCGGCCAATGCAGCTGCGAAGGCCGGCTCGTTGGCGCGCGCCCGATTGATCGCCTCATCCAGACTGATCGCTGGTGCCGCCGCGGCAGGAGTTGCGGCGTTGGTTGCGGGAGTTGCCTGCTGCGCATTCGACGCAGCAGGCATAGCGCCCATCAGACACACGCCCAGAATAGAAAAAGAAAGCTTCATGCGCGATTTACCTTACTTATTTGCGGCCGACGACCAGAACCGAAAACGTTCCCGGGACGGCGACAGGACGTGGATGCGGCGTCGTTGCGGTAGCCGCCGGAGCCGGACCGAACTGCGCCGAGACGAGATAGATCCGGCCGGTCGCCGAGTCGAATGCCATGGTGCGAGCCCCGCGCTGGGTAGCAAGGTTCTGCAGCACAGGATAGGTTGTGCCCCTGGCGTCGATGACGGTCAGGGTTCCATCGCCGTTCGACGAGAATGCGAGTTTGTCGGCCGCATCGTAGCCGGCAGCATCCGGGCCATCTCCAATGGCGGGATTCGCAAGCGTCCTGCCGGTCTTGGCGTCGACGACGGCCATCTTCTTCCCATCGCATACCGCGAACAGACGCCGTCCGGCCGTATCCATCGCCAGCCCGGAGGGAGATTCGCACTGCTGCAGAGGCCAGTTTGCCGTAATCTTCTTCTCTCCCGCATCCAGCCGGACGATCTCATTCTTGTCTTCGATGTTGACGAACATCGTTCCCCGGCCATCGGCCTGCGGAAACTCCGGCTTGCCCGGCAGCGCGATCGTCGCGACCACCTTGCGCTGCTCCGTGTCGATCACGGTCGCATTGTTGCTGCGTCCGTTGAACGCCCACACGGTCTTGGTTACCGGCTCGAAGGCGATGCCGTCAGGATTGGTTCCGGCGGGGATACTCGCCAACTGCTTCAGGTTCGAGCGGTCGAACACGATCACCGCGTTGGCGCCGCCGTCGCTGATGTAACCAAACTGTCCCGCCGCATCGAACGCGACGCCATGGAGCCCTTTGAAACCCGTCATGCTGCCGACGACCTTACCCGTCCCGGTGTCCAACACCTCCAGGCGGGTTGCATGGGTCACGTACAGCCGGTGTGCCGACTCATCGACAGCGAGGTAATCCCATCCGCCTTCGCCGCCGATCGTCCATTTCCCTTCAACCTGGAACGGCTTCTGCGCGGACGCGAAGCTGGGTGACAGGACGGCGAACGCACAGGACGCAGTAAGCGCCATCCGTCCGAGATTGCAGATAAAACCCTTTGACGTCATAGATCGCTCCAATAAATCCGGTAAGGTCTGTTCACATACCCATCTACTATCGCATTCGCAACCTTAACCGAGCCTGAACGCGACGAACAAATCCGCTTTCTGAAAGACTTTTCATGCAGAGCCAAGCGGAAGATGAACAGTCACCGCCGTGCCCCCATCCACCACGCTCGAAATGTGGATGTGTCCTCCAGCCCGGTCCACGATCGCTTTGCAGATAGCCAATCCCAGCCCGGTCCCGCCGGTCTCGCGGCTTCGCGATTGGTCGCCGCGGTAGAACCTGTCGAACACATACGGCAGCGCCTCCGGTGCGATCCCCATCCCCTGATCTTCGATCGAAAGCTCCGCCATAAGCTCCTGCCGCCGCACCACCGCTCGCACCTCTGTTCCGGCGGGACTGTGCTGGATCGCATTCAGAACCAGATTCGAGCACAGCAGCCGCAGCTCCTCCGGACCGAGCGCAACCGCCACCGCTCCGGGTGATGAGGAGGCAAGCCGCAATCGCTTCACGTCCGCCATGGTCTCGAACTGCTTCATCACCAGTTCGACCGCGTCCGTCAGATCGGTCGTGTGCCCTCCCGCATCGGCTTGCGGCTCATTCTCCACCCGGGCCAGCATCAGCATTCGTGCGACGAGCTCCTCCATACGTTCGCAGTCCTGATACGACCGCTCCAGCCCCGCTTCATACTCCGCCACGGTCCGCCGCTTCATGGCCAGCAGTTGCAGCGAAGACTTCACCACCGCCACCGCCGTCTTCAACTCGTGCGCGGCATCGCTCACAAACTGCCGCTGCTGCACAAACGACCGCTCCAGCCCGCTCAGCACGGTCGCCAGCGCGCCGGCCAGCGGAGCAAGCTCCCGGGTCATCAGCACGCGTTCCGACGGATGGAAGTCCCACGAAGCCGCCGACACTCCCGCGGCCTCCGAGGCCAGCTCCCGCAGCGGCGCCAGCCCCTGTTCCAGCAGCCACACCATCAGCAGCCCCGAAACCGCCAGCAGCGCCAGGCTGGTCAGTGCATAAAACGCCACCGTCCCCCACACTGCCTTCCACACGCTTTCGGTCGGCGATCCGTAGATCACCATCACATGCCGCGCTATGCCTCCGCCCTTGTCGCCCGGATCGACCATCCTCAGTCCACCGACCCGCAGCACGCGATAGTGCCTGCCGTTCAGCCGCAGTTTGAACACCCCCTCGCCCTTCGAGATTGCCTGCCCCGCATTCAGCCCGGGCCAATTCCCGGACCGCCCCAGCATTCTCTTCTTGTCATCGACGACTTCGTAGATATCCGCCCGGGGCAGACTCGCCTCGGTCCCGTCGAGCATTACATTATCCTGCGCGTCCTCCGCATCCTGCACCGCCCCCAGCAGAGAATCCGCACGCCCGCGCAGCATGATGTCGAACGCCCGGAAGTGCGTGTGCCTCTCATAGGCCACGGCCAGCGCCGTGATCGAAACCGCGGAGATCAATTGCACTAGCAGCACCGCCGCCACGAGCCTCCGCTTCAGCGAGTAGGACCTCATCGGCTCCCCTCCACGCCGACCAGCAGCCGGTATCCGCGGCCGCGCAGCGTCTCGATGCTCGGCTGCCCGGTCGTTGCATCCAGCTTCCTGCGCAGATTCGAGACATGCGCCTCAATCACATTCGAGTGATGCTCCCAGTTGTAGTCGTACAGGTGCTCCAGCAGCTCCCGCTTCGACACGCTCACCCGCGGGCGATGCATCAGGTACTCCAGAATGCGGTACTCGGTCGGCGACAGATCCACCGGTTCGTTCGACCGCCGCACCGTCTGCTCCACCGTATTCACTTCCAGATCCGAGAGGCGCAGCGTAGGGTCGGCAAATCCTTTGCCTCGGCGTATCAGCGCCTTGGCCCGCGCGATCAGCTCCCCCAGGTCGAACGGCTTGCTCAGATAATCGTCCGCGCCCGCATTCAGCAGTTCGACGATGGACCCATGCCCGCTCCGGGCCGTAAGGATCAACACCGCCGTGCGATCGCCCCGCTGGCGCAGTCTCTTCAACACGCTCAGGCCATCCACCTTCGGCAGCATGAGGTCGAGAACGATCAGGTCGTAACAAAGATTGCCCGCGAGATCGAGACCCATCTCGCCATCCTCCGCGCAGTCTACCGCGAGCCCCGGCCCATCGCGCAGAGCGGAGGCGATGTTCTGTGCCAGCCGAATTTCGTCCTCGATCAACAGAACCCGCATTGCACTTATCCCATCACACCTAGCTTAAGCGAGCCTGAAGGCATCGCACGCGAGGCGCTCAATTTATCCTGAATGCTGGCAGTAACGGATTGAAGCCGCGTCATGGAAGGAGGAACCGATGCCAGTCGAGTGGACCGCCGAGCTCACATCCTGGCTCCAGCAGCAAGCCGCGCAGGCCGGCTTCGACGCCGCCGGTGTCGCTCCCGCCGCCGCTCCTGAAGCCTACGAAAGTCATCCCGCCGCCGAGCGCTTCGCCGCCTGGATCGACGCGGGCCGCGCCGGAGAGATGGACTACCTGAAGCGCCGCGATGACCATGGCGCTCTCCTTCGCAGCTCCGTCCAGGTCGCCATGCCGTGGGCAAGGTCGGTCATCGTCTGCGCGATAAACTACAACGCCGCAGCTCCACGCTCCACCGAATCCGCCCCGGCAGACGCAGGCTGGATCGCGAGATATGCGTGGAGCGGTAAGGCGGCCGCGGAATCCAACGGCTCCAACGAATCCAACGGTTCGAACGGTTCGAACGGCTCAGAGCTGGTTCCGACCGACTACCACGATGAACTGCTGCATCGCCTGCGCCGGATCGAAGCCGCTCTCCAGCAGCGGCATCCCTGCGAAACCCGCTGCTATGTCGATACAGGCCCGCTGGTCGAACGCACCGCCGCGGCCGAGGCAAGCGTAGGCTGGATCGGCAAAAACACCTGCATCATCAACCAGCAGCTCGGTTCCTGGCTCCTCCTCGGCGTGATTGTCACCTCCATCCCGGTTGCCGCGACCGCCGTCCTCGCTATTGCGCAGGACCGTTGCGGCACCTGCACCCGCTGCATCGACGCCTGCCCGACCGATGCTCTCGTCGCCCCGCGTCAGATGGACGCCTCGCGCTGCATCGCCTACCTGACCATCGAGAAAAAAGGCTCCATCCCGCACGACCTCCGCGAACCCATGGGCCGCCAGGTCTTCGGCTGCGACATCTGCCAGGACGTCTGTCCGTGGAACCGCCGCGCCCCCATCGCCGCGACCGAGGGAATGCTGCCGCGCCGGGAACTCGTAAACCCGGCGCTGTCATGGCTGGCCGGAATGGATGCGGCAGCGTTCAAGCGGCACTTCAAAGGTTCCCCGTTGGAGCGCACGCGCCGCAAGCGGCTGCAGCGAAACGTCGCCATCGCCATGGGAAACAGTGGAGACACCGGCTTTCTTCCCCAACTTGAACAATGGCGCTCCGGCGACGATCCCATTCTGGCCGAAAGCGCAGACTGGGCCATTGAGCGGATCCAAAGCTCCGCCTCACACGCCGAACCTGCCCCGGTCAGCTAGGGTCGTCTTTGGTCGTTGCCCCTACGGTTGCCCTACCCTGATCGGTGTAGATCGGTACAGACCGGTGTAGATCGGTGGTAAGCCTTCCAACGCCAGCGCTGCTTCAAACAGCGGTGTGCCTCTGCTAGCATCGGAGCATTACACGGCTGCGAACCCTATATGCCATCCATCCTTCCAAAAGAATCCGGTACGCCCGCTATGTCCGGCACGAAGGACACCCTGCCTCCAGTCAGGCCACTGGAGCAGGTAAAGCCAGTTGTTCGGGAGTATGGATTTGGGGCTCAGATGGCCGCCCTGGTCAAATACATGTGCCGCACCGAGGTCCACACCTACGCCTTCTCGGTCGCCGCCAACGTCATCCTCTCGCTCTTTCCCTTCATCGTTCTTCTCCTTACTCTCAGCCGGCTCCTCCACTCGCGCGCTCTGGAGTCTGTGATGGGCGATATCGTCAAAACCTTTCTGCCGGTCGGGCAGGACTTTGTCATGCGCAACATGCAACTGCTCGCGCATCCCCGCAAAGGCACCCAGATCTTCTCGCTCGTCATGCTGCTGGTCACCTCCACCGGGGTCTTTCTGCCGCTCGAAGTCGCCCTGAACAACGTCTGGGAGGTCAAGCAGAACCGCAGCTATCTTCATAACCAGGCCGTATCGCTGGGCCTCGCGTTTGCGGTCGGCGTCCTGGCCATGGCTTCGGCCGCTTCGACCGCCTCGCAGAAGACCATTCTGTCGCTGGTCTTCTTCGGGCATACGCGCAACGTCTTCTTTCACTTCGTCTCGTTCGGCTTTCTCAAGCTCTGCGCGGGCATCGCCAGCATCACACTCTTCTTCCTCATCTACTGGATCCTGCCCTACCGAAAGGTCCCCGCGCGCGCCGTTCTGCCCACCGCGATCATGATCGGCCTGATCTGGGAGGGTGCCAAGTACCTCTATGTCAGGTCCCTTCCGTGGCTCGACTTCCAGTCCGTCTACGGCCCGTTCTACATCTCTGTAGGCCTGATGATCTGGGCCTTTCTGTCCGGCCTGCTGCTGCTTGCCGGGGCGCACTTCTCCGCCACCCGCTACACCTTGCGGCTGGCCCGTGAAGCCGAAGCGGAGGCGGCCGGCGATGCAGAACCTGCATAGCCCGAGCAGCCCGATGCGCGCAAGGCTGCAACTCCTGGCCGGCAAGCTGCCCCGGGGACTCGCCGGCGCATCGCTCTGGCTTGCCGTCTGGTTCTGCCTCCTGTTCCTCCTGCGCCTGGCTCCCGGCGCATGGGGAACGTTCTTTCTCGTGCTCCAGGTCTGTGTCGGCCTTGCGCTGTTCTCCGTCGGGTTTCCGTTGCTCTGGAAGCTCGTCCGCAACCGTATGCTTTGGAGCCTGCGCAACAAGCTCGTCATCACCTACCTGCTGATTGGCCTGGCTCCGGTCGTGCTCTTCCTCACTTTGGTTGTCATCTCAGCCTATGTGGCCGCCGGGCAGTTCGCGATTCACCTCGCTGACTCGCGCCTGCAGACGGAGCTGAGCGAGATGAGCGGCGAGAACGGCCATCGCACCGAGGTGGTCGCCCATATCCTCGACCAGACCCGCACGGCAACCTTCCCTCCTGTTGACCTGCAGGATGACCAGCCATCCCGCTCGCTCGACATTCCGCGCTTAAAGCTGCACCGCGAGATCCATGCGTTCGTCGACGGCGCGCCCATCACCTTCGATCCGGCATCCCCGCTATCGCCCCTCTCCCAGCAACACGAAAAGACGCCGCTCGGCCTGCCCGCCTGGGCTACCCAACTGCCGACAGGCGAGTTCCACGAACTTGTCTCCGACAGCGGCGAGCTCTATCTGGTCGCGATGCACCAGCAGAAGCTGAAGAACGGGCGCGTGTTGAGCGTGATCACCAGCCTGCCCGTCAGCCCCGCCGTCATGGATATGATCGCCTCCGGCCTCGGCCTCGCCCGTCTTTATCCAGCCAGCACCGAGATCGGTTCCAACCAGGCCCGGCCTCAGTCCAGGGAGGCCGGACCAAAGGAAAACGAGGTCGCCATCGGCTCGCCCGGAGCCAAGTCCTGGATCACCGGAGGCGTCGAGCCCAGGCCGGTCAACGTCGCCGACATCGGCGTCATCTTCACCTCCACCGAGTCTACGATCGACTGGGCGACGGGCAATCGCGGCAACGTCCTGATCGCGGTTACCTCGCGCCCCTCGCTCCTCTATTACCAGCTCTTCGGCGGCTCAGTCAGTGGAATCGTCACCAGCGTTCTACGCGTCGCGCTCATTCTGCTCTGCGTGCTCTTCGCGCTCATCGAGATGCTCGCGCTCGTGATGGCGATCCGCCTCAGCCGCACCATTACGGCGTCGGTGGCCGATCTGTATCAGGCGACGTTACAAGTAGACCGCGGCGAACTCGGCCACCAGATCGTGGTCACGCGCGAAGACCAGCTCGCCGAACTGAGTCGCTCCTTCAACCGCATGACCGGTTCGCTTCAGCGTCTGCTGGTCGAGCAGAAAGAGAAGGAGCGGCTGCAGAACGAGCTCTCCATCGCCCAGGAGGTCCAGGCCAACCTCTTTCCTCATCGTATCCACACTCTGGAATCGCTCGATCTGCACGGCATCTGCCGTCCCGCGCGCTCGGTCAGCGGAGACTACTACGACTTCCTCGTCTTCCATAAGAATGCCCATAACGGCGATCCCTCCCCGCAGGAGACCGGCGTCGCCATCGCGCTCGGCGACATCAGCGGCAAGGGCATCTCGGCCGCTCTCCTGATGGCGACCCTGCACTCGGCGGTACGGGCGTATCGCTTCGCCAGCGAAGAACTGGTCTTCAGCGAGTCCAGCGTAGCGGGCCTTACCGCCAGCAAGGAAGAGCGTGGAGGCGACCACGACGAGCTCTTCGAGTCGCCGGGAAGGATCCTCTCCCTGCTCAACCGCCATCTCTACAGGAGCACCCAGCCTGAGAAGTACGCGACCCTCTTTCTCGCCCACTACGACGCCGCCACGGCCGTGCTCACCTACTCGAACGCCGGACAGCTCCCGCCGCTTGTGCTCGGACGTGACGGCACGATCCGCCGGCTCGACCAGGGCGGCACCGTCGTCGGCCTGATGGACGGAATGCACTACGACGAAGGCACCGTCCAGATGAACTCCGGCGACATCGTGGTGGCCTACTCGGACGGCGTCACCGAGCCCGAAAACGACTTCGGCGACTTCGGCGAGGAGCGTTTGATGGAGGTCGTCAGCCGCTACCGCGACCAGCCCCTGCATGTCATCTCGACTCAGGTCATGCAGGCCCTCGACGCCTGGATCGGAGCCGAGGAGCAGCCCGACGACATCACCCTCGTGCTTGCCCGCCAGTTATAAGGCGGGTATCACATACCTGAAGGAGTCCTGCCGGACGGGCCCGCTACGTTCGGGGCGGTCACTTCGTGACTTGTCTACCGGTCTGGGCGAGACCGGCTGCATAGGCGCTCCCGTTGGTCGGGATATGGACCGGAGGACATCGGTTTGGGAAATAAAGTTGGGAAACCTGGCGCAATTTCCTACGCTCGCTCAGCCGGTGTCAGGAACTCCAGGTTGCACACGCATTCACCACAATTTGTCCAGCAAAGAGCCACGTAGTGCAGACGCATTTTCCCAAAACACCCCTGAAAAACCGAAGGATTCAGCGAGATTCAGCCCGGGCCACCAGCGCCGCTTTTTTCTCGCATTACCGCCTCGGGTTAATCGCTTTCACGACGATCGCGTTCGGCGACCGCCCGGCCGGAAGGATCGTGAACAGCGCCGGCCCGGGATTGCCCTGCGTGCGGATCACCGATACATCCCCGGAGTGCGCATCGGTGGCCAGAAGCAGGTGCTCGTCCGCAGAAAAGACAAGGTCCTCGGGCGCCGAGCCGGTATGCACGCTACCCTCCCGCCGACCGTCGTCGATGCTGTAAATACCTATAGAATCAGCGCCAAAGTTCGAAACCCAGAGGGTTCCGTTATCCGCGCTGACGATTCCATGAACCGGCTTGCTTCCTATCGTGAACGTCGTCCCCACCTCGTTGGTCCAGGTCGAGATCTCTGAAACACTGTCCGAACCGAAGTTGGAAACGAAGATCTCCCCTCCATCCGGCTTCATCGCAAGCTGAATGGGCGTATCTCCCACATCCAGAAAGGTCAGCAGATGGTCGGTGGCAAGGGATGAATTCTGCTTTGCCGCCCACGATCCCTGCGCCGCCGCAAGCCCCACCACCATGACCTGGCGCCCCATCGAGCAGACAACGAACACCTTAGAGGAATCCGGCAGAATCGCCGCATCGGAAGCCCCCGGGCACCCGGAAAACGCGGCCCGAAGCGTTAGCGGCTGCGTCGCCGCTTCCGCGGGATTGATGTTGAAAATAGAGACACTTCCACTGCCTGCATTGGTAACAACGAGGGTTCGGTTGTCCGGAGAGATGCGCACCAGCCCAGGTCGTTCGCCGGTTCCCGCTACGGCAATCTCTCGCCGCCGATCGAGGTCGAGAATGCTGATGGTATTCGAGCCGGAGTTTGCCACGTATGCCCTGTGACCTGTCGAGTCGACCGCGATGAAGTAAGGAAAACGATGGACGGCGATGGTCGCCACCACACGATTTGCCTGCGCATCGATGACCGACACCGAGCCGGACTGTGTATTGACTACGTAAACCTCGTTACGCACGGGGTTGACGGCCATACCGGAAGGATCCGAGCCAACCTGCAGGGTACGGTCCTGGCGGAGGTAGACGAGGTCTAGAACGGTAACCGTGTTCGAAACGCCGTTGCTGATGTACGCGTACTCACGATAGCCCTCGGGAACGTCGGGGAATCTGCTTCGTCTGCAGGCGGAGCAGGTGAGAAGCAGCGCGAGCGAACCGGCAGCAAGGAACGATCGCGATAAATATTGGAAGGGGAGGTGTTCTGGCACTGTCTGGAGTTTATCGGTGAGCTGGTCGGGCAGCAAGGACGTCTGCGGCGTCGTCGTCAGTTGCGTTTATCTTTGGTCCGCATCCAACCCCATGCGATTCGGCCGAAATAGCCGAACTGGACGATCAAAACGACTGCGTAGGAGGCGAGAAGGTGCCTGTGTTCCATGGTGCTCAGGTTGAAGAGGGAATGCCAGGTCATTGCGGTATCTCCATCGAAGCTTCAATGGCCTGAAGGGCTGCATCCTGTTCCGCCAACTGCCGCCGGCGCTCAAGGGCGAAGCGAAACAGCAGGATGAAAATGCCCCAGATACCCCAGCCTGCAAGGTTCCAGAAGAAGGCCGGGAGCATTGATTTGTCCATGCCGGAGTCCGGGCCGCCGAAGAAGACAGGAGCAGGATGCTGAGTGCGCCACCAGCGAATGGACATATAGACAATGGGAACGTCCAACGCGGCGAAGACAGACAGAACCGCAGCCAGACTCTGGGTTTGGCTGGTCGAGGAGAAGCGTCTCAGCATGAGGTAGCTGACGTAGAGCAGACACAGGAGCAGTTCGCTGGTGAGGCGTTCATCCCATGTCCACCAGATGCCCCAGGCAGCGCGCCCCCAGATTGAGCCTGTGATGAGGCAGATGCTGGTGTAGACGACGGTAATCTCCGCAGAGGCAAGGGCAAAGGCGTCCGCAGTGAGCGCCTTGAGAGGATCGCGATTCCGCCAGTAGAGAAAGGCGAGAGAGCCGAAAAAGTTGAGGTAAGGGAAGAGCAGACTCAGCATTGCTATGGGGACGTGGTAGTAAAAAATGCGTCCTACGTCGCCTTGTGCCATATCCGTGGGCGTAAGAAAGATTGCCTCGCGGAAGCCGACGACCAGCACGGCAACCGAGATGGCGAACCAGAGCCACGCGACGCTGCGGAGTGTGGGAGTTCGCTGCACCATGATTCATTTTATCGCGAAAATAGTCCGAAGGAGGCTATTCGGCGTTGAGTATGGTGTCAAAGAGAAGAAGACAGACGGTCGTGAAGATGACGTCGTATGCGGCGAGTTGTCTGATCCACAGGCCGATCTGGATGAAGTCGAGGTCGCCGGTGAGAACGCCGGTGGTGGCTTGCACCATGGCAAGAAGGGCAGGGAGCGAGACCGGTAGCAGCAGCAGTGGAAGGAGGAGTTCGCGGTTGCGGGCGCGGAGGCCGAGAGCGGCGAAGAAGGTTCCATTGACCACCAGGGCCCATGTGCCCAAGGGCAGGATTGCGGCGAGGAGCCGGATGTTCCCCAGAGCGTGAAGGTTGAAGAAGATGATGAAGATCGGGGCCAGGACTGCTTCGACGACCAGGACGAAGAGCATGTTCGCGAGGGCTTTGCCGAGGAAGAGGGCAGAGGAGGGTGAGGGGGCCATGCGCTGGGCTTCGAGGACCTGGTTGCGCTGTTCGCGGGACCAGGATTGGTTGAGCGCGGTGATGGCAGCGAAGAGGAGGGCGACCCAGAGGATGCCGCCGGAGATCTGGCGTGTGGTGGTGGGGTAGCCGGTGGGATCGAAGGCCAGGCCGAAGACGACGACCACAAGGAGGGCGAAGAAGAGCATCCCGTTGATCGAGTCGCGGGAGCGCCATTCGAGGCGCAGGTCTTTGCGGAGGTGGTTGAGGACGTGCCGGCCGTATCGGAAAGTGGGCTTCATCAGGCAGCGGGGTCCCTGGTGAGGTCGGCGAGGATGGCCTTGGCGGCGCGGAGGTAGTCGGCGGGAGCGAGGAGGATCTGCATGCCGCGCTGGCCGGCGGAGATGGAAATCCGGTCGAAAAGTTCGATGGTCTCGTCCGTATAGGCGGGGAAGGGTTTCTTTGCACCCATGACGGTGACTCCGCCTCTAATGTAGCCGGTGAGCGGCTCTACATCTTTGAGGGAGGCGAGTTCGGTTTTTTTTACGCCCGCGGCAAGCGCGAGTTTCTTCAGGTCGAGTTCTCCGTCGCCGGGAATGACTGCGAAGAGGTGGCTGCCGGTATTTGCCTGGGCGAGGAGAGTTTTGAAAACCTGCGCGGGAGGGAGGCCGATCTTGCGGGCTACTGAGAGGGCCGTGAGGTCATCTGGATCGACCTGGTAGGTGCGCAGTTCGTAGGGAATAAGAAGTGTGTCGAGGAGACGCACCGCGTTGGTCTTGGCAGGAGGCGCTGTTTTCACCTTATTGCCTCGGAGGCGACGATCTGACCGCTGCGCATGGTGAGGGTTCGGTCGGCGATGGGTTCGGCAAGCCTGGCGAGGTGCGTGGTAAGGAGGATGGTGCGGCTTCCACCGCCTGCTACGGGCCAGGTGCGGAAGTCGGCGAGGAGTTCGACCATGTGCTGGGCAGAGCCGATATCGAGGTTGGAGAAGGGCTCGTCGAGCAGGAGTAGTTCGGGGTCGGTCTGGAGGACGCGGGCAAGGGAGGTGCGTTGGCGCATGCCCTGGGAGTACTGGCCGACGGGGCGGGTGAGGGTGGGGTCAAGGCCGACCGCGCGGAGGGCCATCTCAGGGCTGCCGACACAGTTGCAGCGGCCGTCGCTGTGGAGTGAAGCGAAGTAGGTGAGGTTTTCCATGGCGGTGAGTTCGTCGTAGAGCATGGGGGCATGGCTCATGTAGGCCATACGGTGACGCTGCTCGCGTGGGGACGCGTTGGAAAACACGGTGACCGTGCCCCGGGTGGGAGCAATGAGGCCCGCTACGACCCGCAGCAGGGTGGACTTTCCAGCGCCGTTTTCCCCCACGATAACGGTGCATGTGCCTGGCTGAAAGGTGGTGGTGACCTTACGGAGTGCAGCGAATTTGCCGTAGATCTTAGATACCGATTCCAGGGACACCAAATCCACGGCTAGCGGATTCGGAGGCGCGGATTCAGGTTGGGCCGTCGCGCTCGGTGCGGCTGTGGAGTCGGCTGGCCTCGGCATGGTTCTTAGCGGAGTAGCGCAGTGGCGGCGGTCGCAGGAATAGAAGGAGCCGAACGAGTTGTCTTTGGAGCGGCAGGAGCGTACTTGGAGGCGCACTTCGCCTGGAGCTGGGTGGCGTGAAAGATGCCGTCCTTGCCGTACGTTCCAACGGCGAGAGCCTGGGCATCGTCCTTGAAGGTGTCGGGCGGCGGTTCGGCTCCCTTGTAGCTGACGTCGAGCTTGCGGCCCTGCTCGAGGAGCGAAAAGTCGACGTAGGTGCCGACGCGATGGATGCTGCCGGGGGCCACGTTGCCCGCTACGCGAAGGTGCCGGACGTAAGCCTTATTCCCCATGGTCTGTAGCTCCCCGACAGTGACGTAATAGCTTTTGTTGTCGCGAACGCCGGTAAGAGCGAGGTATGCGACCGTAGCCAGGATGATTACGGTGGCGATGATGATTCTGGTCGGACTCTTCTGCGACTCGTTTGGCATAGTTCAAGTCCTTCGGTCAATCTGTAACTGAGGTGTTGGGCAGGAACTGGTGAGACCCCCCCGCTGGAATTTCCGGGTAAAGTATTCTATCCAGGAAGTTTAAGTGCGGACTTCCATGTGCTGGATTGCAGAAGATTCAACGGGAGATATGGAATTTCTTCTTTCTCCTGTCTACTGCAAGGATCCTGCTCAGCCAAGGACTCATATATTACTATTTTAGCTTGCTTCAGGGGGCTACTGCGCCATCACGAAAGAGCATTTGACGCGGTCTAGGCGAATGGGGGTTGAGGCCAGTTGCCGGCCAGTTAGTCCGAGTGGTTTCTCGGCCTTGTGTCGGGCCTGGACTTAGCTTGCCTGACGCGCTGGAAGCTGATGGGAGGTGAGGATATCGGTCAGCCGGGCATCAGTAGATGCGGCGATCCCTAATCTCTCTTTGCTCATTCGAAAACGGAGATCCTGGTAGCAAGATCTCCGTTCCGGTGGTGGCTTCTGAAGAAGCTTAGTTATGGCTTGGCGGCCCGGGATTAGGCGTTTGTGGTGTAGGCATCCCTGCTGCCGCCCGTGCCACTCGTATTCCTATTGTGATCGTCGGCCATGGTGTTGACCGTGTCGGAGATGGTACTGAGGGTTTCGTCGGCGTTCTTCTCTTCGTCAAGGATGCTTTCGAGGGTGTCGGCGGCTTCGTCCTCACCAAGAAGTTCGGCCCAACTGCGGAGAGTTCCGTAGACGGCCATTTCGTGATGCTCGACCTGTTGACCGGCGGCGATGAGGGTGATGTCGCGAATGCTGTCGTCGCCCGCGTCCTTAATGCTGTCCTCCGCCTCGGTGATGAGAGCGGAGATTGCCTTGCAGGTGGCCGTACTTGATTCGCCGGTGGCTTGCCGAAGGAGCGTCTCCACCTTGGTGACATGGCCCTTGGTCTCTTCGAGGTGGGTGCGGAAGGCAGTGGCAAGCTGCTGGTCGGTGGATTTTTCGATCATGGTGGGGAGGGCTTTGGTGATCTTCTGCTCCATGTCGAGCGCCTTCTTAAGGTTGGCGATGTAGAGGGTGCGGAGGTCTTCGATGTTGTCGGAAAAAAGCTTCATGGCGGTGGTTCTCCTTTGATGGGCTGCGTGGATTGGACCGCGACGCTGGGGTGCGCCGTTTGCTTGGATCAGGGTGGTGAGAGCGGCGAAGACGTTCAAGCCGGAGAACTCACGGTCGTGCATCGTTCTGGTTGGTTGGATGCGGGGGCATGGGCGGGGTTGGCTGCGGATACCGGACGGTTGGCTGGCACCGATTCGCATCGATGACGCCGATTCAGGACGGGCAAAGGGCCGGAGGTTAGGCCGTGAGAGGCACTGAAGCGGCTGCGTGCATCGTATACTTACTCGATAACACGGCCGCAGAGGCGGGGGACATTATGAGCGGAAATGGAAATGGCGCATCTTCGAATGACAACGGTGTGAATGGAAATGGACATGCTGCTGCTGGACATGGCAACGACTACAAGGTGCCGACGGGACGGGGGGAGTGGATCGTCAAGCGGAAGGCAGAGGCGGAGCGGACCGGAGATTCAAACATGTCGCAGATGCACTTTGCGCGCAAGGGGCTGATTACTGAAGAGATGGCCTATGTGGCGCAAAGGGAGAAGATTGCGGCGGAGCTGGTGCGGAGCGAAGTGGCGAAGGGGACGATGATTATTCCCGCCAACATCAATCATCCGGAGCTGGAGCCGATGGGGATTGGGGTGGAGTCGCTGTGCAAGATCAATGCAAACATCGGTAACTCGGCGCTGGTGTCGAACGTGAATGAGGAGATGCGGAAGCTGCACACGGCTGTGCATTTCGGTGCGGATACGGTGATGGATCTGTCGACGGGCGGGGATATTCCCATGATTCGCGAGCAGATTCTGCGGCATTCGCCGGTGCCGATCGGGACGGTGCCGCTTTATGAGGCGCTTAGTCGGGTGAAGCGGGTTGAGGACCTGAACATTGATCTTTATCTGGAGGTAATTGAAGAACAGGCGCAGCAGGGGGTCGATTATTTTACGATTCATGCGGGCGTGCTGATCGAGTATGTGCCGCTGGTAGCGAAGCGGATTACCGGGATTGTGAGCCGGGGCGGGGCGATCCTGGCGCAGTGGATGACCTCTAATCACAAGCAGAATTTCCTGTATGAGAACTTCGACCGGATTACGAAGATCATGGCGAAGTACGATGTGAGCTATTCGCTGGGAGATGGGCTGCGGCCAGGGTGTCTGGCGGACGCGAGCGATGAGGCGCAGTTTGCGGAGTTGAAGACGCTGGGCGAGCTAACGCGGCGGGCCTGGAAGAGCGATGTGCAGGTGATGATCGAGGGGCCTGGGCATATTCCGATGGACCAGATCAAGCTGCAGGTGGATAAAGAAGTGGAGCTGTGCGATGGGGCTCCGTTTTATGTGCTGGGGCCGCTGGTGACCGATATTGCGCCGGGGTATGACCACATCACAAGCGCGATTGGCGCGGCGATGATCGGGTGGCATGGGGCGGCGATGCTGTGCTACGTGACTCCGAAGGAGCACCTGGGTCTGCCGAACGAGAAGGATGTGAAGGACGGGATTATCGCGTATAAGATTGCAGCTCATGCAGCGGATGTGGCACGCCACAGGCCGGGTGCGCGGGACCGGGACGATGCGATCAGCCATGCAAGGTACACATTCGATTGGGATAAGCAGTTTGCGCTGTCGCTCGATCCGGAGACGGCTCGGGGGATGCACGATGAGACGCTGCCGGATGATTACTACAAGGAGGCATCGTTCTGCAGTATGTGCGGTCCTAAATTTTGCAGCATGAACTGGTCGAGCAAGGTGGATGAGTTCAATGCGAAGGAGCATGGGCTGCATAAGGCGGATTTGACGCAGATTGTGACGGAGCAGATGGCGCTGCGGGGGTAGGTCAGCGTGCGTCCTCTTCGCCTTTCTCGGGGCGCAAGGCGAGGAGGGCGGGGGCTATGATCATTCCTAGAAACGCCAAGGCAAGAAGCAGGTCGTGAACCATTTTCGGAGCTCCGTGGAGGCAATTGTTCTGTGCCGTCCTGGAGCTATGGTCCGATGTGCGCGTGTTGGGGGATATCCCACGTGAGGTCTGGTAGTTACAACGAAAGTTGTATACTCTTCTTCCACGACGCGAGCATGGTGGAAATGCTGGTGAAGTTGTGGTGGAATTGTGTCGCGGCGTGGACATCTGTATGGCTGATTCGTTTCAGGCGATGACGGGCTGGGAGCAGAACTTGCAGCGGGTGGCGGCGACGGGGATGTCGCTCAGGCACTGCGGACAGGCTTTGGTT
Source organism: Edaphobacter sp. (assembly GCA_965277265.1). GTDB lineage: Bacteria > Acidobacteriota > Terriglobia > Terriglobales > Acidobacteriaceae > Edaphobacter. The sequence continues at coordinate 134,640 of CBDICF010000002.1, forward strand.
GTGGGCGGGGCGATGGCGGGGTGGAACCGTTTGAGAAGGTACTGGGTGGGAAGGACGAGGAAGAAGTAGACGACGGCCGCGATCAGGAGGAAGTTGATGACGGCGGTGAGGAAGTCTCCGTAACGCACCTCGCCTCCATGGACATGCCAGACGAGATAGCCGAAGTTGGGTTTGCCGATGAAGGCACCCATAATCGGGTTGATGATCTTCTCGGTGAGCGAGGTGACGATTGCGGTGAAGGCGGCTCCGATGATGACGGCGACGGCGAGATCGATGACGTTGCCCCGCAGGATGAAGTCGCGAAATCCCTTGAACATGAGTGAATCTCCTTGTGATAAACGTCCTGCAGGGCTGCCGTTCTTTTTGACTGGTTCCGCCCGGCTGCGCTCGGTGCGGCGAGTATATCGCACCGATGGGGGTCTATTGCGAGGCAGTTTGATGGGGTGAATATGGGCTGGCGGGGAGCCATTGAGGGCGGGTGGGGGCGTTCGCGATGGCGAGGGTGAGGGCGGTGTAGAAGCGGTTGAAGGTTCCGGCGGCGGCCCAGTCGATGGGAGTGTTGAGGTCATCCTGGGGCTTGTGGTAGCGGCGGGCGTACCAGTCGCGGTAGACGGTCTCTTCGGGGGAGCCTTTGTCGTAGCCGAAGATGAAGCCGGCGATGGGAACGCCGATGCGGACGAAGTTGTAGTTGTCGGCGCGGCGAAAGAGGTTGCGCTCGGGTTCGAGGTCGGTGCGGATTTCGATGTGAAACTGGGCGGCTACGGTGCGGGCGGTCTGGCCGAGGGTGGAGTCGGTGAGGCCTTCCATGGTGAGGATGCGGAGGGGGAAGATGGGGCGAAGCTGGTCGAGATTGAGGTCTGCCACGATGCCGGCGGGTGGGACGGTGGGGTGTTGGGTGAACCACGCCGAGCCGAGGAGACCTTTTTCTTCGCCGGTGAAGATGCAGAAGAGGAGGGAGCGGGCGGGGGCTTTGTGCTGGAGATCTTTGGCGAGTTCGATGAGTGTGGCGACGTAGGCTGCGTCGTCGAGTGCTCCGTTGTAGAGGTTGTCGCCGAGGACGGGGGTGCCGAAGCCGTAGCCGTCGAGGTGGGCGGAGAGGGCGACGTACTCGGGGGCGAGGCTGGGGTTGGAACCGGGAAGGATGGCGAGGACGTTGGGGGAGGTGATGTCTTTGCTTTGGGTAGCGATGCGGATCCGGAGGCGGTCCTTGAGGGGGAAGGTGGGGAGCGGGGCTCCGGCGGCCCCGTCGCGGCGAATGTCACCGATCTGGTGACCGGATCCGGCGAACAGGTTGGCCGCGGCTTCGGAGCTGATGCGAATGGCGATAGGAGAGGGCGTGGAGGGAGCGGGGGACGGGTTCTGGAGCGTGACGGTGCGGGCGTAGGCGACAGGCCAGTGGAGGGGCTCGGTCGCCAAGGGGTTGTCGATTGAGAGGGTCGCGACGGCTCCGGCCTGGGTGAGGGCGCGAAGGCGGCGAGCAGCGAAGGAGGCTTGGTCCTGCTGGGTGAGGCCTGATGGGGTGTTGTTGAAGAAGACGGCGATTTTACCTTTAAGATCAGTTGCGGGGTTGGGGATTCCATAGCCGACGAAGACCATTGAGCCGATGGTGAGGGGCGGGAGACCTTCGCGTGGAGCCAGCGTGACCTGCTGGAGAAGAGACAGGGGAATGGTTCCTGCCGAACCCGAATTGGCGGGATCGTGCAGGATTTCTACCGAGGAGCGGGACGTATCGAGATCGACCTGGTGCATGGGGACGCGCTGATAGAAGGTGCCGTTATCGCCCGCGGGCTTGAGGCCGGCGGCGGTGAACTGGGCGGCGACGTACTTTGCGGCGCGCTCATAGGCTTCGGTGCCGGTGTCGCGGCCTTGCATGGAGTCGTTGGCAAGGGCGGTGGTCTGGGCCCACCAGGCGGCGGTGGCGGCGGTGGGTTTCTGTCGAGTCTGGGCTGGGGCAATGGACAGCGGCAGAAGAGTGGAGAGGGTGAGCAGGACGGAGAGGCGGCTGGGCTTGGGGCAGGTATGCATGATGGGCGGGTGTCTCCGTTGGGATGAGGTGATTTTAGACCGGAGGGCGGAGAGATGTTGCTAGTTGCTTCGCTTAAGGTATACAGCGGGATGCGGACGGCGGATTCCTTCGCTGCGCTGCGGATGACAAACAAAAGGGCAGGACGGGACGCGAACGGGACGAAGGAAACTTACTGGTACGAGGTAATCCAGCGGGCGTAGGGATAGAGGAGGAGGAAGAGGATGAGGCAGAGGGCCATGATGTCCATGTAGATGGAGAGGATGACGCCGCCGTGGTAGAAGCTCCAGCGAGGCCGTATGCAACGCATCGTGTCGATAGTTCCTGCTATGGCTGCGAGCAAGGGGAGGAGGAGCAGGGGGGTAGGGCGGTTCTGGGGGAAGTGGGAGATGAGGAGCGCGACGCAGAGACTGGACAGGACGAGGGTGCTGCCGCGCAGGAGAGAACGGGAGCGCGGATTGAGGAGAGGGTGTTTCACGCTGTCATATTGAGGATAGGACCGTGGTGAGGCCGATGTCACGGCGGGGCGGCGGAATCTGGCTTCGGCTCCAAGGATGAGAAAAATTTTTGATGGAGCGAATTGTCCGCGATGTCAGCGGATGTGGGAATAATTGATGGTGGGGATTGTCTACTTACACTCGCGGGTTCTCTTGTGTTGTTCGGGGGCTCCTGGATGGCCGAGGTCAGGTGAGGCTGGTCAGATGGCGGCTAGTTCCGGTTCGGCGGCGGCGTGGGCGGCCATCTGCAGGATGGATTCGATGTAGGGGGCGCGGAGGACGCCGCGTTCGGTGATGATGGCGGTGATGTATTTTGCCGGGGTGACGTCGAAGGCGGGGTTTTCGATGGATACGCCGTGGGGGGTCATCTGCTTGCCGTTGGCGTGGGTGACCTCGCGGGCGGAGCGCTGTTCGATGGGGATGAGGTCGCCGGTGGGGGTCTGAAGGTCGAGGGTGGCCCAGGGGGCGGCGACGTAGAAGGGGATGCCGTGCTCGCGGGCGAGGATGGAGACGCCGTAGGTGCCGATCTTGTTGGCGGTGTCGCCGTTGGCGGCGATGCGGTCCGCGCCGACGATGACGGCCTGGATGCGGCCTTTGGACATGAGGTGCGCGGCCATGTTGTCGCAGAGGACGGTAGTGGGGATGTTGTCCTTCATGAGCTCCCAGGCGGTGAGGCGGGCGCCCTGGAGGAAGGGACGGGTCTCGTCGGCGAAGACGTCGATTTTGTGGCCGCGTGCTATCGCCGCCCGGATAACTCCCAGCGCCGATCCATAGCCGCAGGTGGCGAGAGCGCCGGCGTTGCAGTGGGTGAGGACGGTGCCTTCCAGGGGGAGGAGCGAGGCGCCGTGGGCTCCCATCTGCTTGCAGGCGGCGATGTCTTCGTCGTACATGCGGCGCGCCTTGGCGACTACGGCGGACTTGATCCGGGGAATGGGAGTGTTTTTCGCGGCCAGCTCGTTGTAGAGGCTGCGGATCTCGTCGATGCCCCAGAAGAGGTTGACGGCGGTGGGGCGGGTCTCGGCGAGGGTCTTTGCGATGACGGCTACTTCTTCTGTGAGGGCGGGGATTGTGGTTGCTGAACTGCGCTCGATGCCGATGGCCATGCCCATGGCGGCGGAGACTCCGATGGCGGGTGCTCCGCGGACGATCATATCGCGGATGACGGTGGCGACCTGCTTGTAGTCGGTGGCGAGGACGTAGGTCTCTTCGAGGGGGAGCTTGGTCTGGTCGAGGAAATTAACGCCGGTGGGGAGCCATTCTAGGGTGGGGATCATGTCCTTACCAGTTTACTTGGCTTTGAGCGCGATGTGGGCGGCTCGGACGTCGGTGGCGGTGAAGACGGAGTAGAAGGGAATGCGGGGGAGTGCGGCGTGGATGTTGGCGCGGCCGCCTTGTTCGCGGTCGACCAGGCAGAGGACGGCGATGACGTTCATGCCGGCTTCGCGGGTGGCTTCGATGGCTTCGATGGTGGAGCCGCCGGTGGTGCAGACGTCGTCGACGATGACGACGTGGGCGCCGAGTTGGCAGAAGCCTTCGATGCGTCGGCCGGTACCGTGGGTCTTTTCGAATTTACGGACGAGGAAGCCGTGGATGAGGGCGGGTGCGGGGCCTTCGTCGCTGAGTTCCTCGTCGGCGAGTTCGAGGGTGTCGGATAATTCGATGATTTCGTTGTGGTCGGCGAGGGCCCAGGCGCTGGCAGAGGCGGTATTGGAGACGAGGGGGTCGGCACCCATGGTGAGGCCGCCTACAGCTTCGGCGTGCGGGACGTGCTTGCGGATGAGGTCGTAGAGGACGAGACCGGAGAGGCGGCCGCCTTCGGCGTGGAGGGTGGTGATGCGGCAGTCGATGTAGTAGTCGGACTTCTGGCCGCTGGCCAGGGTGAAGTCGCCGAGCTTGAAGGAGTGGGTGGCGATGAGGTCGAGGAGGGCGGTGCGCGAGTCGATCGGCATGGTCTTTTCGATTGTAAGGGAGGTTGTCGCCGTTTAGGCCCTACCCCCCCCGGGGGGGGTAAAAGCTAAGTACTTTATATTCAGCAGTTTGAGGGAAACTGTTTATTGTAAATTCGTCTTAACAAATGGGTTACGGGTAAATTCCTCTTAACAAAGGAGATAGAGCGAAAAGCTGAGGCAGCGATGAATCTTTTGGGCGGTGATTGCCGGTCTCATGTCCTGTATCCAGTGTAACTGGCTGGGTATAACTCATGCGCCACGCGATTGTCGTTGTTTGACACGGGTTTTGGATGATTGAGGGGTTGACAGAAGTTGCGGGGTCGTTCCGCTTGCAGCTCACGCAAATGGGGCGAACTTACCGAAAACCGGACTTCCCGGGCGGTGTGACAACGCTTCACACTTAGTTGGGGTGGTTACGCTCCAGATAGTCCAGAGAAGACTTCATCTGTTGCCTAACTGACTCTTCTCGCTCGTCATCAATGGCTTTCCGCAAAGGCTGCAGAGAACGCTGATCGTTTATCCATCGAAGGGCCTCACATGCCTGTAACTTAACCCTTGCATTTTTATCGCGCAAGGCAAGCAGAGCCGACTGCAGCACGACCTGTGCTTCTTGCGGCGTTTTCGACTTGATTTGTGACGCTGCGCTCAGGGCTACGATTCGCTCGTCAGGCTCTGCGGCCGGGCGCATCAATTCGATCAACGACGGCAAGCAGGAGTGATCTTGCTTCTCGAAAGCATTCCGAGCAGCAGAGATACGTACATAGGCTGATATTGTCTGGTCTCTACAGACGCTCGTCAGTATTTGCAATCCTTGATCAGACCCCAGCCACGTTGCCGCTACGGCGATGTTTACCTGGGTCTGAGCATCGACCTCAGTCTGGGCAGCGCGGACAATTTCCGGAAGAGCGGCAGTCATCTTCAGTTCCGCCAGCTCCGCTGCGGCCAGCCCCCGGACCTCCTTCTCCGGACTATGAAGCGCCTGAATGAGGGATGTTTCCGTGATCTCGACATGGTACTTTTGAAGAGCTTCTGTAAAGGTTGGGGGTGCCTGTGCAAAACAGGTTCCTGCAAGGGCGTACAACCAGAGCTGCATCAGAACGAGCCTCATCGCTGTCGCCGGGTTCGCCTTTGAGTGAAGGACCATGGTTGTCTCCTGTAAACACAGACACTTTATCGCACCATAGTTCCAGCAGGTAAACCAACCGTGCGGGATAAGCGGGCGCACGTGGCGTCTGCCGGATTAAGCCAACAAAACCAGCTAGGGCCGAGTTTTCAAAAAACGGGGTTATTGGCAACTTCGACGCACCGAACCTTCTGGCCAGGTGAACTGCTCAAATATTGCGTATTGCGCGAGCAAGCGTTAACGAAGTGGCTTCTTCACCTTGCATGGTGAGAGGAGAACGGACGGCTAGCGGGAGAGTTTGTCGAGGTGTCGGTAGCCGTCCGTGGCGATGAAGGCGGTGAGAAAGATGGTGAAGTTGTAGCTGGCGTGGACCAGCGTTGAGGCGAGGACGGAGCGGAGGCGCAGGCGGATGAAGGTGAGGGCGAGGGAGACGCAGAACAGCAGGATGAGGACAGGCCAGGCATAGGCGACCTGCTGGCCGTGGAGGGCGGTGAAGAAGATGCTGGTGAGGACGGCGGAGAAGATGAGGGCGGGGAGGGAGATCTTGTTGCTGGAGTTCCAGAGGTCGCGGGCGGCGGGGGTGCGGGGAAGCGAGAGCCAGTCATAGGCGATGGCGAAGGCGGGTAGGAGGAAGCCGCGGAAGAGGACCTCTTCGAAGAGCGGGGCGAGGAGGACGCCGAAGAGGGTGATGATCCAGACGTCGGAGGGGGTGCGGAAGAAGTCGTCCATAGGGATGTTCTTCGGCATGGTGGCGAGCGAGGAGACGGCCTGAACGGTGAACGACAGGACGAGGCCGATGGGGATGAGTTTGAAGGCGTTGCGTCGGGCGGCGTCGGGATTGGCTTCAATGCCGCTGGGGAAGCTGCGCTTCCAGAGGAGGGGGAAGAGGAACCAGGAGGCGGCCAGGGTGGCGAGATAGGTGACGGCTTCGGAGGCGACGAGGAGTTTGGGCGAGACGCTGGCCTGGATGGCGGCGGGGGTGGTGTGGGCGGCTCCGAGGAGAGCAAGCTGGGTGAGCAGGAGAAGCAGGCCGGCGATGGCGAGGAAGAGGATGGCGTGGCCGAGGTGGGGGATGCGGTGGGGCGCATCTTCGGGGGCTTCGTTGGGCGTGTTGTCCATGGGGGGCTGGAGGATGGCTTCGCCTTCGGGGAGTAGGCCGGGAATGGCGGGGAGTTCCTGCTGACTGCGGTGGGAGGGGTTCGCGGGGAGGAGGAAAGCGGTCGTGCTTTGCACGGTGCCCATCTTAGCCCACCCCGCCAGGAGAGACGAGTGGCGGGGACCGCGTTCAACCGCAAAAAGCGTGGCGAAGATGGGGTGCCCGGATTTGGGATGACCGGACGGATGGTGGTTCGAGCGGGGGATCATTTCGCAACCTTCTTGGGGGTCGTCTTCGGAGCGGCTTTCTTGAGTGTAGATTTGCCTCGGGATTTTGCGGCTGTCGATTTTGTTCGTTCGGCGGGTTTTGCGGCGCCGGCTTTGGCGAGGCCGGTCTTCTTTTCGGGGGCGATGAATTTTCCGCGGGCTTCTTTTTTCTTGTCGGGTGCGGCGAGGTGGAAGGGCTGGGGGCCGGCGTGGGATGCGCCGTTGCGAGTGGCAAAGGCTTGGTCTCCTAGGGACGGAGCGCGCGAGGCGTAGTGGCGGGCGAGGAAGCTGCCGGTGTGGGATTCGCGGACGGTGGCAATTTGCTCAGGGGTACCGTGGGCGACGATGCGGCCGCCGCCTTCGCCGCCCTCGGGGCCCATGTCGAGGATGTAGTCGGCGTTGCGGATGATGTCGAGATTGTGCTCGATGATGATGACGGTGTTGCCGAGGTCGGTGAGGCGGTGGAGGACTTCGAGGAGCTTGCGGACGTCGTCGAAGTGGAGGCCGGTGGTGGGCTCGTCCAATAGATATAAAGTACGGCCTGTTTGCCTTTTTGAGAGTTCGCGGGCGAGCTTCATGCGCTGGGCTTCGCCGCCGGAGAGGGTGGTCGCGGACTGGCCGAGATGGATGTAGCCGAGGCTGACGTCGACGAGGGTCTGGAGCTTGTTGTTGACGGTGGGGATGTCCTTGAGGATGGGGACAGCATCGACGATCGGCAGGTCAAGCAGGTCGGCGATGCTGTAGCCGTTGAACTTAACGCTGAGGGTCTCCTGGTTGTAGCGGCGACCGTTGCAGACCTCGCATAGGACATAGACGTCGGGGAGAAAGTTCATCTCGATACGGCGCTGACCTTCGCCCTGACAGGCTTCGCAGCGTCCGCCCTGGACGTTGAAGGAGAAGCGGCCGGGTTTGTAGCCGCGCTCGCGGGATTCGGGGAGCATGGCGAAAAGATCGCGCATGGCGGTGAAGACGCCTGTATACGTGGCGGGGTTCGAGCGGGGGGTGCGGCCGATGGGGGATTGGTCGATCTGAATGACCTTGTCGAGCTGGTCGATGCCGATGACTTTGCCGTGCTGGCCAGGCTCTTCGCGGCTGCCGTACAGCTCTTTTGCTAACGACCGGTAGAGGATGTCGTTGACGAGGGTGGATTTGCCGCTGCCGCTGACGCCGGTGATGACGGTCATGACGCCGAGAGGAAAATGCGCGGTGACGTTCTGGAGGTTGTGGGAGTGGGCGTCTTCCACGGTGATCCAGTTGCCGGTGAGTTCGCGAGGGTTCTCGCGGGCGACGATTTCGATCTTGCCGGCGAGGTATTGGCCGGTGATGGACGCGGGATTATCCATGATCTGCTGCGGGGTGCCGTCTGCGATGAGGTGGCCGCCGTTTTTGCCGGCTCCGGGGCCGAGGTCCAGGACATAGTCGGCTTTGCGGATGGTGTCTTCGTCGTGCTCGACGACGAGGACGGTGTTGCCGAGGTCGCGGAGGTTTTCAAGCGCTGTGATGAGGCGCTGGTTATCGCGCTGGTGGAGGCCGATGGAGGGCTCGTCGAGGACGTAGAGTACCCCGCGGAGGCGGGAACCGATCTGCGTGGCGAGGCGGATGCGCTGGCCTTCGCCGCCAGAGAGGGTGGCGGCGCTGCGGTCGAGGGCGAGATAGCCGAGGCCTACGGCGTTGAGGAATTCGAGGCGTTCGATGATTTCGCGCTGTAGGCGGTCGGCGATGATTCGGTCGCGGCCGGTGAAGTTCATGTTGCGGGCAGCGGTGAGGGCGCGTTCGAGGGGGAGGGCTGTGAAGTCTGCTATGGAGGCGCTTCGTGCGCTTGACGACGCTTCGCGTGACGACGTTGCGGCGGCTTCGCTCAAGGCGGCGGTGTCGTTTTCCGGCGGCTGAATGGGGAGGGTGACGGCGAGGGATTCGGGGCGGAGGCGGCGGCCTTTGCAGATGGGGCAGATGGTGGCGGACATGTACTGCATCATGTACTCGCGGTAGCCCTCGGACTTAGTGTCTTCGAGGTTGCTGCGGAGGTAGTTGAAGATGCCGTGGAAGCCGGTGCGGCCAGCCTCGTTGCGCGGGGGGCCGTAGAGGAAGAGGTTCTGCTGGTCGGGGGTGAGGTCTTCGAAGGGCTGCTTGATGTTGATCTTGCTCTTATCGGCGAATAACTTGATGAGGCGCAGGAGATAGGCTGATCCGGAGCCGGGACCCATGGCGCCGTCGAGCAGGGGCTTGGACCAGTCGGTGATGGTCTTGGCGGGGTCGAAGTCGTAGATGCTGCCGAGACCGTGGCACTCGGGGCAGGCGCCGTAGTTGGAGTTGAAGGAGAAGCTGCGGGGTTCGAGGCGGGGTACGTTGATGCCGCAGTCGGGGCACGCCATGGAGCTGCTGTAGAGGGTTTCGTCCATGCCGTGGATGGCGATGAGGACCAGGCCGTTGGCCATCTGGAGGGCTTTGAGGACGGAGGTTTCGAGGCGGCGGGTGTCGTAGCGGGGGTGACCGTTCTCAGTTGCGGGTTCTCCGTTGGCGGCGAGCGGTTTGAGGATGATGCGGTCGACGACGGCTTCGATGGTGTGGTTCTTGCGTTTTTCGAGGCGCATGCCCTCGGTGAGCTCGGCCATCTGGCCGTCGATTCGGGCGCGAAATCCTTGCTGGTCGAGGGATTCGAGCTCTTCGCGGAACTCTCCCTTGCGGCCTCGAACGATGGGGGCGAAGACGGTGATGCGCTCGCCGGGTGAGAGTGAGGCGATGCGTTCGACGATCTGTTCGGCGGATTGGCGGGTGATGGGGCGGTGGCAACTGGGGCAGTGGGGCTGGCCTACGGAGGCGTAGAGGAGCCGGAGGTAGTCGTATATTTCGGTGATGGTGCCGACGGTGGAACGAGGGCTGCGGGAGGTGGTCTTCTGTTCGATGGAGATGGCGGGGGAGAGGCCGTCGATTGCGTCGACGTCGGGGCGCTCCATCTGATCTAAGAATTGCCGGGCGTATGCCGATAAGGTTTCCACGTAGCGGCGCTGGCCCTCGGCGTAGATGGTATCGAAGGCGAGGGAGGACTTTCCTGAGCCGGAGAGGCCGGTGACGACGGTGAGGGTGTTGCGCGGGATGCTGACGTTGACGTTGCGCAGGTTGTGCTGGCGCGCGCCGCGGACGGTGATGTGTGTGATGCCCATGGAAGAGGTGGGGCGGTGTTCGGCCAAGTCTTTAGGATACGGCATTCGGCGGGAGGACGTGGAGGCAGCGGGGCAGGATGGCGAGCCTGTCCTGGGGGAAAAGGTATCTGAAGGTGCAATACAGGCCTACGTTGGGGGTATTGTATTCGGCGTCGCGTTTGTAACAATAACGGTGTACGAGGCGTCGTGCCGGAGGAAGCCGACCGGCGGCTGATGTGGTGGGGGGAGTGGTTGTGATTCTGTCGATTGTATTGATTTGCGCGGTGTTGGCGTCGTTGGCTGTCGGGGTGCTTGTGGCTTACGGAGTTTGCCTGGGGATGTTCGGGGTGTTTCGCATGCATGTGCGGCAGGTGGCGGAGAGTTCAGCGCGGCGGGTGGTGGCTTCGACGCCGGCAATTCAGGGATAATTTCGGCCGCTGCAGGGATGTGCACCGGGCTCAGATTGCGATAGTTCGATAGTTCAAGGGTTCAGTGAGGGGTTGGTGTGGCCTGCTGCTGGCGGAGACGCTGCAATTGCTCATAGATCTGCTGGGGTGTTTTGGCACCATTGGGCGACTCCGGCTGGGTTCCGTCCGCGGGGCCGGAGCCTGGTGTTTGGGTGGCCGGCACGTTATTCGCAGGGCGATACTGGCCGGGCGCGGACTGGGGTGCGGGGCTGGCTTCGGCGGGCTGAGGGGTTGGCGCGTTCGAATCCTCGGAGGCGTCTTCGGAGGCGGAGGCGTTGGGGTTGGGCGGAGTGGGGGCGCCCTGGCGGGGGGTGAGGATGAGTTCGCCTGGGGTCTGGGCGTCGGTGTGGACGAGAAGCATGTTGCTGCCGGTGCCGTCGAGTAGGGCGGCGAGAATTTTGTCCGGAGTGTCTGGGCCGTAGCGGCCGAAGACGCGCTCGTCGGCGACACCTCCGGAGATGCGGATGCCGGTCTCGCGTGAGATGTCTCGAAGAATCTGGTTGAGGCTGGAGTTGCTGGCTGAGACGGAGAGCGCGCCGGAGGTGTAGGTGACGAGGGCGTGATGAGGAATAGGCGCTTCGGAGTGGGAATGGGAATCGGAAGCTGTTGCGGTTTGCGTGGCTTGCGTCGATTGAGTTGCCGGGAGGGTGGAGGAGGGTAACTGGGCCGTCAGCAATGCGGAGAAGGCGAAGCTGAGGGCAGCGGCTATCCGGATTGGTGCGGCGCTTGGCATGGGTTTGTAGGACTCGGTGACGTGAGAGAAGGTCATCCCACGACGGGAACGGCATTCGACACCAGTCTAACGCGGAGGTTGGCGCTCGGGGTGAGTTTCCTGCTTGTAGACTGGTAAGGGCTTTGGATAGCCGCAGGCAGGAAGTAGAGGGGCTGGGGCGGGCGCGATGATGAGACTTGGGATCGGGTTGCTGGCAGCGGGGATGATCGCGGGTGGCGCGATGGCCTCGGCGGAGGTGTGTACGACGCAGTCTCAGATGACGGCGGCGGACAGGGATGCGCTGTCGGGGGCTGCGTTGGGGCTGGCGCAGAAGGTGGAAGCCGGCGATGTGAACGGGCTGCGCGCGGCGACGGTGGCCGAGTATGCGAAGGACTTCAGCGGGATTGGAAATGTGGTAGGCACGACGGCGGCGCGGGTGAAGGGCGGCACACCGGTGGTGGAGCAGGTGTATCTGCTGGATGGAACGCAGTTGAAGGTGGGGGCGGATGGGGCGGCGCCGGATGCGCAGTTCTTCTGCTCGCTGAACAAGTCGGTTGCGGAAGCGGATTTTCTGATTCCGGGATTGCTGCCGGGGCGGTATGGATTTGCGATCGTGGATGTGCCGAACGGGCCGGCTCCGTGGCGGCTATCGTTTTTGCTGCGGCAGGAGCAGGGGCGATGGGAGATGGCGGGTTTTTACCCGAAGGCGCTGTCGGCCGCGGGCCACGATGGGGTGTGGTACTGGACCCAGGCGCGGATGATGACGGCGCAGAAGGAGCGCTGGAACGCGTGGCTGTACTACCAAGAGGCGGAGAATCTGCTGCTGCCGGCGAATTTTGTTCAGAGCACGCACTCGGAGAAGCTGAAGACGGAGCAGAGTGCGGCTGCGCCTCCGGCGTTATCGGACGGGGTAAGTGCGGAGGCTCCGCTGGTCGTGAAGGCTGCGGACGGTGCGGAGTATCACTTTACTGGCCTGGGGGTGGATGACTCGCTGGGGAAAGACAAGATCGATGTGATCGCGCACCTGAAGGTGGATCAGGTTGGCGATGCGGCGGCTGCGAGTAAACGCAACGATGCGGCCATGGCTGCGCTGCTGGCGGCGTATCCGGAGATGCGCAAGCCGTTCCATGGGGTGTGGATGTTTGCCGAGGCTCCGGGGCAGAACCCGTTTGCCACGGAGCAGGCGATGAGCGCGATTCACTAAGTATCGGGTCGGCCGTGCGGGATTTTGAACGGGGCTTTGATGCTGTGATGCTATGGTTAGAATCGTTTTGGCAGATGAACGAGCCGTGCTGACTTCCCAGGTTGGAACTGGCAATCTATGAGGTAAAGAAAGAAGAACGATGACGAAGATAAAGAAGACATTGAGCCAGGCGATCCAGGAGCGGAGAGCGACACCGAGCTTCGACGGCGCGCCGATTCCGGCAGAGGACCTGCGGCAGATTCTGGATGCGGGGCTGCACGCGCCGAGCGGATACAACATGCAGCCTTGGCGGTTTGTGGTGGTGCAGACGGCGGAACAGAAGAAGAAACTGCGTGCGGCGAGCTTCAACCAGGGGAAGGTGGAAGAGGCGTCGGCGGTGATTGTGGCCTGCGGCGATGCGGATGGGTGGCGAAGGGATCTTGACCTGATGCTGGAGCAGGGACGCAGGGGCGGGATGCCGGAGAGCTACGCGGCGCAGGCCCAGAACAGCGTGCCGAACTATCTTTCGAGCTTCAGCAGCGGACAGATGCAGACGTGGCTGACCAAACAGGTGACGCTGGCCTTTACGCACATGATGCTGATGGCCGAGGTGATGGGATACGATACGGCTCCGATGGAGGGGTTTGAGCAGGAGAAGGTGCATGAGGCGCTGCGGCTGCCGCTGAGCTACTGGGTGGTGGCGCTGCTGGCGATTGGACATGGGACGGGCTCGGACAAGTTCGATGGCGGGCGCTTCGATATCGGCCATACGGTGTTTGGGGAAGAGTTTGGCAAGCCGCTGAAGTGAGGTCCCGGGACGGTTGCCGGACGCGTTTGCCGGGAGAAGAGAAGCCATGAAGCTGGCCGTGCGGGTGATTGCCGTTGTGGTGGCGCTTGCGCTGATTGGCGGAGTGGGTTTTTATTTCCATCCGCTTTGGGTTGCGGACAGGCAGATCCGGTTTCAGCTTTGGCGCGAGGGTGTTCGCAGCGGGTACGCGATGGTGGACGGCTACCGGATCCACTACTTTGAGGCGTTGCCGCCGAAGGGTGCGGCTGGTGCTGGAACGCCGTTGGTGCTGGTGCATGGGCTGGGTGCGCGGGGCGAGGACTGGGGGGCGATGATTCCGGCGCTTGCCGCGCAGGGGTTTCATGTCTATGCGCCAGACCTGCTGGGGTATGGGCGGTCGCCGCGTCCGAATGTGAGCTATTCGATCTCGATGCAGGAGGCGTTGGTGGTCGAGTTTATGCGGACGATGCACCTGACTCGGGCGGATGTGGGCGGCTGGTCGATGGGCGGGTGGATCGCGATGAAGCTGGCGCTGGACCATCCGGAGATGGTGGACAGGCTGATGGTGTATGACAGCGCGGGAATCTATTTTCCTGCGTCGTTTGGGCCGGAGCTGTTTACGCCGACCGATCTCGCCGGGGTTAGAAAGCTGATGGGAATGCTTACGCCGAAGCCGCCGAATTTGCCGGGGTTTGCGGCAAAGGACGTGCTGCGACGGCTCAGGAATAATGCGTGGGTGCTAAACCGGAGTACGAAGGCGATGCTCAGCGGGCGCGATCTGCTGGATTTCCGGCTGCATGATATTCATCAGCCGATGCTGATTGTGTGGGGCGCGCAGGATGAACTGATTCCGCTGGCGACGGGCGAGGCGATTCACGGCAGCGTTCCGCAGTCGGTGCTGGAGGTGGTGGATGGCTGCGGGCATTTGGCTCCGGCGGAGTGCTCCAAGCCCGTGATCGAAGGGACGGTTGAGTTTCTGAAGGCCCAGCCGCCGATGCGGGGTGGCGAAAGGACGTTTGCGGCTGGGCGGTAGATGGATCCGGCTGCGGATTGGCAACGCGTGACGGTGATAAGAGGGATAAAGGTGGATCGATTACGGCTGCCGGCGCAGGGCGTAGGCTATGAGGGTTTGACCGTGGAGGCTGTGGACTTCGTTAAAGGCCTGGTTGCTGGCTTCCTCCTGGGCGGCGAGAGTGGGGTCAAGTTCACAGGCGGCGATCGCTTCGGTCGAGGCGTGGACGAAGCAGAGCTCGCAGGTGGCTAGGTTGACCTCTCCGTTGTCGCCGGGTGTGCGCATCGGTGGGCCGAAGGTGCGGCAGAGGATGGGGCGGTGCTGGTAGAGGTCGCAGGTGCCGGTGGTGAGGTCGAGAACGGGGCAGGGCTCGTCGTTGGCAAACTCTTCGAAGAGGATGGCGGCTTCGTGGTCCTCGTTGAGGATGCCGGTGGCGAGGTCGCCGGGGAACCAGGGGTCGAGGCGAGTGAGGGATTGCGTTACTCTTGCGTGGATGCGGGTGGCTTTGGCCGGGTCTTTTTGTTCGAGGGCTTCGAGGCCTTCGCGCAGGCGGGCGGCGTCCTCGTGTGCGACGGGGAAGACGCCGATACAGCATTGGGAGCAGCCGGGATGGCAGACGAGGTGGGGGCCGCCACGGTAGTAGGCTTCGGCTACTGCTGCGTCTACGATTTGGACGAGAGATTGGGACACGATGATTTCGTGGAGGGTCGCGCCTCGCGCAATGCGCCGTGCCTCGGCACCAAAATAGCAGGCATCCGGCTGATGTGCAGGAGCGTGCTTCAAAGACATCGACTTGCCTGAAGGGAATGCGATATATCCCTAGACGGCTTTGCGCTGGAAGGTGGTCTTCTTGGTACCCGCGAAGGAGTCTTTCGCTTTGACCGAGGTCACGGATGATCCTGCGAGCTGGTTTCCGCTGCCATTTGCTTTCGCGGCTTTTTCGCGGGCTGCCTGGAGCTTCTGCGCTGCTCGGCCTAGTCCGCGTGTCTTGATGTCGGCTGCTTTCGGGATGAAATCACTCATAGGGAAATCCTCTCATGCGTTGAGGGATTGGAACAAGGCACGGACTGGGGGCGGTGCGGCATGGTGTGTAATCGCGTCATGGCTAATGGCACGTGGGGTATCTCTAAGCGACAAAGGCACAGCAACCGCAGGTACCCTCGCTGCGCTGCGGGATGACAAGCAAGAGAGAAGCCTACAGCAAAAAACACAGAACAAATAAGTAAATCGCAACGCGACGGCTAGGTTTCCAGGACGCGGGTAAAGATGGCGTCTACGTTGGCTAGCTGGCGGTTGTAGTCGAAGGCGCGGGCTAGTTTTTCGGGGGAGAGGCGGGCGGTGATCTCGGGGACTTTGGCGATTTCGTCGCGGAAGATGAGGTCTCCTTTCCAGCTGCGCATGGCGTGGGTCTGGACGAGGCGGTAGGCGTCTTCGCGGGACATGCCGGATTCGGCTAGGTCGAGGAGGAGCTGGCCGGAGAAGATGAGGCCGCCGGTGGATTCGAGGTTCTTCAACATGCGGACGGGGTAGACCAACAGCTTGGCGATGAGGTTCTCGGTTTTGGCGAGGAGGTAGTCGGCGAGGATCGTGGAGTCGGGGAGGATGACGCGCTCTGCGGAGGAGTGGGAGATGTCGCGCTCGTGCCAGAGGGCTACGTTTTCGAAGGCGGTTTGAGCGTTGGACCGGATGACTCGGGCGAGGCCGGAGATTTGCTCGCTGGTGATGGGGTTGCGCTTGTGCGGCATGGCGCTCGAGCCCTTTTGTTTTTCGGAGAAGAACTCTTCGGCTTCGCGGACTTCAGTGCGCTGGAGGTGGCGGATTTCGGTGGCGATCTTGTCTAACGTGCTGGCGAGGACGGCGAGGGTGGAGATATAGGCGGCGTGGCGGTCGCGCTGGACGACCTGGGTGGCGATGGCTACGGGGGTGAGGCCGAGTTGGGCGCAGATGGCTTCTTCGTGCTCGGGCTTGAGGTGGCCGAAGGTGCCGACGGCTCCGGAGAGCTTGCCTACGCGGAGGTCTTCGGCGGCGGCGTCGAAGCGGGTGAGGTTGCGCTGCATCTCGGAGTACCAGAGGAGCAGCTTGAGGCCGAAAGTGCTGGGTTCGGCATGAATGCCGTGGGTGCGGCCGATGATGGGCGTGTGTTTGAACTCGATGGCGCGTTTTTTGAGGATCTCGGAGAGGGCAACGATGCCGGCCCGGATGATCGCCGAGGCTTCTTTGAGCTGGAGGGATTGGGCGGTATCGACGACATCTGTGCTGGTGAGGCCGTAGTGGAGCCAGCGCGAGGCTTCGGGGTCTGCGATGTGCTCGGCTACGGTGGTGGTGAAGGCGATGACGTCGTGGCGGACTTCGGCTTCAATCTCGCTGATGCGGTCTACGGTGAAGGCGCCCTTGTCGCGGATGGTGTCGGCGGCGGACTGGGGGACGAGGCCGAAGCTGGCGAGGGCCTGGGAGGCGGCGACCTCGACGGTGAGCCAGCAGCGGTATTTGTTTTCATCGGACCAGATGCGGCCCATAGCGGGGCGGGTATATCGGGGGATCATTGGATTTTCCTTGTTTGCGATTCCGTGGCTTCCGCGCGATGGCGTGTGTAGTGGGCGATGGTGAACGCTTTTTGCAGTATGGTTCAAGTTTACAGGGTGCAACCTATTTGCTTTTGCTGAGATTTTAGAAGCAAGCACGTCGATGAAGACCGGAGGTTCGGTGCTCCGGATTGTTTTGTGTCGTGAAATTTTCAACGGGATCTATTGTGCTCGAGAGATATGTCTCAGGGTTTGACGGCAACCTGCGAATGCGCTTGCGGCATCTTCAACGCTAAGCATTTCGAGGGCTCTCGACATTGTTGCAGCAGGTATTGAACCGAGCATCGCGAAGTCTTTCGCGATTTCAGCTCCAAAGGCAACCGGCTTCGTGCCGGGGTGTGCGCGAGTACCGTTGTGTCACGGGCTTGCGAATGCTTGTGCCGGGGCTCCTGGTGATTTGCCCGGTTGTGTCGATCAGAGCCCAAAGCCCATCGCAGACGACTGCCAGTCCAACCCGGGCGGCCCAGGTGCCGCTCTCTGGACAGGCGGCGCTGGCAGGCTCGGTCTCGATAATGCAGCAGACGACCGGTTCGGGTGGCGGCAATTCCGTAGACATCATCAACAGCACGGTGAGTGTGCAAGGCCCTTACAGCGGCAGCGTACCCGCGGGCTCAGCGCCGGAGGGGGTTCTTTCACTCACACTCGAAGCTGCGCTGGCGATGGGTCTCCGAGAGAATCTCGGAGCGATCAGCCAATCTGCCGCAGTGCAGCAGGCGACGGGACAGAGGCAGGTTGCAAGGAGCGAGCTGCTGCCGCAGGTGGATTCGGCGATTAGTGAAGAGTTCGAGCGCCTGAACCTGAGGACGCAGGGTGTTGAGACCAAGAGTTTTCCGGAGTCGGTGAAGTTCAACTTCTACGATGCGCGGGCTGCGCGGCTGAATCAGTCTGTGTTCGACCTGGTCAGAATCCGGAATCTGCATAGCGCCACGGAGAACCTGAAGGCCAACATCAAGGCAAGCCGCAATGCGCGGGACCTGATCGTGCTCGCGGTGGGAGGCGGATACTTGCAACTGGTCGCGACCAAGGCAAGAATCGATGCTACGGCGGCGCAGGTCGAGACGGATCGGGCGGTCTACAAACAGGCAGCGGACCGGCTGGAGGCGGGTCTGACCGCTCGTATCGACGTGACGCGTTCGCAGGTGCAGTTGCAGACCGAGCAGCAGCGGCTGCGCTCGTTGCAGGCTGATCTGGAGACGCAGAAGCTGCGCCTGGCGCGGATTGTCGGGCTGGCATTGGGACAGGAATACAAGACGGTAGACGGCTATCGCTATGCGCCGTTGACGGAGTTTTCGATGGAGAGTTCGCTTAAACGGGCGTTTGCCGCACGTTCGGATCTGCAGGCGGCCGCTGCTGGGGTGAAGGCGGCAGAGGAGTCGGTGAAGGCAGCCCATGCAGAGAGGTTGCCCAGCGTCGCGGTAACGGCGAACTTCGGCGCGGCGGGCATTACGCCATCACACGAGTCCACCGGCGTGTATACGGTGGCCGGCACGCTTACGGTTCCGATTTATGAGGGCGGACGCATTCGCGGCGATATCGAACAGGCATCTGCCGCGCTTCGGCAGCGGAAGGCCGAGTTTGAGGATGTGCGCGGGCAGGTGGACGAGGATGTGCGCCAGGCTTTCATCGATTTAAACTCGGCCGCCGACCAGGTGGATGTTGCGAAGAGCAACGTTACGCTTGCCCACGATACGTTGGTACAGTCGCGCGACCGCTTCGCCGCGGGTGTCGCCGATACGGTGGAGGTAGTGCAGGCTGAGCAGGCCGTGGCGCAGGCGGACGATGATTACATTACGGCAGTCTTTGAGCACAATTTAGGCAAGGTCTCGCTCGCTCGCGCCATGGGCGACGCCGAGGTTACGCTTCCGCAACTTCTGAGGAAATAAGGATGCCCGAAACGCAGCCGGAGGACCAGCAGCACGCCAGCGAGGCGCACAAGGACCTGGCGCTGCGCATGTTGTATGACGAGCAGGCCCGTCTGCGCGCCGAGGTGGAAGAACTGCGCAAGAAGCATGGTGGGCAGGGCGAGGGAGAGGACAAGGGGAGCAAGGGCGAAGAGTGTGACGGTGGCGGGAAGGGCGGTGACGAGAAGCAAGGCGGGGACAAGGAAGGCGGGGAGGACAAAAAAGAAGACAAGAAGGAGAAGAAGCCGCCGCTTGTGCAGCGGGTCCGGGCCTGGATAAAAGGTCACCCGATCGCAACCATTCTCATTGTTGTCGGCTTCGTTGTTCTTGTCATCGCGGCGATCATTCTGGTGCGCTATCTCGACAGTTACGAGACTACGGATGACGCGTTCGTGGACGGGCACACCGATCCGATCAGCCCGCGGATCAGCGGCATCGTGGTGGCGGTGTACGTGGAGAACACCTACCGCGTGAAGAAAGGGCAACTGCTTGTGGAACTGGACCCACGCGATAACCAGGTTGCCAAGGAGCAGTCGGGCGCGAACTATGCGCAGGCGCAGGCGAGCTTCCGAGCGCAGGCGCCCAACGTTCCCATTACGGCAACCAATGAGTCCACGCAGGTTGTCAATGCCGAGATGAACGCGGCAAGCTCCGAGGCGAACGTCGCGGCTACACAGGAGAGGTACCGGTCGGCGCTCGCGGACCTGCGGCAGGCGGAGGCGAATCGTGCCAATGCCGCGCGCGAGGAAGAGCGCTACAGGTTGCTGGTCGTGAAGGAAGAGGTGTCGTGGGAGCAGTACGATCAGCGTGCCACGGAGGCCCGGGCGCAGGCAGCGGTCGTAACCTCACGCAGCGAGACGGCCGATGCTGCGGCTAAATCCGTAGCGCAGGCCGAAGCGCAACTGGCAATGGCGATCGCGCAGGAGAAGCAGGCGCGGCAGAATCTGCCTCGGCAGGTGAGTACACAGCGCGAGACGCTCGCACAGCGGAAGGCCAGCGTGCTGGTAGCGAAGGCACAGGCGGACCAGGCAGAACTGAATCTGGAATACACCCGAATCTATGCGCCGGAGGACGGGATTATCGGCGACAAACAGGTGCAGCTTGCCACGCAGGTAGCGCCCGGCCAGGAGATGTTCGCGCTGACACAGACCAACGACATCTGGGTTACGGCTAACTTCAAGGAGACGGAGATCAAGAAGATGTGGCCGCACCAATCCGTCACGATCTACGTGGATGCACTTGCGCAGAAGTTCCAGGGCTATGTCGAGGCGCTTCCCGGCGGAAGCGGAGCCATCTACAGTTTGCTGCCGCCGGAGAATGCAACGGGCAACTACGTGAAGGTGGTGCAACGGCTTCCGGTACGCATCCGGTTGAATGCAGGTCAACCAGGTGAAGAGCGTCTGGCCCCCGGCATGTCCGTGGAACCGAAGGTTTGGATACGATGAGGCCATTTGTCTTTGCGGAGCGGGCCTGATGCCGGGCGGTGGGAGCGGTAACTGGAAGCCGAAGCATAGCCCGTGGCTGATTGCAGTCTCCGTGATGATCGCCACGTTCATGGAGGTGATGGATACCAGCATAGCCAGCGTCGCGGTGCCGTATATCGCGGGCAGCACGGCATCGACGACCGACGAAGCAGAGTGGGTGCTCACGGTCTATCTGGTTGCGAATGCGGTGTTCCTCCCGGCAAGCAACTGGATGTCGGAGCGCTTCGGACGCAAGCGGTTCCTGATGTTCTCGATCGTGGTTTTTACAATTGCTTCGTTCGGCTGCGGCATCGCGCCGACGCTGCCGTTGATCCTGCTCGCGCGAGCGATCCAGGGTGCGGGCGGAGGAGCGTTGCAGCCGCTGTCGCAATCGATTCTGGTCGAGAGCTTTCCGCCGGAGAAGCAGGGACAGGCGCTCGGGCTCTATGCCCTGGGCGTGGTGCTCGCGCCGGTGATCGGACCGGCGTTCGGGGGATATCTCACGGACGCCATCTCCTGGCGCTGGGCCTTCTATATCAACATCCCCATTGGCCTTCTGGCGCTGCTGCTGCAGAGCAAGTTTCTTGAAGACCCGCCGTATATCAAGAACGCCAAGCCCGGGAAGCTGGATGGCGTAGGTCTTGGCCTGCTGGGTCTCTGGATTGCCGCCATGCAGTTTATGCTCGACAAGGGACAGGAGCAGGACTGGTTTGGCGATGCGCGCATCCGCTGGTCCACCGCCATCATGGTCTTCGGGTTCGCTGCATTCCTGATCTGGGAGTTCAAACATCCCAAGCCGCTGGTGAACTTGCGCGCGCTCACCGATCGAAACCTTGCCATTGGGTGCGCCCTGGTGTTTGCGCTGGGTGGCGTTCTTTACGGCCTTACGACTATCCTGCCGGTCTTCTACCAGACGCTGCTTGGCTATAGCGCAACGGCGTCGGGTTTCGCCGTCAGCCCTCGCGGTCTGGGCTCGATCGCCTCGTCGGTGGCCGTGGGTTTCCTCGTCTCCAAGATGGACCCGCGCTGGATCGTCGCGGCCGGATTTGCGGTGCTTGGATTCTCCGGCCTGTGGCTGAGCTTCGTGACGCTTGATATCTCTCCCACGACGCTGTTCTGGCCCATCACGGTCAGCGGCCTGGGCCTGGCGATGATCTTCGTTCCGCTGTCCAAGGTGGCTCTCGGAACCGTCACCAAGGGTGGGACGGGAAATGCGAGCGGCATCTTCAACTTTCTCCGCAACGTGGGCGGGAGCATCGGCATATCGGCCGCGAATACGATCTCACAGCGGCATCTGCAAAGTCACCGGAACGACAACGTTCACTGGTACACCGGTTCAAGTTGGCTGTTGCGCCGTCAGCTTGGCGATCTCAGCGCCCAGATGCAACTGCATGCCGGACCGAGGCGCGCGATGCTGCGGGCCGTATCACTGACGAATACGGCACTGAACAGCCAGGCGCAGCTTTGGGCCTATGTCGATGTGTTGCGTTACTTCGCGCTGCTCTGCGCGTTCTGCGTTCCGTTCGCATTCCTGCTGAAAAAGCCCAAGCCTGGAGCGGGCGGAGGAGCTGCCTAGAGACCTCGACAAGTCCGGCAACCAATGGTCTTCCGTAAGCGTCTAGTTTGTTCAGGGCCCTATGCACGGTTGAGCCTTCCTCGAAGGAGATTTGCATGGATGCTTCAGATGTTCTCGTAGAGCGCCTCATTGCGTGGGGTGTTGACACGATCTTTGGCCTGCCCGGAGACGGAATCAACGGTGTCATGGAAGCCCTTCGGAAAGCCCAGGACAAGATACGTTTCATCCACGTTCGCCACGAGGAGTCGGCTGCGTTCATGGCGTGCGCTTATGCCAAGTTCACGGGCCGGCTTGGGGTGTGCCTCGCCACCTCCGGTCCCGGCGGCATCCACCTGCTGAATGGCCTGTACGACGCCAAGATGGATCAGCAACCCGTGCTTGCGATTACCGGTATGCAGTTCAACGATGTGACCGGTACGTTCCAGCAGCAGGACGTGGAACTGGACAAGCTCTTTATGGACGTCGCATGTTACAACGAGCGAGTCATGTCCGCGCCGCATATGGAGCCCGTCGCCGATCTTGCTATCCGGTCGGCCATTATGAAGCGAAGCGTTGCCCATATCACTATCCCTATCGACGTGCAGCAACAGACCGTGGGTAAACGCGACCGCTCCCAGCGCAATGTCGCGAATCATACCTCGACCCATCCGGCGATCAGCGGCAACTTCCCGACTCAGACGGATCTTGCCCGTGCAATCGAGATCATGAATGGTGGCAAGCGCGTCGCCATTCTCGCGGGCCAGGGCGCTCTTCATGCGACGGAGGAGTTGCTTGAACTTGCCGAACTGCTGGGGGCGCCTATTGTGAAGCCGTTGCTGGGCAAGGCATCTGTGCCGGACGACTCTCCCTACACTACCGGCGGTGTGGGTTTGCTGGGGACGAAGCCGTCGCAGGATGTTCTTGAGAAGTGCGACACGTTGATCATGATCGGCACGTCGTATCCGTATATCGAGTTCCTACCGGCTCCGGGAGATTGCAAGTGCGTCCAGATCGATTCGAACGCACAGCGAATCGGCCTTCGATATCCGGTAGATATTGGGTTGGTTGGAGATTCCAAGAAGACGCTTCGCACCCTGATCCCTCAGATCAAGCGCAATACATATCGCGGCTTTCTCGAAGGTGCGCAGAAAGATATGAAGGAGTGGATGAAAGGTCTGGAGAAGGAAGGTACGAACATGGCCACTCCCATGAAGCCGCAGGTGATTGGCTGGGAGCTTGGAAAGCGTACGAAGGAAAATGCGATCATCGTCTCGGACAGTGGAACGAATACGACAGTCTGGGCCCGCTACATGCCTGCCAAGCTCGGCCAGATGCACTCCTGTTCGGGGAACCTGGCCACCATGGCGTGTGGCATGCCTTATGCGATCGCGGCCCAGATTGCCTTTCCGGACCGGCAGGTGATCGGGGTCGTCGGGGACGGCGGCTTTACCATGCTGATGGGCGAAATCATCACCGCTGTCGCCTATAAGCTGCCGATCAAGCTGGTGATCATCAAGAACAACACACTGGGGCAGATCAAGTGGGAGCAGATGGTCTTTGAGGGAAATCCTGAGTATCAATGCGAACTCTTCCCTATCGACTTCGTCGCGCTTGCGAAGGCGGTTGGGGCGGAGGGTGTGCGCATCGATGATCCGAAGACCTGCGGCGCGCAATTAGACCGCGCACTCGCGATGCCGGGTCCAGTTCTTATCGAGGCCGTCGTCGATCCATTCACCGCGATGCTTCCCGCGAAGATTACGGCAAGCCAGGCGGAGAAGTTCTCCGAGGCCCTGATGCGGGGTGAGCCAAATCGAATGAAGATTGCCCTTACCGCCGCCAGCGATAAGGTCAGACAAATCGTTTGAGAGGGCTGCAACGTGTTTGGCTTGCAGCCGTGTAGTGGAGTTGTTATGTCTTGTTCGTTCCCGATCCGTACCGGCACAGCACGTTCGTACACTGTGCCGACGGATGCTCCCGAAGCAGATGGAACCTTTGCGTGGAAGCAGACTACGTTGATACTTGTCGAAGTAGAGGCAGGCGATGCGCGAGGGATCGGCTACAGCTACTCGCATAAGGTGACCGCGCCTCTGGTACAGGACCTCTTAGATCATGCTGTCCTGACATACGATGCGCTTGATATTCCAGGCATTTTCTCCAGAGTAAGACACCTGCAACGTAATTATGGACGGGAGGGTATAGCAGCCACGGCGCTCTCCGCCATAGACATTGCGCTGTGGGATCTTAAGGCGAAGCTGCTGGGACAGCCACTCGTGTCTTTGCTGGGAATGATGCGCGATGGCGCTCCGGTGTATGGGTCCGGCGGCTTCACGACTTATACGAACGAACAGCTTCGCAACCAACTCTCCGGTTGGGTTGGAGACGGAATTTCCCGAGTCAAGATGAAGATCGGGACGGAGCCGTCGCGAGACCTGGAACGTGTGCGCGTTGCACGTGAGGCCATCGGCCCGGATACGGAATTGTTCGTCGATGCGAACGGCGCTTACTCCCGCAAGCAGGCGCTGTGGTTCGCGGAACGATTCGCAGCCGAATGGAATGTCACGTGGTTCGAAGAGCCTGTTAGTTCGGATGATCTCGACGGGTTGCATCTTTTGCGCAATCGAACTCCGGCCGGCATGGACATCGCCGCGGGAGAGTACGGCTGGGAAGCGATGAACCTTCGGCGGATGCTCGATGCAGGAGCAGTTGACGTGCTACAGGCAGACGCGACCCGCTGCGGCGGTGTTACCGGCTTCATGGATGTGGCCGAGCTGGCCGATGCGCATCCGCTTCCGTTCTCCGCGCATTGCGCACCGAGCATTCACATGCACCTGGGATGCGCGGTACGCAGCCTGCGCCACCTGGAGTACTTCCACGACCACGTGCGTATTGAGCAGATGCTGTTTGATGGATTTTGTAAGCCGGTCAACGGTGCGATGCATCCTGACCTTACCCGGCCTGGGCTTGGCCTGGAGTTCAAACATTCGGATGCGGAGGCATTTCGCGATGATCTATGACCTGAGTCAGCCTCTCTTCACCGATGCCCCGCAGTTTCCGGGTCAGCCGCCCAACTCAGTTCTGTATGTGCAGCGGGTGCCTGTGGATGGAGCGACCGTGGAGCGGCTGCAGGTGATGACCCACTCCGGAACACACGTGGATGCGCCTTTTCACTATCTTCCGCATCTTCCGGCGATCAGCGAGCTGCCCTTGTCGCACTTTTACGGGCCTTGTGTCGCGGTCGATTTGCGTCCTCTCGCTCCTTCACACGGCATCGTCGCGGACGATCTTCGCAAGCATGAGCACGTTCTGACGGAGGGTACTTTCGTGCTGTTGAAGACTGGGTGGGGAGACCGGCGCGTGAATACAAAGGAGTTCCTGACCGAATGGCCATACATGACCGGCGAAGGCGCGAAATACCTGGTCGAGCGCGGTGTTAAGGGCATGGGGATCGACGCCCTCTCGACCGGCGGCTACGGCGACCAGCACGTCGAAGGCGACGCCCATATAGAGCTTCTCTCGCACAATAAGCTGCTTCTGGAAGACATCCACATTCCGGATGAGCTGCTCGACAACAAACGCCGCCACTTCTCGACGTTCCCCATTCTCATCGCCAACGCAGGCGGAAGCTGGGTGCGCGCGATTGTCTGGGATACCGGCGACCTGGACGGCGATCAGCCCGCAGCGGAGAAGCGCTCCGAAATCCCGGCGAGCATTGCCTCGCTGATCGAACTGGAGCGTGCCGGCTCGTGAGATTTCCAGACACCTCCCCGACTGCCCTCATCAAGCTCGTTCCGGCGCCGCTTCGCGCTCCGTCGGAGCTTGTGCTCGATCATATCCGTCACGGAACGTTTCAGCGCTCGATGTCGCTGCTCGTGACCGGAACCAGCCTGGTCAGCGGAGCGGAGGTGGCTTACGAGCACTATCGCGGCGGGTACTCGAATCCGGTCATGTACACTCCGGTGATTTTGTCAGGCGTGCTTTCGGCGGCGGGGGTTGCCAGCTTCTTCAGCGGTCGGCTCGCTCGAACGTTCCTGCGCTGGACCAGCGTCGTCACGCTGCTCGATGGGATCGTCGGCTTCGGATTCCATATCCGCGGCATCGCACGCAAGCCCGGCGGCTGGCGGATGCCGGTCACGAACCTTGTGATGGGTCCGCCGATCTTTGCGCCTCTGCTCTTCGGCACGAGCGCCTATCTCGGGGTCATCGCCTCCTATCTTCAGCGCGAGGAGGCTGCCGGGTGGAACGGTAAGGCAATCCAGGCGGAGGGTACTGAGCTGCGCAGATACGGCTGGCGCGATGATATCCGGACTGGCCGGTTCCAGAAGCATCTCTGCGTGGTGACGGCAGTCGGGGTGATCTGTTCCGGGGCGGAGGCCTGGTACTCGCATTTCAAGGACAACTTCAAGTACCGCGTGCAGTGGTCGCCGATTCTGCTGACGCCGTTGCTTGCGGGCGCCGCGCTTGGCTCGCTCAAGTCGCGCCGCATCGCTGATTCAGCGCTACCGCTCGCAGCAGGCGCGGCCATGCTCAACGGCGTTATTGGAACCGGCTTCCATGTGCGCGGCATCCTTCGCCGGCCAGCAGGGAAGAAGAAGCCTCTTTACAACGTCCTGTATGGGCCGCCAATCTTCGCGCCGATGCTCTTCGCCGCGTGCGGCCTGCTGGGTATGATGGCGTATCTAATGCGCCGGGAGCGCGGTTAACTATGGCAGAGCCGAAGCGTGAAGCTGTTACCCACCCTCATACCGGAAAGCCGTTCGCCGCGCGCGATCAGCCCGGCTACTATCCAGGCTTCAGTACCCTGTCCCAGCAGGCTTACTGGGACGCCACCACGCGTCGCGTCGTGCTCGAGCGTATCACGAACATTCCCGCAATCCGCTTCTTCAACCCTACAGAAGCCGCCACAATGCTCGCGGTTACTGACCGCATCCTTCCCCAGGAGGACCGCACCCCTGCGCGGCGTATCGCCATCCTGCCGGCTCTCGACGAGCGTCTTTACGTCAACCGCATGGAGGGCTATCGCTATGAAGACATGCCCTCCGATCAGGACGCCTATCGCCTTGCCGCCCGCGCCTTCGACGCGATGGCCGAGGAGATCCACGGCAAGCCCTTCCACGAACTTGAGACCATGCAGCAGGAACAGATTCTCAAATCGATACACGATGGCGAGCCATCTGCAGCGCAGGACCTTTGGAGACAGATGAACATCGACCGCTTCTGGTCGCTCCTGGTCTCCGACTGCGCCTCGGCGTACTACGCGCATCCGTGGGCGTGGGACGAGGTCGGCTTCGGCGGTCCCGCCTATCCGCGCGGTTACATGCGGCTCGAAGAAGGGGAGCCCGAGCCGTGGGAGACGGGCGAACAACGCTACGAATGGGCAGCGCCCCGGGACACTCTCTCCGGCATAGAAGAGTCCGCGGGCAAAGGCGACAGCCACCAGACCCACCCAGGGCAGGGAGGAACGCATTGAGTTTCTTCGACTCTACCAGCCCACTCTTCGGCCACTTCGAGGAGCCCAAGGACGACGGCGTTCACCGGCTGGGCGCGATGCAGAAGATCGTTATTCCAAAGCGTCGCTTCCGTGATGACGAGGAGGTCGATTTTGCCATCGTCGGCGTTGGTTCGGCCGGCGGCGTCCTGCTGCAACGACTTGCCCGCGCTGGATTGAAGGTGGTCGGCTTTGAAGCGGGTCCTTTCTGGGACACTGAGCGCGACTGGGTTTCGGACGAAGCAGGATCACACCCTCTTTATTGGAACGATCTGCGCATTACCGGGGGCGAAGACCCCCTCGCGCTCGGCTCCAACAACTGCGGGCGGGGAGTAGGCGGAGGCTCGGTTCACTGGGCTGCCTTCACCCCGCGCTTCCATCCGTCGGACTTCGAGGTCTACACCCGCGATGGTGTCGGCGCCGACTGGCCGATCACGTATGAGGAGATTGAGCCATACTATGAACTTCTGGAGCAGGAGATGCCGGTGGCGGGACCTGCATGGTACCCCTGGGGTAAACCGCACGGCTATCCCTATGCCCCGCATCCCATGGGCGGCGTCGGCGACACCTTGATCAAGGGATGCACCGCCCTTGGGATACCCGTCTCAGCCGGCGGCCCTGTCGCCATCCTCTCCGCGTCTCATGGCGACCGGCCGCACTGCATCTACCGCGGTTTCTGCATACAGGCGTGCAAGGTCGGGGCGAAGGCGTCCACACTGATCACGCACGTTCCTGACGCGCTCAAACACGGCGCCGAGATCCGCGACAACTCAATGGTTGCCCGCGTTTCGCTCGGTAAAGATGGCCGGGCCGACGGCGTCTTCTACTTCGACGCGCGGGGTGAGGAACATTTCCAGCGTGCGCGCGTCGTCATTGTCTCCGGCTATGCCATCGAGACCCCGCGGCTGCTGCTCAACTCCGCTTGCCCGGGCCACGAGATGGGCATCGCCAACTCCTCCGGCACGCTCGGCAAGTATCTGATGGCGCAGGCGGGGAATGTTATTCTGGGCCGCTTCGATGAGCTGGTGCGGATGTACAAGGCCCCGCCGGCACACGCCCTGACCGAGGAGTTCTACGAGACCGACCCAAAGAATGACTTCGCCCGCGGCTATGCGGTCCAGACGGTCGGCCCGTTGCCCATTGCGTTTTCCAAGCAGCTTATGGCCTCCAAAGGGCTGTGGGGCTGGGGGCTGCGGCGCGGCATGATGGACTACAACCACTGGTCCGCGCTTGGGCTGCTGGGCGAGATCCTGCCCTGGGAAGACAATCGGGTCGAACTCGCAACGGAAGCCGACCACAGAGACCGCTTTGGACTGCCCGTTGCGAAGGTCACCTTCTCGCTGAAGGATAACGACAAGAAGATGATCGAAGCCGGCAAGAAAAAGGTAATGGAGATTATGGCGGCGGCGAGCGCCAAGGAGATTGTGCAGGAGGCTCGCTACGCTCACCTGGTAGGCGGTGCACGCATGAGCGCGAGTGCGGAGACGGGAGTGTGCGACAAATTTGGCCGCACCTGGGATGTGGCGAACCTCTTCGTCATGGACGGCTCCGTTATGCCGACCCAAGGCTCCGCTAACCCGGGCCTTACCATCCAGGCACTTGCCGCGCGCACGGCCGACTACCTGATCTCACAATGCGATAGCATCTTCAGTGGAGCGAAGCGTGACCTGACAGCTCCGCCGGTGAGAAAGACGCTGTCTCCCCCGGGTACGTTCAGCAAGGGCGCGCCACACCTCCGCTGAGCTTTCGCAAGTTCGCTGATCGAGATTCGGGTCGTCGTAGAAGGCCTTTTTGCCGGGTTGCGACCTAAGTGGCATGGACCTCCTCTCGTTTCTTGTGTTATTGCTGCAATGAGAGAGATGATCATTCGCCGTCCGCAGCTAACACGAAGTGCTCTATGGGCTTATGCCGCCGTCTTCGTTGGCCTGCATGCGTTTTGCATTCTTCTGTTCCGTGCTCATGCGGCAGAGGCGTCCTCTCCGTTCCTGGTCCTGGCACCGGCGATTGCATCTCTGGTATGCATCTGGCGCGCTCGTCACAGTGCAACGCAGGTGGGTTTGCTCTGGTCGCTGCTGAGCCTTGCCTTCTTCATCTGGACCGTTGCGGCAGTGGTTTCGGCCCGTGAGGAGTTCATTCTGAATACGCCTGTCGACTTGGGAGCGGGATCACAAATTCTTTACTTCATGTATGGCGTTCCGGTTCTTCTCACCATTGCCTCACAGACAGAGGGAACGTGGAACACCCTATTTCTGTGGCTCGGCGGTATCCAGGTAGCCATCATGGGCTTCCTGATCTACGTCGTGATCTTTAACGTTGTTCCGTTTACGCATCAACCTCTGCAGCCCATATCCGGCAGAATGGTTGCATTCACGTTCAACATCGAAAATCTGGTCCTCGCCTGTGCTTCGACGCTACGATTTGTAACCGCCCCTGTGCAGAAGGAGGAACGTCGCTTTTACCGGAGTCTCACAGCATTTTTGTGGCTTTATGCCCTTTCTGCTGCGCTGTACAACTACGTCAATATCGCTTTCAATGGACCTGTAGGTCTGTATGACGTGATCATAGACCTTCCTTTTATAACCCTTGCGGTTCTGGCATTGCTTCACGCTCCTAGCGAAACCATTCCTCCTGTTTCCCGGCGTGGTGAAACGTTTGCGCTTCTCCTGGTTAACGGAAGCCCGGTTCTGTTTCCCGCAACTGTGCTTGCGCTCGGCATCTCCGTTGCTCGACATCATTTTAAGAGCGGAGTCGGCAGTATCGCCCTCTCACTTGCCGTTTACGGCGTTCGCTCTACACTGCTCCAGATCGGATATCAGCGGGCTCAGGCTGAGGTGAAGAGCGCACGTGATGCTATGGAGATTCTCTCCCTGACCGATCCGCTCACGGGCGTTGGGAATCGCCGCCATTTCGATCGCGTGTTTCAGGCCGAGTGGAACCGCCTTTCTCGTCAGCGTGGACCTTTGTCTCTTCTGCTCGTCGACATTGATCATTTTAAACTCTTTAACGATACATTCGGTCACGTTGAAGGAGACCTCTGTCTGCGTCAGGTCGCCCAAGCGCTCGCGGCATCCGTTCAGCGAGAATTCGATATCCTGGCACGCTACGGCGGTGAAGAGTTCGCAGCAATCCTGCCCGGGACCGACAAGAGCGGCGCTGAATCCGTTGCGCGTCTTATGCGTAGTATGGTTGGTGATCTTAAGCTGCGCAACAAGACACCTCTTGGCGAGACGATCACTATCAGCATTGGCGCTTCCACCTGCGACTTGCCCTGTAACGGCTCCCTAGATGCACTCTTCGAGGCGTCCGATCGGGCGCTTTACCACGCGAAACAGACCGGTCGCGATCGAATTGAACATGAGTCGATGCAGGTTTTTGAATATCCTCTTTCTAAAGAGGTTCCTGCGTAGCGATGCAGGTAACGATTGGCCCTGCGGCTGTGATCAGGGCGCGCCGTCGGTTGCGAGCCGTTCGACTTCGGCGATCCCCTTCGGTTGTCGGGATCAAGACCGGTGTAGTCCCGGCCTAATATGCAAGCTTCAAGGAGAATTGGATCTGTCGAGAGCTTCCAGCGGTCCGGTTAATGAGACCGAAGCCTGAGCCCAGAATTGTATTGGAGGGAAGGCCCATGTTTACGATGTTGAAGATGTTGAAGAATTCAGACCGGAACTGTACGTTAATTAGCTCACTGCCCGACCTTCGCTTTCCTATTGGGGTGTCCTTCACGAGCGAGATATCGAAGTTGTAGAAGGCAGGTCCTCGGAAGGTGTTTCGCCCCAGAGAGCCAAAGCGCCCCTGATTAGGTCCGGTCCCACCGGCCAAGTTAATCGGAATCGAGAAAAAAGAGGCGTTGTCGTTACCACGTCCGAAATAATCCTCCCGGCGGGAGCGGGCGGTAGACAGCGCAGGTTCGGCGATCTGGTCCGGACGGTCGGAGTTGGCGGAGCCTGCGCCGGTCTGCTGTATGCCGGAGTAAACCGTGAACGGTGTTCCGCTGCTGATGCTGGAGATGCTGATCAGTTGCCAACCTTCCACAACTTTCCTGTTGACCCCGTCCAGTAATGGGAGCGTCTGAAGCGGAATCTCCTGCGTCATGCTGAGGGAGAACGAATGTGTCTGATCGAAGGTGGACGGGGCTCGCTCGGAGTGGGTGTCGAACGGGTTTTGCGGCGCAGCCTGGGCGATCGCTCCTACTGTGCTTGTGGCTGATGTTCCAGCGACAGAACTGGTGTCATCGATCGACTTGGACCAGGTATAGCTTGCCTGCATACCGGGTCCACCATGCCCGCTCTGACCTGCGGCTGAAAGCTGTAGCGCGTGATAGCTGGAGTGGGAAGTCGCTGTGACCTCACTTTCCGTGCCGAAGCCGCCGATGGGAACGCCCGCTGTATCGAATTGGGTGAAGTGTGCAAACGCCGGAGCAGCTCCAGGATAGGCGTTCGGGAAAGAGACACGCGGCAGTTTGTAAGCCGTGGTGCCAACGTAGTTTGCCGAAGCCGTGACACTGCCAATCGAGCGCTCCAGTCCCAGCGTCCAGGTCGCGAGCATGGCGTTTCCGAACGTCCGGCTGATAGCCTGGACATTCAGAGGCGAGGATTGACCGGATAAGGAGGCGATATCCCTCTCCAGCCTGCTGATATCGACAACGGTATTTGCGGGCACGTCGTTCGGCCGTCCGCTCGCAAAGATGTCCACCCCTGCAGGCGTGTATACGCGCGGCAGTTGCGACGGAGTGATCTGAAACCCATAGGGGATCTGTGCACCCGGGGCCGCGGTGACCCGTGGATAGAACACGAACGGGAGACCGCCGGTCAAGTCATTCACCTGCCAGATATTCGGCGGGATCGTTGTCAAGGCTCCCCCTGCGTGTCCCCGAAAGTGATCGCTGAAACGATAGTCAACCTGGATGCGCGGACCCCAGTTGTTCATGGCTGTTCGATATCGCGGTTGAGGATTGATCAGGAAATCCTGTCCCCCGTCCGCGGTGGGATAGAAGCCGGAGGCGCGGCGCGCACGGTCCGAGATGGGCGTATACAGCTCGAAGCGGAGGCCGTAGTTGAGCACCATTCGCTGCGTTATTTTCCAGGAATCCTGTGCATAGGCCGCGAACGCACTGCGGCTATCCGCTGCAGGACCGATATTGTCGCCGTTTGAGAAATACGAAGGCGCCACGGCCCGGGTATAGGCGAAGGGGCTTCCTGTAAGAAGGGCTGAGAGGGTGTCGGGGAGGGGGTCGCCGATATGGATGCTATGCATTCCGCTTTGCGAGCGGATTTCAGAAGGAGAGTAAGCCGTTCCTCCCCCGAAGTCGTATTCTCCGTTCGGCGAGGTTCCGAAGTAGGTGGAATCACGGTTCAGGCGAACCTCTGCTCCAGCCTTGAAGGCGTGGGCCGACGTGGTCACAGAGACGTTTTCGCGAGCCTGAAACAGGTTGCCGAAGGCTCTCGTCACCGTACCGCCCGGAGCATTGAACGGCTCAAAGAGAGCATCGTTGAATTTGATCGCCGGATCCGTGTGATTGGCCGTCGGAAAAGACGGCGTCGTGCGTGTGGCGCTGAGGGAGGACTCAAAGACGAGCCGCGGCGATATCGTATGGACCCAGGTGACAAGTCCATTCCGCTGCCGGTCGATGTACTCCACACCGAAGCTTGGATCGAGAACGGTCTGGTCCGGGTTGGTGGTAGGGCCGTTCAGATTGTCAAGCGTGAACCGTCCGAAGATGTGGTCCTTTGCCCCAAGCTGCTCATCGAGACGGATAGAAAACTGATCGGCGTTGGTAACTACCTTGGAGGAGGTGGCATACGTGTTTACGCCGAATGTACCTTGAGGGTAGTTCGGCAGAGGATACCGTGTGAGAATGCTCGCGATCGCGCCATTTACCGGGATTAGGAGCGTGTCGCCGGGAAATGCCGTCGTGTCTATGCCGGACCGCTGCTGGGATGTGGGCACAGCGAATACCTGGGTGGTCCCAAGTACCTGTCGGAAGCCCTGGTATTCCACAAAGTAGAACGTCTTTCCCCGACCGTCGTAGATGCGGGGCAAGAAGACCGGTCCGCCATTGGTAAAGCCGAACTCGTTCCGCTTGAAAGGCGGGATGCGCCCCGGATTGACTGGAGAGGAGTGATCGAAGTAGTTGCGGGCGTCGAGGGAGGAGTTTCGGAGGAACTCGAAGACAGATCCGTGAAGGCCGTCAGTACCCGACCGGGTGAGAATGTTGGTGAAACCGGATGCACCCCGGCCGACCTCGGCGGGCATAACGCCGGAGAGGGACTGGAGCTCGAGAACAGCATCAACGTTGAAGTTTGTGAACGTTCCTCCGCCCATCTCTGGGTCGCTGATGTCGGCGCCGTCAAGGGCGAAGACCGCTTCTACGCCCCGCTGCCCGTTGATTGCGAACTGCTGGGTGAAATTCGATGCCCCGCTTGAATCTGCCGCGGTACCCGCTGCAAGCAGGAGCAATTGGCTGAAATCGCGTTTGTTGAGGGGGATTTCGCTGACGTCTTTGCTTGTCAGTTGTTCCCCGCCTGCGGCTGTCTTCTCCTGCTGGATTCCTACGACCAACGCGCCATCAGCTTTGAAGGTCAGAGTTATCGATGCGGCTTGCGCCGGAATCTTAATCAGGGCGGAGCTGCGGTAGAGACGGCCATTCACCTCGACGGACAAATGATAGGTCTGTTGCGGAAGAGAATCGAAGACGAAAGCTCCATCGGATGCTGTCGTCGTTAACCTGTGGTCGTCACCTGCGTCTAGCTCCACCTTTGCCTGAGAGGTGGGCCGCGCACTTCCGTCCTGCAGGACACCCCGCCAGGCGGCAGCGGGAGTCTGGCTCCAGCCGCACACGGTACCAGCTCCGAGATAGAAGAGCAAAAACAGGCACAGAGAAGCACTATCAAAAAGAAGGCTGGCAGACTTGCGAGCATGACGATACATGATGCTCCATTTTAGGTGCTCCGCACGGCCGAGGCATGTGAGTGCAAGCGTTGTCCGACAACGAATTGCCGATGAGTTTTCATGCGCGGCTTGAGACAGGTGAGACACAAGGGGGAAGTCTCATCAGGTACATCGCTTGCCGCAGTCTGGTCACCGGCTAAAGACTATTTTATCCGCAGGCTTACTCCGCGAAAATCGGGAAGAGTGTTCGTGCTCTTTCGGATGCTGCTCTCGCGATCAAGGTATCATGTCGGTTTGGCTGTCATCCACATCTCCGAGACAGAAGCTTCGCGCGACTTCGCCGGTTTGTTGGCACGTGTGCGTGCTGGTGCTGAGGTTGTGATCGACGATGGTGCGTTGGCAGTCGCAGTGCTGCATGCTCCGGTTCCGGCGCGGCGTTCGATTGGAAAGTGCATCGCGATGTTGCCTGAAGGTTCGTCGGCAGCGATCGATGAGGAGTTCGCACATGACGTCGCAGAGGCAGTCTCTGCTCACCGTGAGTCTCTGAATTTTCCGGCATGGGACTGAGCCTCGACTCAAGCGTGTTGATCGCAGCAGAACGGAAGGGCCAGAATGCCCGGCAGGTTCTGGTAGACATCGCTTCGCAGGTTCGCGGAGAAGATGTCGCTGTTTCCGTGGTTACGCTCGCCGAGATGGCTCATGGGGGTAGCCCGTGCGAATACGCCGGAGCGGAAGAACATGCGTCAGCAGTTAAGTGAGTTGATGATGCTTTGCCGGTGCATCCGGTCACTGCTTCGATTGCACTTCGGGTTGGCCGCATTGACGACGAACTGTCAGTTCAGGGCATCCACCTGGCGTTTGCCGATCTACTGATCGGCGTTACTGCGCTGGAGCTTGGTTATCGCGTCGCGACGGCGAATGTTCGTCACTTCAAGATGATTCCCGGGATAGAAGTGGTCTCGTTCTGAACTTGGACAAGCGAAGTTCTGAAGGAGTAGCGATTCGCGTTGTCATTATCGGGTGGTCTATACGGTTGATGACGAGAAGCTGCTGGTTTGGATGATGCGGATTCGGCACCGGAGCGAGGTTTACGACGGGTGAGGGGTGATTCGCCTTTGCACAAATGCCCACATCTCAGAATCGAGATATGGGGTGCCCGTTTCGTTACAGGATGGAGACATAGGCCACCCGCCCACCCGCTCCAATATGTCTCTACGAGTACTTCTCGGGAAAGTGGTAAGCAAGATTGATCCGTAGCATATCTAAGAAGCTCTGTGCCCCCCCACGAATTCTTGCTTGAGGATGATAGAAATCGATTACAGTTCCAAGTGTTTGGTGCTTTAGGTAGAAGAAGACGTTCTCATTCTTCTCACGCGTTCCCTCGAAGATTGTCTCCAGCACATGAAAGGTATTCAATCCACAAGCGATCGTTAGATGAGGATTATAGAGAGAAATCTGTTGACGCAAAAGGTCGCGATGCAGAAGTGCAAAATCCAATACCGCTTGATTGTTGGCAGTTGCGCCGCCCGCCACTTTCTTCAGGTTGACAAAAGCCGAATGTCGAAGTTGATCTGCTCTCCATCGCTGATCTATTCGATTAGTAAGATCAAAAGAAACTGATCGCGCGAATGCGGACCAACAAGCCAAGTTCGCCCAGCTCTTGTATTTCGCACCACTCGCAACAAAGTCACGCAAGTCATCTTCCAGCGACCATTTTCCCTTAGGATCATTGCCTTCCTTCAGAACGAAAAGCAGACGGAGATTATCCGGTTGCCAATACGTTTCGGGATCGGGTATGCCGTCACGCAATATTGCACGGTCTGGATTGCGAAACTTGTATTGAGAAAAGATCTCATCTTCATGAAGTCGTGTTTTGTGCAAGACAATGTGCCTCCGTATAGGAGTATCAGATTTGCGCTTTCGCACGACTGCCGACATCTCAGAATCGAGATATAGGCACCTGCACCCGATTCGAACCTTCAATTTAGATGTGTGACGCTTCAGTCAAGGCCCATCCAGAGGACAGCCGAGCGCTTCCAACGAGTGTGCAGCAAACTCCCAGTAAAGCTAAAGCCAGGAGTATTACTCCATCGCCTCTTCCATTCAAGAAATAATTCATGTTGCCTGTTACCGGTAAACTTACAATTGGGCAGAATATGCCGACGACGATCAGCGTAAAGCCAAGCAAAGCAAGATTATTGGATGTCATACTCGCCCTTTAGGAGGAATCAATTAGCACGCCGCACAGCTTACAATATTCCACGGTTGGAATGTGTTACCAGGCCCAGTTCGTTTTAGTGTACTACCGCCCGAATTTTTGTTTGCCCTGCATTTGGCTCATCATGCGTTGCTGGGCTTTGATGCCGCCGCCTCCGCCCATGGACTTGAACATCTTGCGCATCTGGGCGTATTGGCGGAGAAGGTTGTTTACGTCCTGGACGGTGGTGCCGGAGCCGCGGGCGATTCGTTTGCGGCGGTTGCCGTTGATGATCTCGTGGTCGAGGCGCTCCTTTTGGGTCATCGAGTTGATGATGGATTCGACGCGGGTGAACTGGCCTTCGTCTACGTTTTCTACGGCCTGCTGCATACCGGCGAAGGGGCCTACCGAGGGGAGCATCTTGAGAATGGACTTCATGCTGCCCATCTTTTTGATCTGACGGAGCTGGTCGCGGAAGTCTTCGAGGGTGAAGCCGTCGCCGGAGAGGGCTTTCTTGGCGAACTGCTCGGCTTTGCCCTTGTCGATGGTGGCCTCGGCGCGTTCGAGGAGGGTGGCGATGTCGCCGTGGCCCATGATGCGGGAGACGATGCGGTCTGGGTGGAAGGGCTCGAAGGCGTCGGACTTCTCTCCTGTTCCCAGGAACTTGATGGGTGCTCCCGTCACGTGTCGGATGGAGAGGGCTGCGCCGCCGCGGGCGTCGCCGTCCATCTTGGTGAGGACGGCTCCGGTGATGGTGAGGAGATCGTTGAAGGCCTTGGCGGAGTTGACGGCGTCCTGACCGGTCATGGCATCGGCTACGAAGAGGATCTCGCTGGGGTTGAGGAGCTTTTTGAGCTGCGCCATCTCGTCCATGAGCGAGGCGTCGATCTGGTTGCGGCCGGCGGTGTCGACGATGAGCATATCGCAGCCGAAGTTGGCTGCTTCGCGCTTGGCTTCCTTGGCGAGGCGGAGGACGGTTTCGGTGTTCGGCTGGGGTTCGGTGATCTTGCCTTCGTAGATCTGGGCGGAGGTGGAGCGGGCTACGATGGCTAGCTGTTCGCGGGCGGCGGGACGGTAGACGTCGACCGAGACGAGCATGGGGCGGTGACCGGCTTTTTTGAGCCACTGGGCGAGCTTGCCGCTGGTCGTCGTTTTACCCGAACCTTGCAGGCCGGCCATGAGGATGACGGATGGAGGCTGGGGAGACTTCTGGAAGCGGGCGGTGTCGCGGCCGAGGAGGTTGATGAGTTCGTCGTGGACGATTTTGACGATCTGCTCGGAGGGGCTGAGCGCGGTCGCGACCTTTTCGCCGAGGGCGCGGGTGCGAATGTGCTCGACCAGCTCGTTGACGACGGTGAGGTTGACGTCGGATTCGAGGAGTGCGAGGCGGATCTCGCGCATGGCGTCGGAGATGTTCTCGTCGGAGATGGTGCCCTGGCCGCGGAGGTTCTTGAAGGAACGCTGGAGTTTGTCGCTGAGGTTTTCAAACATGGCTGAATCGAGTTTATCAGTGGGCGTTTTCTCACGGTTGGGGCGTGGGGGAAGACGGCAGGGAACGATAGCCGCTGTCCGTGCGTATGGTGACTTCAGAGACGAGCGAACAGCCTATGCCCTTTCGAGAGATCCTTACTCAGACGATCGCCGCGCTTTGGGAGAACAAGCTGAGGAGCTTTCTGACGATGTTCGGGATCGTATGGGGGATCACATCGGTGATTTTGCTGGTGGGGCTGGGGATCGGCTTCAACATACAGCAGCGGAAGCAGCTGAAGACCATCGGGACCGATATTGCGATCCTGTTTGCGGGCAAGACGGGGATGCCTTCGGGCGGATATGCGGCGGGAAGGAATGTTCGGCTGACGATCGACGATGTAGTTGCGATCAAGCGGGAGGCTCCGCTGGTGCTGCATGTGTCGCCGGAGCTGCGGCGGACGGTTTCGGAGGTGAGCCAGTGGAATGCGTCGAGCCGGGCGGTGCGGGGGGTGTGGCCGGAGTATCAGAACTTCAGGTCGCTGACTGTGGAGCAGGGAAGGCTGTTTACGCAGACGGATGAGGATGAGGGGCGGCGCGTGGTGCTGCTGGGGGCGGAGTCGAACCGGCAACTGTATCCGGGCAAAATGGTCATCGGAGAGAAGCTGATGATCGCGGGGTATCCATATGAGGTGATCGGGGTGCTCGAGAAGAAGAAGCAGAATGGCAGCTATGGCTCTGGTCCGGACAATACGCAATTGTTTGTGCCGTACTCGGCGATGGCGAGGGATTTCCCGCCGACGGAGCAGCCCGGGGTATTTCCGGGGTGGATCAACAACATTGTGGTGCAACCGGTGTCGGCGGATGCGCACGAGAGAGCACTGGGGCAGGTGACGCGGATTCTGGCGGAGCGGCACCACTTCGACCCGGCAGACAAAGATGCGGTGTGGATCTGGGACACGCTGGAGGGTGCGAAGTTCACGGAACGGATCTTTGCGACAATGACGCTGTTCTTCGGTGCGGTGGCGCTGCTGACGCTGGCGCTGGGCGGTATCGGCGTGATGAACATCATGCTGGTGGCGGTGAGTGAACGGACGCGCGAGATTGGCGTGCGAAAGGCGCTGGGGGCGACTGCGACTGATATACGCAGACAATTTCTGGCTGAGAGCGCGATCATCACGCTGGTGAGCGGGGTAGCGGGACTGGCGCTTGGGGTTGGAGTCTGTTTGCTGCTCCGGTTGGTGCCCATGCCGGACTTTATGCCAGTGCCGGCGATTTCGCTGGTCGCGGTGACAGCTTCGCTGGGGACATTGGCGGCGATCACGTTTTCGGCCGGAACGTATCCGGCGATGCGGGCGGCGGCGCTGACGCCTATGGAATGTCTGCGGACGGATTGATGGAGATAAACCTGTGAACCTGGTTGAGGTGGTGAGTCAAAGCGTGCAGTCGCTGTTGCGGAATCGGCTGCGGTCGGGGCTGACTATGCTCGGAATTGCGTGGGGATTGGTCACGGTGGTGCTGCTGTTGAGCTACGGGCGGAGCGTGGGCGAAGAGGTGCTGAACGGATTCATGGGGATCGGGAATAACGTGATCATGCTGTGGGGCGGTCAGACCTCGATGCAGGCAGGCGGGGAGCGATCGGGCCAGAAGGTGAAGCTGAAGGATGGCGATGTAGAGGCGGTGCGGGATTCGGTGCCGTTTCTGAAGGCGGTTTCGGCTGAGACGGACGACGGCTTTTCTTTTCAATACGGTCCGAAGGTGGTGAACATTCAGACGAAGCTGATCGAGCTCCCGTATGGCGAGATGCGTCGGCTGGTAGTGGATCAGGGGAGGTTCTTCGAAGCGTCGGACTTTGCCGATCACAGGAACGTGGTGATCTTCGGGCCACATGCGGCGATGAAGCTGTTCAACGGGTTTCCGCCGGTTGGCGAGACGGTGGAGATCGAGGGTCAAG
The DNA here is from genome assembly GCA_965277265.1 of Edaphobacter sp. GTDB lineage: Bacteria > Acidobacteriota > Terriglobia > Terriglobales > Acidobacteriaceae > Edaphobacter. The sequence goes on from CBDICF010000002.1 coordinate 174,387, forward strand.
TCTTCGAGGTGATCGGGGTACTGCGGAACAAAATTCAAGACTCGTCGAACAATGGGCCAGACAACGAGAATGCCTTTCTTCCATTTTCAACGATCCGGGAGTTGCGGCAACAGCGCGATCCGGACTCGATTGTGTTTGAGCCGTCGGTGCCGGCGGAGCATCTCCGCGCGATCCAGGCGGTGAGGACGGTGCTGGGGCAGCGGCATCACTTCGACCCGCGGGATGAGAAGGCCTTACAAAGCTGGGATACGGTCGAGGATTCGAAGCAGATCATGCAGTTTTCGGTGGCTCTGGAGGTGCTGCTGGGTGTGATCGGCGCGATGACGCTGGGGGTGGGCGGGGTGGGCGTCATGAACATTATGCTGGTGTCGGTGACAGAGCGGACGAAGGAGATTGGGCTGATGAAGGCGCTGGGCGCGCGGAGGTGGGACATTCTGAAGCAGTTTCTGCTGGAGTCATTTACGCTGACCTTTCTGGCGGGGGCGGTGGGGATGGTGGTGGCGGTGGTGGTGGCGCACTTGATACCGGCGATGCCGCTGTATTCGGATATCTATAAGACGGCCAACCATGAGGGCGACATTGTGCTGCGTGCCTCGCCGGGGGTGATGCTCTTGTCCTTTGCGATTCTGACGCTGGTGGGGGTGGTTTCTGGTCTGGTGCCGGCGATGAGGGCGGCTCGTCTGGACCCGATCGAGGCGCTGCGGCGCGACTAGGCTGGCTTGTGCCAGACGAATGCAAGTGGCGGACTTGGTGCTTGGCTAGGTGGGTTCTGCGACTGAGATGGAGGGCTGATGGGTTGCGCGGGCGCGGATAATCGAGCTCTATGGAAAGAAGCGGGCAGGTTGGCGGGAACGCGCTCACGGTGCGGGAGTATGTGACGTATCTACGTGTGGAAAAGGGATTGCGACCGGCCAGCTGTGAGGCGTATCGAACAGACCTGGAGCAGTTTGCGGAGCATATGGAAGGGCGCGACGGACTGCTGGCAAGGGCTACGCAGGCGGATGTGAGCGGATTTATGGAAGGGTTGAGGGGGCATGGAGTCGATTCACGGTCGATTGCGCGGAAGCTGAGCTGTCTGCGAGGGTTTTACCGCTGGTTGTTGATGGACAAGCGGATAGCGCATGATCCGACCGTGAATGTGGAGTCCCCCGCGAGTTGGAAGGTGCTGCCGAAGTCGCTGGCGGAGAGCGAGGTGGCGGAGATGCTGGAGGTGACCGGGGTGGCGGCCCGGAGCGCGGATGCGGATGGCCTGGCGCTGCGGGATCACGCGATTCTGGAACTCCTATATGCGGGTGGGTTGCGAGTGGGCGAAATTGTGTCGCTCCGGGTGGAGGACCTGCATCTGGACCAGGCGAGGGCGCAGGTCCGGGGCAAGGGGGATAAAGAACGGATTGTGCCGCTGGGGCGGTCGGCGGTAGAGGCGCTGGAGAGATATCTGGCGATCGGGAGGCCCGGGCTGGTGAAGGCTGGGGTGCAAAGGGCTTTGTTTATAAGCATTAGGGGAAATGCGCTGACGCGGCAATGGATCTGGGAGATGGTCAGGTCGACGAACCGGCAGGCGAGCCCGCATAGGCTTCGGCATAGCTGCGCGACTCACATGGTGGAGCATGGGGCCGATTTGAGGAGTGTGCAGACCTTGCTTGGACATGCCGATATCGCCACGACCCAGGTGTATACCCACGTGGCGCTAGGTCATTTGAAGCAGGTGCACCGGGAGCATCATCCCCGGGGTAAGCGGCGGGCTGGGGCGGGTTAGGCTCGCCGGCGGGATGAGAACTGAGGAGCTATGAGCGAGATCGAGGGGTTGGTGGAGGCGTTTCTGGCGATGCTTGCCAATGAACGGGGGGCGTCGGAGCACACGGTGCGGGCGTATGCCCGGGAGGTGCGTGGGTTTGGCAGCTATCTGACACAAACGATGGGGGATGGAATGCGGGTGGAGGCGGTGGAACATCTGCATATCAGGGCGTATCTGGGGGTGCTGTACGAGCGGGAGTTGACCAAAGCGAGTGCGGCGCGGGCGCTGGCGGCGGTGAGGAGCTGGTTCAAATGGCTGGCGAAGGAGGGCAATGTGACGCAAAATCCGGCGCTGCTGGTGAGTACGCCGAAGCGGCCGTTGCATCTGCCGCGGGTGCCCAGCATGGAGGAGGTGAACCGTGTTTTGAACTCGCTGGAGGGTGGGACGGGGAAGAAGGACGGGGCTGAGGCGGCGGCGTGGCCGGAGCGGGACCGGGTGATCTTTGAGCTGTTATATGGGTGCGGGATCCGCAACTCTGAGCTGGTGGGTTTGAATATGGACAGCGTGAGGTGGCGGGACGACGCGGTGCTGGTGCGGGGAAAAGGCAGGAAGGAACGTCTGGTTCCGCTGGGAGACGAGGCGGCGGTGGCGCTTCGGGCGTTTCTGCCTGTTCGCGAGGCAAAGCTATCTGCTGCAGGGAAACGGCTTATGGTGCATGATGGACCGCTGCTGACGAACCTGCGGATGCGGGGGGATTGCCGGTTGACGACGCGGAGTGTAGGGCGGATTGTGAAGGCGATCGCGTTGAGCCGGGGGCTGGCGGCGGATGTGCATCCGCATACGCTTCGGCACGCGTTTGGGACGCACATGCTGGAGGAGGGGGCGGATTTGCGGGCGATCCAGGAGATGCTGGGTCATGAGCGGCTGTCTACGACGCAGCGGTATACGCAGTTGACCGTGGGTCAGGTGCAGCGGGTGTACGACGAGACGCATCCGAGGGCAAAGTAGGGGCAAAGTAGGCGTTGTGTATGACTTTTTTTGGTCGTGGTGGAGGGGCGTTTTTGCTAGGGGTTTTTGGGGTTGTGCGGTCTGTCAGCGTGGTTTTTTTGTGCTTTTTGTGGACGTGAGCATGGCAAACGTGGACGCCGCGCTGGCTGTCTTGCGGCGGCTGAAACCGCGCCACATTTTTCAACTTTATTTTCGAAGCCTTTTAGCGGCGCAAGGCTGACCGATGTTCACCGGGGACACCGATCCAGTTCTGGCGCGTCTGTAATGCGAGATGCATCTAACAGGTTCGGGGAATATCTGCGGCGGGCTGATGTTTGCAGATGCCGAAGGTGATCGCGATGCGAAGAGACTGGATGCGAGAGGGTTGGGGTACGGGACTCCTGGCGGCGGGGGCCGGTCTGGCGTTGGTTCTGGGGCAGGGGTGCAGGCGGCCTCCACCTCCTCCGCAGACGGGCGGGGCTGTGAAGGCTCCGGTTCCGCGGACTGCAACCAAGCCTTTGGACGAGCCGCTGCCGATCGACGAGTCGACGCCGGTTGGGGGGACGGCGCGCCAGTTCCGGCCAAGGCAAGCGGTGGTCGAGCCTGCTCCCGCCCCTATCGAGCGGCAACAGGGTGTGGCCGGAGTGACCGGGGCCGCACAGCAGAGGCGGCAGGACGCGAGGTTGGAGCAGAGGCAGGAGGCGGCTTCGCAAAGGCAGCAGCAGGAGTTGAACAGCGACGTGGAACGGAGCGTGAGGATACAGCAGGAGCAGCAGTCGGAGCCGCGCATCCAGGATGCTCCGGGTCCGAGCGAGACGGGCGCTGCGCCGGGCACCTTTGGACAGCCGCTGCAGCCGGGACAGGAGCCGCCGCGAATCCAGGATGCTCCGGGACCGGCGCAGACGTTGCCGCCTCAGCCCACAGCGCCTTCTCAGCCGTACGCGCCGCCGGTTCAGGAAGCGCCGGGGTCGTCGCAGGCGCCAGCGCAGCCGTCTCAGCCTCATGACTGAGCAGTCGACCTGATTGGGGTAAAAGTGACTGTACTGTTGATGTAAAGAAACGAGGGTTGCGAACCTGGGTTCAGTTCGCGTGCTCTTTTGATCGCTCCTGCTTGTGTCGGCAAGGCTGCGCGAGCTCTTTCGGAAATTCGGCCTGCGGACTGCAAAGTCGCCTTACGGACGAGATCATGTGATCTCCATGGTCGGTGTTGCGCTCCTCACCATCGCCGCAACACGAGGCAGAATCGGAGACGGTTCTTGAATTCCGCCGCCCTGCGCTACCCACGAAAACCGGAGTTCTTCACTTAGCTGGGATCGACCTGCCTGCCGCTTTCCATGCGGATTGCAGCGCGATCGAACCTTTCCGGAAACTGAACAGCTTAATCGGCTTGTCACTCCGGCGGTTGATTATGACTGCAGCCCACACAGCGCCATCGTAAGAAGAGGTTTCTTCAATCGCGTCGCTCCGGGGAAGGCTATTCGGAATGAGTTTACCTATACCGGAAACCGTCACAGCACTTGTATTCACTGAAATGTCCTTTCCAGTGAATACAAGTGAATGAACCACTCAACCTGCGATAGCATTCGGAATGTCCAAAATGTGGTTTTCTGAGTTGGCGTTATCAGCCGCTTTCTGCATGCTTGTCAGTACAGCGTCGTCACAGATGCAAGGATTACCTCAGATGCAAGGGGAGCGAATCAATGGATCTGTTGCGATCGATCGTGCTCTCAAATCTTCCTCGCTGACCGAAGACGGAAAGCCGTTTCGTGCCTTGATGGAGATTGGAACCACGGGACCATACTCTGGTCAGGTCGAGGTGTGGTGGTTGACCCCTACAAATTACCGCATTGCCGTTACGTCGCCTAAATTTACCCAAATGAAGGTGGTAAACGGGGATCAAGTGCAGGAGAAGGACGAAGGAGATTATTACCCGCGTTGGCTGGAGAATTTCGTTCTGGCACTTGTGGATCCCCTGTCCGTGGCCAACAACTTTCGCGGAGGTTCGGTTATGGTGGGTGAACAGTTCACCCGAAGCTGCCTTCGGCGTGATGACCGCCCAGGTGGAATTACGGATCAGACGACATGGGGACAGGTTTGCTTCAGTGGGTCGGAGCCGCGCCTGTCGTACATTCTGACCTTCAATGATTCGATGGAGTTCAAAGACTGGAAGGGATTTGGAAAGAAACAGATAGCCCGAACTTACCAAACCGAAGTTCTGGATTATCAGCCTGTCATCGGACGATTGACGAAGCTTGAAGAGTTGAAAAAGCCGGACGATGCCATGTTTACGATAACGGCAGCCACTCCGGTAGATCAAAGGATATCCACGTCATTTGTGTCCACTCTCGAAGGGGAAGGCCTGATTGAAAATGCACCTGTCATTGAGTGGCCGACCGTTCGCGAGGGGAAGACCGATGGCTACATGATTGTTTATGCCCGAACTGATCGCACGGGACGGGTGAGGGAAACGGCTAAACACAATTCAGATCAGCCTGGTTTGGAAAACTTCGGCATGGAGCAGGCGCTACGATACAAATTCAAGCCTCTCATTGTGAATGAAGTTGCTGAGCAAATGGAGATGCCGTTAGTGCTTCACTTTAGTTCTCAAGTAGCTGACCCCTTACCAATTCTTTCGATCGTCGATATGAAGAAGCAGATGGTTTCGTGCGACATTGGTGCGCTTCCCCCAGGAACGGCGAAGGGCACGGTCGTGACCATTAGGCTTTCCGTGAATGAGGCGGGAAAAGTAACAGGCATGCGTCCCGTAGGTTCAGGAAAAGGAACCGATTGGATAACAGCCACGTCGAAACTTGAGTCGTGCCGATTCGCACCTTACGTCGTGAACGGCAACGCCACGTACTACAAGGGAGACATCGAACTCAAGGCTCCATAGCCCGCTCCGCGCGACCCACGACAACCCCGGTTTTCCTAGGGAATCGCGGTTGAAAGGCTATGCACGCCTAAGCTGGCGACGCACGCATGCAGGACTGGCAGTATATCCGTGTCCAAGGAGCGGGTTTTCGAGTACGCGCATTGTGCAGGTTGGCTTGCGGTTAGTAGCGGGGGATGGCGGGATCGATGGTTCGGGACCAGGCGTCGATGCCGCCGGCGAGGGACTGGGCGTGGTCGAAGCCCTGGTTGCGGAGCCACATAGTGACCGAGAGGGAGCGGGCGCCGTGGTGGCAGAGGACGACGATGGGGGCGTCGGGATCGAGTTCGGTGTGGGCGCGGGCGGGAATTTCGCCCATCGGGATGAGGAGCGAGCCGGGAAGGCTGGCGGTCTGGTACTCCCAGGGTTCGCGGACGTCCAACAGGACAGGGGCGCCGGGTTGCTGACGCCGGGCGGCGAAGGATTCGACGGAGATCTCGGGCTCTAGCATAATCTCAAGGATATCCTGTGTTGGAGGTTGTCGCTGTCGGGGGGAAGGCTTACCACCGATCTTCACCGATGGGACCGATTAAGGACTGGCAAATGCTTCGACCGCGGATTGGCGCGGAGGAACACGGATGAAAGGCGTAACGGTGATCGGAGGGATAGAGACGGATAAGAGCGGATAACTGCAAAGGCGTTGCAGATCGTGTGAGAGGAGAACCCGGGGCTGAAGCCCTACGCTAAAGCGAAGTTCTCGATGGTGTGTAGCCCATCGAACCTCAGGTTCTGCCGCTGCGCTGCGGAATGACAACAAAAAAACTGCGGACGATACACCGTTCTCCAATCCGCTCTGATCCGCAAAGAGCGGGCTTCCGGTGGGCAGAGGGAGAGTGGTTCGCTTCTTGCCCGGTCTTGAATCCGTCTTGTCGAGGAAGATCCGTCTCAGGCTTCATCCATCGGGAATAAGATGAGAGAACAGGAAGTTGTAGTGAGATGGTGTTAGCGGATACCTGCCGGACGATGAGAGAGCAAGAACGGTAGGGAAGAGTTACTGCATCACAATGAAATACTCCCCTGACGGTTTGAAGGAATGGTGATTGCCTTGGAAAAAGTACTGATTGTCGAAGACGAGATTCATGCGCGAAGCGGGTTGACGGAGCTGGTGGAGAGCTGGGGCTACCGGGCGGAGTGCGCGGCAGATGGGCTGGAGGGTCTGGAGAAGGCGATAGCGTGGGCTCCCGCGATTGTCGTGACCGACCTGAAGATGCCGCGGATGGATGGGATGGAGCTGCTGAACCGGATTGGGGAGCTGCCGCAGAGGATCGCGGTGGTGATGCTGACGGCGCAGGGGTCGATCGGGTCGGCTGTGGACGCGATGCGGATGGGGGCGTACGACTATATTCCGAAGCCGGTGGACCCGGTGCGGCTGCGGACGATTCTGCATAATGCGAGCCGTCAGCGGGAGGCCGATGTCGAGCTGGAGGCCACGCGGCGGCAGTTGCGGGATACCGGGGTGCTGGGGCCGCTGGTGGGTTCTTCGCCGCAGATGAAGGACATCTTCCTGCTGATCGAGCGGGTGGCGCCGTCGAACGTGTCAGTCCTGGTGACGGGTGAGAGCGGGACGGGCAAGGAGTTGGTGGCGCGGGCGCTGCATGACCTGAGTGCGCGGCGGCTGAAGCCGTTTGTGGCGGTGAACTGCGCGGCTATTCCGGAGACGCTGATTGAGAGCGAGATCTTCGGGCACGAGAAGGGCGCGTTTACGGGAGCGCTGGAGCGGCGGGCGGGGTGCTTCGAGCTGGCCGAAGAGGGGACGCTGCTGCTGGATGAGATTGGCGAGATGCCGATGGCGACACAGGCGAAGCTGCTGCGCGTGCTGGAAGACAGAAAGCTGCGCCGGCTGGGGAGCAAGGTGGAGACGCCGGTGGATGTGCGCGTGGTCGCGGCGACGAATAAAGATCCGCAGGCGGCGGTGGCGAGCGGGGAGCTGCGCGGGGATCTGTACTACCGGTTGAATGTGTTCAATATCCAGATGCCTCCGCTGCGGGAGCATTTGATGGATGTGTCGGCGATTGCGGAGAAGATGATAGACGACATGAATGAGCGGCACCACTGCACGGTGGCGGGGGTGAAGGACTCGCTGATGACGCGGCTGGAGAGTTACAGGTGGCCTGGCAATGTGCGGGAGCTGCGCAATACGATTGAGCGGGCGGTTATTCTGGCGGGTTCGGGGATGCTGGGGGTGGAGCATCTGCCGCCGCACTTCGGGGAGCCGGGATTTGCGCCTCCGCCTACACGGACCGGAGGGATGGTTGCCGTGTCTGCTGCGGCGTCGAGTGAGATAGGCGGGGGGCAGCCGGGCGAGTTGAAGCGGTATCTGGATGAGGCGAACTCGGTGCGTGTGGAGGTGGGGACGACGGTGGATGAGGCGGAGAGAAAGCTGATTCTGAAGACGCTGATTTCGACGCACAATAACAAGACGAAGGCAGCGGAGATACTGGGGATCAGCTCGAAGACGCTGCAGAATAAGTTGAAGGAGTACTCGAACGCTGCGGCTTCTTTGACGGAGTAGTAGTTAAGGAAGCACTGACTAAGGCTTTTGAGATTCGGATTGAGCTGAGATTTGTGGACGGGAAGAGACAAGAACGAGAGTGAAAGACAGCGGGTTTCTCCACTACGCAGCGCGGTGAGGCTGCGCTGCTTCGGTCGAAATGACAGGTTGGTGGACCTCGGACGTGAAGACGGGATGTAATCAGAGGTTCCCGGAGTGGAATGAAGGCTTACCACCGATTTGCACCGAGTACGCCGATAAGAACGGATACGGCAACGGCTCCCGTCGATTAGGCCCAGGTGCAGGATGACGACATGGGCGATCGCGGCGGCAATAGCACGAGGGTGAGATGCGGCTGAAGACCAAGCTGGTCGTGTCGATTACGGCGCTGATGTTTGCGATTGTGGTGCTGCTGTCGTCGCTGTTTGTGGGCGAACTGCTGCGGCAGCGGATCGAGCAGACGGCGGCGACGAACGATGTGCTGGCGCATGAGGTTCTGCTGATGACGCGGCAGGCGGTGGAGATTGGGCTGCGCGCGCGTCCTCCGGTGGACAGAAGCGACGAGGCGCTGCGGGCGGCGGTCACGGATGCGCTGCGGAGCCAGCCGGCGCTGATGGATGTGATGAACGCGATCGTTCGCTACTCGCCTACGGTGCAGGACGTGAGCGTGACGGATGCGTATGGGACGACGGTGCTGAGCACGGATCCGGATGCTTTGAATCAGCGGGCTCCGTTTCGGACGAGCCTGTCGACGGTGGAACATGGGGGGCTGGCGTTCCAGACGCGGGAGGTGTTCGGCAAGCCGCGGGTGCTGGATATTGCGCAGTCGCTGCAGCGGAACGGGCTGCCGTTCTTGATTGTGCATGTGGGGGTGCGGTCGACGTTTTTGAAGAACTCGTATGCGCCGTGGCTGCGGGCGGCGGTGATCTTTGCGATGCTGGCGGGGCTGGCGTCGATGGTGGCGGCGGGGGTGATGGCCAACTCGGCGCTGCGGCCGATTGAGCAGATTGGGGAGCGGCTGGAAAGTTTGACGCTGCCGCCCGCGGGCGACGCTTCGGCCAGGCTGTTGGAGACAGGGGTGAAGAGCGACGCCGTGGTGCGCGTGACCGAGACGCTGGACCGGCTGGGCGAGCAGATGCGCACACAAGAGGCGGGGTATACGGCGCTGCAGGCGAATTTGAACCAGATGCTGGATACGCTGCGGGATGGAGTTCTGTTGTTTACGGCGGACCGGCGGGCGGTGATGGTGTCGGATGCGGTGGCTTACTTTCGGGAGGCTCCTGAGGACGGCGGGCACCAGGAGCTGGTGGGGAAGCGTCTGGAGGAGCTGTTTTTGCCCGATAGTATTCTGGGCGCGGCGGTGAAGGAGGCATTCGATTCGGAAGTTCAGGTGGGCGCGCAGGTATTGACGCTGGAAGACGGGCGCCAGGTACAGTTTTCGCTGGACCGGATCGATGATGGAACCGGAAGCGGCGCGAATATAGGGACGCTGTTGACGCTGCGGGATATGGAATCGGTGGCGCAGCTGGGGCAGGAGCTGGAGGTGGCGCGAAGGCTGGCGGCGATTGGTCGGCTGACGGCGGGTGTGGGGCACGAGGTGAAGAACCCGATCAACGCGATGGTGCTGCACCTGGAGCTGCTGCGGGGCAAGCTGGCGCCGGGTGGAGCGGAGGCGTTTGGGGGGGCCCAGCGGCATGTCGATATTCTGGCGGGGGAGATGCAGCGGCTGGACCGGGTGGTGCAGACGCTGGCGGACTTTTCGCGCCCGATGGAGCTGCATCTGCGAGAGCAGGACCTGCGGCAGGTGGTGGGCGTGGTGGTGGACCTGACTGGGGCGGAGATGCAGGAGAACGGAGTTCAGGTGATCGTACAGGCGCCGCCGGAGCCGATGACGGTTCGGGTGGACGCGGAGTTGATGCAGCAGGCGCTGTTGAATCTACTGCTGAATGGGATGCAGGCGATGGCGCAGGGCGGTACGATGCGGGTGGCGATGCGGCGGGAGCATGGGTTTGGCGTGGTGGAGGTGATCGACGAAGGCGAAGGTATACCGGAGGAGCTGTTACCGCGTATCTTCGAGTTGTACTTCACGACGAAACCGAAGGGCAGCGGGATTGGCCTGGCAATGACGTACCGGATACTGCAGTTGCATGGCGGTGCAATGGAGGTTCGCTCGAACGCGGATGCGGGTTCGCCGGAGCGCGGAACCACGTTTACGTTTCGGCTGCCGCTTGCGGGAGGAGCTGCCGGAGAGGTGCGTAAGGCGGCGTTGACGGGAGCGGCGGATCGTAAGGCGATGGGAGAGCAGGCGTGAGGCGGCAGGCGGGAGGAGGGCGGGCATCGGGCCGTGGAGTGCGCGGTGGGCTGGGCCGCGCCTTGGGTTGGGCTGGCGTTTGCACCCTGATGCTTGGGCTGGGCGGGTGCCGGCATAAGGCGCGTGTGACGCTGCCGGCTCCGGTGCGGACGCCGGTGGAGCTGTTGGATGTTCCGCCGCCTGAGAATCTGCCGATGGTGGAGGATACGCCGGAGAAGCTGGGCTCGGCACCGATTGCGGCGGCTGCCGCGAAGCCGAAACGCGGGCGGAAAAAGTCAGCTTCAAAGGCCGCGCCTCCGGCGATTCCTGCTGTGTCGAGCGCTCCGGTTCAGGCGACTGGGACCGCACCGTCCGCGGAGACTACCGCGATCGGCGCGCTGACAGCGGGCGGAGAGGCGAATCCGCAGACCAAGCAGGAGGCGGCCGATCTGCTTGGCTCGATCGAAAAGCGGCTGAACGCGTTGTCGGCGCAGGTGCAGGAGCAGGAGAAGGCGCAGATCAGCACGGTGCGGAACTTCTGGCGGGATGCGCAGGATGCGTTGAAGTCCGGGGATGCGGAGGGCGCCAAGACGCTGGCTACGAAGGCGAAGCTGCTGCTGGACGATCTGGAGAAGTAGGACGCGGGCGCGTTAGCGGGGTGTGGCTGAGCCGGGAGCTAAGTTATGGATAGTTGTAGGCCCATCGAACCGCAGGTCCCTTCGCTGCGCTGCGGGATGACAAGGAAAGGGATTGCGAACGATACACCGCGTTATGCACTCCGCTTTAGACTTCTGCTCCGTGGCATTTTTTGTACTTCTTGCCGGAGCCGCAGGGGCACTCGTCGTTGCGGCCTACCTTTTCGCCGGCGCGTCGGGGGGTGGAGCCGTTGCTGTCCGCTGTGGCGGCGCCTACGGAGCGGGCCTGCTGGAGTTCGCGCTGCTTCTTCTTCTGGAACTCGCGCTCGAGCGCGTCGATGGTGGTGGAGGGAGCGCGGCTGGGTGCAGGCGCCTGGCGCGCGGCGGGTGCGTTGGTGTGCTGGGGGGGCGACGAGGACGGCAGAGCGTTGTTGCCGTTGCTGCCGGGCAGATGCTGCTGGGGGCTGGATTGGGCTTGAGCGAATGCCTGGGCTTGTGCCTGGGCTTCGGCGAGGAGCTGGGCGTGAGCCTGTGCCTGGGCCAGCTGGTCGGCGGTCTCGATGGGGGTGCCGTCGGGGCCGATGATCTGCATACGGAACAGGTGGCGGGCGGTGTCTTCCTGGAAGCGGAGCATCATGCCTTCGAACATCTCGAACGACTCCTTTTTGTAGGCGACGAGGGGGTCTTGCTGGGCGTAGCCGCGGAGTCCGATGCCTTCCTTGAGGTGGTCCATGGCGAGGAGGTGGTCCTTCCAGAGGCCGTCGAGGACCGAGAGCATGACGATGCGTTCGTGGTAGCGCATGGCGGGAGCGCCGAGGATCTGCTCCTTGACGTCGTAGCGGGCGCGGAGTTTTTCGAAGATGGCTTCGCCGAGTTCGTGGCGGTTGAGTTCGGTGGTATCGATCTCGGATTCGAGGTGCGCGCCGAATAGGTCGTAGAGCTGGGAGAAGAGGGGCTCGATCTTCCACTCGTCGACGTGCGCTTTTTCGGGGGCGTTTTCGTCGAGGAGGTTGGAGAGGATGGTGGATACGTAGTCGTCGGTGATGAGCTGCTTCTGGTCGACGCCTTCCATGAGCTGTTTGCGCAGGCCGTAGACGGCTTCGCGCTGCTTGTTCATGACGTCGTCGTATTCGAGGACGTGCTTGCGGGATTCGAAGTTCTGGGTTTCGACGGCCTTCTGGGCGGCTTCGATGCGGCGGGAGATCATGCCTGATTCGATGGGGACGCCCTCTTCCATGCCGAGGCGCTGGAGCAGGGTGGAGACCCATTCGCGGGCGAAGATGCGCATGAGGTCGTCTTCGAGGGAGAGGAAGAAGCGGGAGGAGCCGGGGTCGCCCTGGCGTCCGGCACGGCCGCGGAGCTGGTTGTCTACTCGACGGGACTCGTGGCGTTCGGTGCCAAGGATGTGGAGGCCACCGGCGGCGATGACGGCGTCGTGCTCGGTTTTGGCGGCGGCTTCGTGGGAGGCTACGGCGGCGTCCCACTGGGCCTGGGTGGTTTCGAACTCCTGGCCGGTGTAGTAGAAGCGGAACATGCCGGGGCCGGCGACGGGCGAGATGGCACCTTCGGCGGCGGAGACGGCGCGGGCCTGCTGCTTGCGGACGAGGTCCTGGCGGGCCATGAAGTCGGAGTTGCCGCCGAGGAGGATATCGGTGCCGCGGCCAGCCATGTTGGTGGCGATGGTGACCATGCCGAGGCGGCCGGCCTGGGCGACGATTTCGGCTTCCTTCTCGTGGAACTTGGCGTTGAGGACGACGTGGCGGACAGCCTTGCGCTTGAGGATCTCGGAGAGGAGCTCCGACTTTTCGATGCTTGTGGTGCCGACCAGGACGGGCTGTTTGTCGGCGTGAAGGCGGGCGATCTCGTCAGCGACGGCGAAGTATTTTTCCTGCGCGGTGCGGTAGACGACGTCGGCGTTTTCGATGCGCTTCATGACCCGGTTGGTGGGGGTGACGACGATTTCGAGCTTGTAGATGCTGTCGAACTCGGCGGCTTCGGTCTCGGCGGTGCCGGTCATGCCGGAGAGCTTCTTGTACATGCGGAAGTAGTTCTGGAAGGTGATGGTGGCGAGGGTCTGGTCCTCCTTGCGGATGGCGACACCTTCCTTGGCTTCGACGGCCTGATGGAGCCCGTCGGACCAGCGGCGGCCGGGCATGAGGCGGCCGGTGAACTCGTCGACGATGATGACCTCGCCCTCTTTAACGACGTATTCGACATCGCGCTTGTAGAGGTTGTGGGCCTTGATGGCGACCTCGACGTGGTGCTTGAGATCCCAGTTTTCGGGGTCGGCGATGTTGCCGATGCCGAGAAGCTTTTCGATCTTCTCCCAGCCTTCGTCGGTGACGGTGATGGCGCGGGCTTTTTCGTCGATGACGAAGTCGCCGGACCATGTTTTGTTCTCCAGAGTCTCGATGAGTTCGCCCTCTTCGAGGTTGGGGATGATGAGGTTGACGCGGGCGTATTTGTCGGTGGTCTGGTCGGTGGGGCCGGAGATGATGAGCGGGGTGCGGGCCTCGTCGATGAGGATGGAGTCCACTTCGTCGACGATGCAGTAGTACTGGCCGCGCTGGACCATGTCGGCGAGCTCGAACTTCATGTTGTCGCGGAGGTAGTCGAAGCCGAACTCGTTGTTGGTGCCGTAGGTGATGTCTGAGCCGTAGGCCTCACGGCGCTGCTCGTCGGAGAGGTCGTGGACGATGACGCCGACGGACAGGCCGAGGAAGCCGTAGATCTTGCCCATCCACTCGGCGTCGCGTTTGGCGAGGTAGTCGTTGACGGTGACGACGTGGACGCCGCGGCCGGCGAGAGCGTTGAGATAGCAGGGGAGGGTGGCGACGAGGGTTTTGCCTTCGCCGGTCTTCATTTCCGCGATTTTGCCCTGGTGGAGGACCATGCCGCCGACCAGTTGAACGTCGAAGTGGCGCATGCCGACGGCGCGCTTGCCGGCTTCGCGGACTACAGCGAAGGCCTCGGGCAGGATGGCGTCAAGGGCGGCCTTTTCGGCGGCGTAGCGGTCTTCCGCGTTGTCGGGGGTATCTTCGATAGGGGCGAGGGCGGCGGCGATGCGCTGGCGGAACTCGGCGGTTTTGTTGCGGAGTTCTTCGTCCGAGAGCGCCTGGATCTCCGGTTCGAGGGCGTTGATGCGCGCGACGGTGGGCATGAGGCGCTTGACCGCGCGCTCGTTGCTAGTGCCAAAAACCTTGGATACGACTGAGTTGAACAAAACTGGTGTCCTTAGATCGTGCGGGGAGATATTGACCCAAGTACAAGTTTACGCGATGTTTGGGTGCGGCGGTGAGAGAGTAGAGACGGGGCTGCCGGTTGGAGTGCCGCGGCAACGGAATGGCGGGTACAGATTGGGATCGGCGAGGAAGAACAGAGAAACAGGGGTACCGGGTGAGCGGCGCCCCTGTTTTGGGCTGGTACGAGCGGAGGATGGGACTCTAGCTGACCTTCCGGTTCTGGTTGTCCCGAGTTTCGTCGTCGACGACGAGTTCCTCGTGGCGGACATCGCCGGAGAGGTCGCGGACCTGTTCAACGGATTTCTTGCCGACGGCCACCTCTTCGCGGACGACGGTGGATTTGTCTACGGATGCGCGCTCCTCGGTGAGGGGAATGCGAATCTCGGAGTTGTCCCCGATGGAACCGGAGGCGGGAGTGTTCCCGTCGACCGCGCGGCGCTCGATGACGAGCTCTTCGCGGGAGACGGGGACCTGGACGTTCTGGGTTTCAGTGATGGTCTCCTTGCGGAGTATGACTTCGCCGCGGCTGATGCGGTCTTTGTGGACGCGGAGAACTTCGCCGAGGAGCTGGATGTTGTTTTGGGCATCGTTGAGAGGCTGCGACTGAGCCTGTTCGCCGCTGTCCTTTGAGTGATTCTGGGAGTAATTTTGGGAGTAGTCGTAGTTGGTTGCGTCATTTCCGAGGTCGGCGCCATAGCGGGTGAGGATGGATCCGGCTTCGGATGCGCGATCGCCGGCATTCACCGTCACGATGGCACCTTTCTCACTTTTGCCGAAGCGGTGGGCGAAATAGCGGGACCGGTCCTCTGGAACGGAGAGGCCAGTGAAGGACTGGTGCAGGTCTGAGGGATCGTACTGTCCGCCGTAGCGGCCGGCATCGGCGGGGTTCGGCGTGACTTCGCGGTTGGCGAGGTCGCCCTGGGTGCGCTCGTCGGCGTAGGGCTCCGCCTCATCGCTGCCGAAGAAGTGCTTGATGGACTCCCAGGCTCCAGCGGTCTTCTCGCCGGCTTTGTGGCCGGCCTCAGCGGCGGTGTGCGAGGCAGAGCCTGTGGTGGTCGAAGAGGCACCGCGATGGGCGACCCCAATGTGAGCCGAGGTGAAACCGGCATCGCGGAGGGCTTCTACGGCCTTCCGGGCGTCTGAATGGTCTTCAAAGTAACCGGCGATGGTTCCGGTTCCTGTCTGTGTCTGTGCCATAAAACCTCTTTTGGGGATGTGTGAGGATGTTGAAGCGTGCGGAGCGCTTGGAGGCGTACGGTGGTGCGACATTCGGGTCGATACCTGCAGTCCACACCCTAGTGGGGTCGTACCCGCACTCGGTTGGATGCAGGTTGTATGGAAGCGTTGATCGGGAATTCTCGTGTTTTCCACAGGGAAGGACTAGCGTGGATTTTGGGGGATATACACCGCAGGATTGTCCTGCCGGACAGGCCTCCTACGCTTAGTCACCCACAAACGAAGAGCTGTTTGCAGGGGCGCCGATTCGCTCGGTCACTTCGTGACTTGTATACCGGTCTTGACTCATATGTGCTGCACAGGACCTCCCGTTGGTCGGGATGGAGATGTGTTTTGCTGCTACTGCTGCTTGAGATAGGTGGTGAGAGGGGAGTGGGCGTTGCGGAGCGCGATGACGACGGATTCGGCGTTACGGTCCGCTCCTTCGGCGCTGGTGTGGGTGTGGTCGATGGGGAAGAGAAGCGCGGTTTTTTCGGGGCCGAGGGCCTGGAGGCGGTCGGCTTCTACGGTAGCCATGTCGATGACGGGGACGTGTTCGGCTGCGCCTAGTTGGTCCTCATAGTCGCGGAAGCCCATGTCGCGCTCGATGTGGCCGTCCTTCCAGATATTGCGGATGGTGACGGTGAGCAGGATGGGGGTTGCGCCCTTGGCGCGGGCGTCGGCGATGTACCTGCGGATGTACCAGCCATAGGTGTGGATGGTTTCGGTGGTCTTGCCTGCAAGCGGTCCGGTGGTGAACGGCTTTGCAATGGGCGCGTCTATGGTCTCGTCGCCAATGCCTTTGAGGGAGGCGCGGCCCTTGGCGTCGCTCTGGACGGCTTGCGGGTTGCCACCGCCGTCGTTGTGTCCCATCTGGATGAGGACGAAGTCGCCCGGCTTCATCTCGCTGAGGACGCTGCTCCAGAGGCCTTCGTTGTAGTAGCTGCGGGAGGAGCGGCCGGCGCGGGCTCGGTTGGCGACGTTGATGCGGGAGGTATCGAAGAAGTGCGCGAGGTGGTCGCCCCAGCCGAGGTCGGCCTGGTTGCGGGCGGTGGAGTCGCCGACGATGAAGAGGGTGGGGAGAGCGGGGTTGAGCGGGGCAGACGGGGCGGAGGCGGTCTGTAGGGGCGTGTCGGGGATGGGGGTATTTTGAGCGAGGACAGCGCAGGTCAGCAGAGAGACCGCCAGCATGATGTGAGCGACGGCAGCGGGAAAGCGGAGGCTTGGCCGGGACATGGTTGATAGCGTACCACCGGCCAGATTTTGGAAGGGCTAGTCTTTGGTGTGGAAGAAGGCGTTGTTGATGTCGGGCCAGAACTCCTTGAAGACGAACGTGGCGGCGTCGACTCCTACGTTGATGGCCCACTTGGAGCCGGTGTTGCCGAAGGTGCGCTCTGCGGACGGGTAGTACAAATTCGATATACCCGCGGCCATTCCTGCGCCGACGACCTCGCTGGTGTTGAAGGTTTCGTGGCCTGCGTCGTTGCGTGTGACGACGACGCGGCTGAGAGCGTAACCGGAGCGTTTGAGGAAGCCTCCGTAGCCTTCGGTGTAGTAGCGATTGTCCTGGTGTGTGAGGATCGGGACAATCGCTTCGACGGAGTAGTTTTCAATCGTCTGATCGACGAAGCTGTGCCAGAAGTACCGGCCATAACCTGCCGCGCCCTGGTGAAACTCGGGGGTACCGTTGGTGAGCTGGGAATAGCCTGCGAGCACGGCGGGCAGGAACAGGGAGGAGTAGTCGAAGGAGTCTTCCGTGGCGGTGAAGAACTTCTCCTTTGGGGACTGAGCGGGGAGTTTTTGATTGGCGCTTACGGCGCGGAAGTTCGGAATAACGCCGAGGATACGCTTAGTCTGCGTGGTGGACGGGTCGTATGTTGGAGGGGTGGTGCCCGGCGCTGGGACGGCGGGACCGGCAGGAGTCTTTTCGGGCGTCCCCTGCGGGTCTGCCGATTGCTCAGGAGCGGTGCTGGAACTGAATGCGGCAGACGGGGCGTCGGGGAGGTCGGCGGAGGCGAGGGTGTCGACCGCGTTGCCGGTGGCTTGTAACGACGGCTGTGCCTCGCCCTGGGAGCCGGCGGAGCAGAAAGCACACATCAGGAGGGCAACGAAGAGGAGAGTCGAGGTCTTGGGCATAGTTGAGGGTGCTCGGCGGGGCGGCGGTTCGCTTTTCTATTTGAAGGTATCTCTTGTATAGACTCTCTCGACTCGCGAGTGGATTCATGCGGGGCGCAAAAAAATAAAGATTGAGCACTCGGTAGCGTTTCGGCATGCGTTGGAGAGGGTGCAGTAGCGTGCAAGGCGTTAGTGGCCGCCGAGGGCTTCCGGGTCGGGCTTTGCGTTCTTGCTGGGCAGCCGCATGATGAAAGGCAGGGGAGACAGCAGGAAGATGGTGAAGGCGAGGATAGCGAAAGCGTTCTTGTAGCTGAGCATCGAGGCCTGGCGGAGCATGTCCTGATAGGCCTGGCCGATGGCTGTCTGCGACGCGTTGGCCGCGGACATGCCGCGGGCCATCAGGGTCTCCGTCATACGGTCCATATAGATGCGATAGGGGACGCTGTTGGGAATGACATTGGCTGCGAGGCTCACCTGCTGGACCTGCGAGTTTCGCGCCAGATAAGTGGTGAGCAGGGCAGTCCCGGCGCTTCCGCCAAGGTTGCGGGCGAAGTTGGACAGGCTGGAGATCTGGTTGGTCTTGCTGGCGGGAACGCCGACGTAATTGAGCGTACTGATGGGGATGAAGATGAAGGCGAGGCCGATGACCTGGAACATGCGCCAGAGGGTGACCGTGCCGAAGGCGGTGTTGAGGTCGAGGCGTGTGAGGTTGTAGAGGCCGACAGCCGTGACGATGTAGCCGAGGCAGACCATGATGCGGGGGTCGAATTTGCCGAGGGTGCGACCGGCGACGAACATCATGAGCATCATGACGAAGCCGGCGGGGGAGAGCACCATTCCGGCGCGTTCGGCGGTGTAGCCAAGGAGGCCCTGGAGGAACTGCGGGATGAGGACGGTGGAGCCGAAGAGGACCATGCCGAGGATGAGCTGGAGGAAGACGGCGGTGCCGAAGTTGCGGTTTTTGAGAAGCTTGAGGTCGACGATGGGGTCGGGGTGGTTCCACTCCCAGAGGACGAAGACGAGGAGCGTGACGACGGCGAGTATGGCGAAGGTGACGATCAAGGGGGAGCCGAACCAGTCTTTTTCCTGGCCCTTATCGAGGGTGAATTCGAGGCAGCCTACGCCGAGCGCTACCAGGCCGAGGCCCATGAAGTCGATCTTGCGATGCTTGGCCGTTTCTTTGCGAAGGATGAGGTGAGGCGGGTCTTCGACCATGCGATTGCTGAGGTAGAGCGAGATAAGGCCGATGGGGAGGTTGATAAAGAAGATCCAGTGCCAGTTGAAGTTATCGGTGATCCAGCCGCCGAGGGTGGGACCGATGGCGGGGGCTACGACGACGGCCATTCCGTAGACGGCGAAGGCCTGGCCGCGCTTTTCGACGGAGAAAGTGTCGGCGAGGATGGCCTGCTCGCTGGGTGCGAGGCCGCCTCCGCCCGCGCCCTGCAGGATGCGCGCGACGATGAGCAACGGCAGGGTGGGAGCGAGGCCGCAGAGCAGAGAGCAGACGGTGAAGAGCGAGACGCAGATCATATAGAAGCGCTTGCGTCCGATGCGGTTGGACAGCCAGCCGGAGATGGGAAGAACGACGGCGCTGGAGACTAGATAGCTGGTCAGGACCCAGGTGGCTTCTTCGGAGCTTGCGCCGAGCGAGCCGGCGATATGGGGCAGGGCGACATTGGCGATGGAGGTGTCGAGGACTTCCATGAAGGTGGCGAGGGTGACGGTGAGTGCGACCGCCCATGGGTTGTGGGTTGGAGTCCATGCGGCAGGAGGGCCGGCGGAGGGCCTTACGATTCTCGTCCCGCGTCTTGGGGACGATGCCGCGGTCGTCGCGGGCGTTGCGGGCAAGGGTGCTGTCATGGTCGCCATATCAGTCTCCTGATATGATATCAGGAGACTGATATGGCAGGACACTGATATGGCATGACACTGATATGGCAGGACACTGATATGGCAGGACACTGATATGGCAGGACACTGATATGGCAGGACACTGATATGGCAGGACACTGATATGGCAGGACACTGATATGGCAGGACACTGATATGGCAGGACACAGGGAAACGACACGACTGACCGCGATCAGGCGCGCTGCGCAGACAATGAAGCGCATTCTTGTGCATTTTCGCGGGCAGATGGACGAACAGTTGCGGCCGCACGGTGTGACGACGGCGCAGTTGCAGGTGTTGAAGACGATACGGGATGAGCCTGGCGGGTCCGGTGCGCAACTGGCTCGGTTCTGCCATGTGACGCCGCAGTCCGCGCAGGCCTTGTTGAAGGGCCTTGAAGATGGGGGTTGGATTACGCGGAGCAAAGACCCGGTGAATGAGCGGATCCTGGTCGCCCGTTTAACGCCGAGCGGAGAAGATCTGCTGAAAAGCGCAGGGAAGCTGGCCGGTGTGATCGAAAAGAGAATGTGGCGCGGAGTTGCGAGCGAGGACGTTGACTTGTTGAACGACGTGCTCGCGCGATGTCTCGAAAATCTTGAGGGTGACGAATGATGCTGCCGCGAGCGGATCGGCTCAAGCCGTGGCGTGAAAGCGGAGGCGAACGTAATCTGCGATCCAAATGCCGTCAAGGTCGCGGAGAATGGGTTCGAGCAGAGAGAGCGTCTGGGCGACGGCGCGGGCGCGGGCTGCCGGAGGATAAGCAGGCGGGTTGAGGCGGTCGAAGACACCGTTGCGGAAGGTGTTGAGCCAGGACTCCATGCCGTTGGGAAGAGGCGTGGGGCGGGGGATGAGTTCGATCGATTGCACGGTGAAGCCGGCCTGTTCGAGCAGGCGGCGGTAGACGGCGGGCGATGGGAAGAAGCTGGCGGCTGCGGCTTCGGCGTCGATCTGGAAGGATGCGAGGACGGACTGAAGAGCGGTGCGGATGGCTGCGATGTTGCCGTGGCCTCCCATCTCTGCGACGAAGCGGCCTCCTGGGCGAAGGGCGCGGTGGACTCCGCTGAGGGCGGCTCGCTGTCCGGAGAGGCCGGTGATCCAGTGGAGGGCTGCGTTGGAGAAGACGGCGTCGAACTGCTGGTGATATGGAAGGGCGACGGCGTCGTGCCGCTCCACCGAAAAACCGGGGACGCTCTGCAGGCTGCGCTGGCGGGCGGCGGCGAGCATGGCGGCTGAGGAGTCGACGCCGGTGAGGATGGCGTTGGTGGCGGCGAGTTGCTCGGTGAGGGCTCCGTCGCCGCAGCCGAGGTCGAGAATGCGCTCACCGGGCCGAGGAGCGAGGAGGGCGACTACATCGGTTGCCAGATTGGCGACGAAGCGGCCGTTGACGGCGTAGGCCTCGGTGTTCCATGTCTGGCCGGTTGCGGGGACGGACTCTTCACTTTGCGGAAGGCGTGTAGGTTCTGGCATGTACTTATTGTTCGCGCTGATGCTTGATTGCGCCAGGAGCTGATGATCTATTTTAGTGGCTAGATCAGGTGCCGTAGCCTCTGTGCTTCATGGCGAGGAGCGTCTCGTTGCTCGGCCAGGAGATGGTAAGGAGAAATGCGGAGTCTTCAAGGGCTTCGACTCCGTGCTTGATGGAGGCAGCGAGCGTGAGGAGACCTCCGGGCTTCAGATCGTGGGACCTGGCTTGTGCGGTAAATCGGATGTGCCCGTGGAGTACCTGCACGGAGAGCGTTCCGTCGGCGTGGTGCTCCTTGAGCTGCGCGGACTTCTCCAGCGCCATCAAAACTAGCCTGAAGTCGTGCTTTTTGAAGAGGGTTTTGGCGAAGCGGCCGGATTGCCAGGGCTTCTTTTGCTCCGCTTCCGCGATCTCCTGTGAGAGGTCGAATTCGACCAGGGCGTCTGTCATGTTGCCGTCTGGTTGTGAGGTGGTCATGTGGAATCACCTTGAGGCGTGGATTGTTCCGCTGCTGTCCTGTTGGATGCAGGATCGGGAGTCGGGTGCCGCGAACGGGACCGACATATACTTGGGGATCGACGGATGGAGCGATCCAGCCCGGGTGCGAGAGGTTTGAGGGGAGCCGGTGATGACGAAGATGGCGAAGGCGGCGGTTGAGTTTGCGCAGGAGAACAAGGCGCGGTTTGTGGAAGAGTTGAAGGCGTTGCTTCGGATTCCTTCGGTTTCGACCGCGCCCGAGCATATGGGCGATGTGCGACGGGCGGCTGAGTTTGTGGCGGCGGAGTTGAAGCGCATAGGGATGCAGAATGTCCGGCTGATCGAGACCACGACGGCGGAAGAGGTGATTACAGACGCGGCTGGAGAGGCCATGATGGTGCGGCCGCGCATCGGGCATCCGCTGGTGTATGCGGACTGGCTAAAGGCCGCACCCGCGGCGAATGGGACGCCGAAGCCTACCGTGCTGTGCTATGGCCACTACGATGTGCAGCCGGCGGAGCCGCTGGAGGAGTGGACGTCACCGCCGTTCGAGCCGGCGGAGCGGAATGGCAATCTGTATGCGCGTGGGGCGGTGGACGATAAGGGGCAGATGTGGATGCATGTGAAGGCGCTGGAGTCGCTGATGGCGGCGGGCGGCGGAAAGCTGCCGGTGAACGTGCGGGTGATCGTAGAGGGCGAGGAGGAGGTTGGAGGCGAGGGGATCGCGAGGTTCGTGCGGGAGCATGGCGATCAGCTGAAGGCGGATGTCGCGCTGGTCTCGGATACTGAGATGTTTGCGGCGGACCTGCCCACGCTGTGCGTTGGCCTGCGCGGCATGATCTATACGGAGATTGAGGCGCGCGGGGCGAGGACCGACTTGCATTCGGGCATGTATGGCGGAGCGGCTCCGAATCCGTTTGTCGCGCTGGCGCAGGTGATCGCGAAATTGAAGGATGAGGATGGGCGGATTCTGATTCCAGGGTTCTATGACGAGGTGCAGAGGCCGGGCGCGGATGAGTTGAAGGCATGGAAGGCGCTGCCGTTCGATGAAGAGCACTACCGCGAGACGGAGATTGGGTCGGTGGCGCTGACCGGCGAGCCGGGGCTGAGTGTGCTTGAGCGGACCTGGTCGCGGCCTACGCTCGATGTACACGGGATGCCGGGGGGATTTATCGGGGCGGGCGCGAAGACGGTGATTCCGGCGCGTGCAGTGGCGAAGGTGAGTATGCGGCTGGTGCCCGATATGACGCCGGCGGAGAGCTTCGCCAGGTACAAGGCCTATGTGGAGTCGATTACGCCCAAGGGAATTCAGATTGAGGTGCGGTTGATCCATGCGGGCGATCCGATTGTGGTGAGTACGGATAACGAGTTTGTGCGCGCGGCCACGGAGGCGATGCATGAGGTCTTCGGGAAGGAGACGGTGTTTGTACGGGGAGGAGGGTCGATTCCGATTGTGGGGGACTTTGTGCGCGAGCTGAAGATTCCGACTGTGCTGATGGGATTTGGATTGCCGGATGACAACCTTCATGCGCCGAACGAGAAATTTCATCTTGCGAACTTCTATCGCGGGATCGAGTCGATTGTGCGGTTTATGTGCGGCGTGGGTGACTGATGGCGCTGCTCAATGTGGGTGGGTATGTGCTGGCGGGGGGAAAGAGCTCGCGGATGGGGCGGGACAAGGCGTTGCTGGAGCTTGCAGGCAAGCCGCTGATAGCCCATGCGGTGACGAAGATGAGGCGGGTGTGTTCGGAGGTGCATGTTGTAAGCGGCAGGCCGGAGCTGGCGTCTTTCGCACCGCTGATCCGGGACCTGCATGAAGGCTGCGGTCCGCTGGGCGGGTTGGAGACGGCGATGGAGAGTTCGCGGCATAAGTGGAATTTGTTTCTGCCGGTTGATGTGCCGTTTCTGCCGACGGCTCTTCTGGAGAACTGGATAAGGAGAGTGGCGGGCGAGCAGGGGCGGACGGCGCGTGTGGCGATGTTTACCGTCTGCGGTGTGCCTCAGCCGTTGTTGTGTCTGCTGCATAAGGAGGTGACGCCCTTTGTGCGTGCGGCGATGGCGAGACAGGAGTACAAGGTATTTCCTGTGCTGAAAGGCGCGGCGGAGGAGCTGGCGAGGCGGCGGGGAGTGGGGCTGGAACAGGTGTTTGTGAATACCTTGTGGGATGAGGATGGTGAGGATCGTGAGTTAGTCATCGAAGCCGGCGGTGGCGAGCCGTGGCAGGGGGTCACGAAGCCTCAGCGATTGGCGAAGGGGCTGTGGTTTGCGAACCTGAATACGCCGGAGGAGTTCGCCGACGGGGAGCGGCATGTGGATACGCTGGATACTTAGGGGCTGTTGTTGCGGGATGCGGGTTCATCCCTGATTCATGAAGGCATACCACCGATCTTCACCGATGAGGCGGATCTTCACCGATGACACGGATGACAGCGGTCAAAGAACAGGCAACAACAGTTGCAGTGGCACGGGCGGAGTGTCTGGGCCAGGTGATCGCTTTTGGGGGGATGGGTTAGGGTTAAACTTGCGTGACTATCGATTTACATGACGGGAGTGACTGAATGGATGAACCGGTTCAGAGGCCTGAGGGAGAAAAGCCCGAGGGCGGGAAGGCTGAGGTGACGGCCGATACACCTCTGCTCGACAGCGTGTCGGACGATGTGTCGCCCATGGTGGAAGAGTTCATGGAGCAGGCGGCGCAGCAGAATGAGGCTGCGGTGGAGGCCGTGCCTGAGGTCAGGAACAAGCCGGGGCCGTATATCTCGTTCGAGCATGTTTTCAAAGCCTTTGGCGATGTTGTGGTGCTGGATGATGTCAGTTTTTCAATCCTTCCCGGGGAGACCCTGTGCATTCTGGGCAGAAGCGGCGTGGGCAAGTCGGTTTCGCTGCAGATGCTGCTGGGATTTCTTAAGCCGGACAAAGGAATGATCCAGGTGGCGGGGGAGAATATCTGCGGCTTCACGGAGCGGGAGTTGCAGGCGATCCGGCGCAAGGTGACGATGGTCTTCCAGAACGGTGCGCTGTTCGATTCGATCTCCGTGGGGGAGAATGTCGCGTTTCCTATGCGGGAGCGCGGAGAGATGGACGAGAGCCAGATTCTGCAGGTGGTGAAGGGATTGCTGGAGATGGTGGGGGTGGCGGGAATGGAAGACCTGCTTCCGTCGGACCTGTCGACGGGGATGAAGCGTTCGGTGGCGATTGCAAGGGCGTTGGCGGCGCAGCCTGAAGCGGTGCTGTATGACGAGCCGACGACGATGGTCGATCCCCTGATGGCTCATCTGCTGGGGGATTTGATCGAGCGGCTGAAGCAGCAATTGCACCTGACCAGCATTGTGGTGACCCATGACATGCGGCTGGCGAAGAAGCTGGCGGATCGGGTGGTCTTTCTGAGCGCCGGTAAAGCGGTTTTTCTTGGAACGATGGCGGAGATGGAGCAGTCGAAAGACCCTGTTGTGCAGGAGTTTCTGTCGCTGGATGAATTAACGATACCGGTATGAGCCGGCGCGGCATCGAAGGAATGAGCTAAACTTATAGCTATCAGTGATTTAGAGATCGTGCTGCGATTGAGGTCAAGGTTGCAATGGGGTCTAGGGCCACGTATGCTTCATATACAGGGACCGGCGAACGGTGGATTCTTCTCGAGGCTTTATCGGGAAGGGAGCGATTCCGGGAAACTTAAGGTAACCAAGGGTGTCTCTCTCGTAATGCGGGCGTTTTTTAACCGCATTGAGATTGTCGGACTGTACCTTCGAGGCATCCTAGGACAGATGTGGCGCAGAAGATTGAAGCTGGAAAGGCGTTCGCCATGGCGACACCGGACTACCTGCAACAGGTGATCATTTCAGAAAGAAAGCGGCCGGGCGATGCGGGACGTGCGACCTCGTCCCGCGTAGACGTGTTTCGGCGGCCTTCGGTGGCAAGCTCCATGCGGGCGTCGCTGGACATGCTGACGGTCGCGGTTGCCGGCCTGCTGGCATTGCATTTTCGCATCGGGACTCCGGCGAACGTTCCGGTGTTACATGTGTTGCCGCACCTGGTTCGATCTTCGCCCGACATGTTGTTTGTTTATATCGCGTGGTTCGGCGTCTGCGTGGTGTTTATCACAAGATCGTATGGTCTGTACGGGCCGATTCAGAACCGCAGCGGACTGCACGAGCAGAGGATGACGATTCAAGCGGTCCTGACAGGCGGTCTGCTGCTGTGTGGGACGTTGTACCTGTCGAATGGAAAAGAGATTTCGCGAATTGTGATTGCATTGATGGTCCTGTTTACCGCGGTGCTGCTGTGCATACGGCGCGCGGTATGGCGGAGCATGGTGTACCGGAGGCTGCGGGCGGGGATCGATACACGCAATGTGCTGATCGTGGGAGCAGGCCGGGTGGGACATGCGCTGAGGAACCATATCGAGTCGCTGCAGCATCTGGGATTTCGCTTCAAGGGATTTATCGCATTGACCGAGCGAGAGGCTGAGTCGGGCGATGTGGACGTGATTGGCGACGTGCGGAACTGCCTGTCGCTGGCGCGGTCTCTGTTCGTCGACGAGATTTTTTTCTCTGTGCCTGGAGATAAAAAGACGGTGATCGGCATGGTTGAAGAGGCGCGGATTGCGGGGATCGATGTGCGGGTGGTGCCGGACTTGTACGACGGTCTGGCGTGGAATGCGAAGGTGGAGTACATCGGCCAGTTTCCCACGATTCCGCTGCATCGGAAGGATTTTCCGATTGGCGGGTTTTTGCTGAAGCGCGCACTGGATATCACGGTCTCGTCGATTGCGCTGCTGGTGGCGTCGCCGGTGATGCTGGCGATTGGGATGGCGATCCAAATGGACTCGGCAGGATCGGCTTTCTATAAGGCGCAAAGGATTGGACGAAAGGGACGCGCGTTCTCCTGCTACAAGTTTCGTACCATGGTGAGCAACGCCGACACCCTGAAGGCGGACCTGGAGCACATGAACGAACGGGACGGCGTGCTGTTCAAGATTGCCAAGGATCCGAGAATCACGCGGGTAGGCGGGGTGTTGCGGAAGTACTCGCTGGATGAGCTGCCGCAGTTCTACAACGTGCTGCGCGGCGACATGAGCCTGGTGGGACCGCGACCTCCGATGGCGGCCGAGGTGGAGAAGTACGATCTGGCGCACCTTCGCCGGCTGGACGTGCTGCCGGGTATTACAGGTCTCTGGCAGGTGGAGGCGCGGCAGGACCCTTCGTTCGACAGCTATATCTCGCTCGACACGGCTTATGTGGAGAACTGGAACCTGATGATGGACCTGCGAATCCTTGCGCGAACTGTGGGCGTGGTGTTGAGCGGGACGGGCTCGTAAGCGGTAGACTTAACGGCGTGAAGATAGCGCTTGCCCAGATCAACCCGACGGTTGGGGATTTCGCCGGAAATACAAAGAAGATCCTTGACTATGCGCTTCGGGGCGGGGAGCAGGGCGCGCAGATCGTCGTCTTTCCGGAGCTGGCGGTGTGTGGATATCCGCCGGCGGATTTGCTGGAAAAGGCGGTATTTGCTGGTCGCGCGACGGCCGCGGTCGAAGAGATTGCCGCGTGGACCGGGGGGGCGGGCAGACCGGCCATTCTATGCGGAACGGTGATGCCGGCGACCTCTGCCGAGGGTAAGCACATAAAGAACGTTGCGGCGCTGCTGAGTGGCGGCGTGGTGAAGTTCGTCCAACAGAAGATGCTGCTGCCGTTCTACGACGTCTTCGATGAGCAGCGGTACTTCGAGCCGGCCCTTGAGCAGGCGCTAACCTGTGTGGATGGGCAGCCGGTTGCGATCACGATTTGCGAGGATGCGTGGAACGACAAGGGCTTCTGGCCACGGCGGAGGTACTCTGCCGATCCGGTGGAAGCGCTGATGTTGGAATGGGAGAAGCAGCCTGTCGGTGTGGCGGCGCGGCAGAGAATCATCCTGAATATTTCGGCCTCGCCGTACTGGCAGGGGAAGCGCGAGGTGCGGCAGAGCATGCTGGCGGCACTGGCGAGGCGGCACGGCGCCTTTGTGGCGATGGCGAACCAGGTGGGAGGCAACGACAGCCTCGTGTTCGACGGGTCTTCGCTGGCGATCCGGCCGGATGGCGAAGTGGTGGTGCGGGCAGCTTCCTTCGCCGAGGATCTGGTGGTGTTCGATACGGAGGACCGGGCGGCGGCTGCAGGCGATGCTTCTGTGGACGATGTGGCAGCCACCTGGGAGGCGCTGGTGCTTGGGACGCGGGATTATGTGCGGAAGTGCGGATTCAGCAAGGCGCTGGTGGGTTTGAGCGGAGGAATCGACTCGGCGCTGGTGGCGGCGATCGCGGTGGAGGCGCTCGGTGCGGAGAACGTGGTGGTGGTAGGGATGCCGAGTGAATACTCTTCGCTGGGTTCGATCGAGGATGCGCGCAAGGTGGCGAAGAACCTTGGTGTGAGGTTCGAGCTGCTGCCGATTCATGACGTATTTGCGCAATATCAGGACGCGCTGAAGCCGCTGTTTGCCGGGACGCCGTTTGGATTGGCGGAGGAGAACCTGCAGTCGCGTATACGGGGCACGCTGCTGATGGCGCTCTCGAACAAGTTTGGCGCGCTGGTGCTGACGACGGGAAACAAGAGCGAAATGTCGACTGGCTACTGCACGTTGTACGGCGACATGGTGGGTGCGCTGGCGGTGATCGGGGACGTGATGAAGACGCGGGTCTATGCGTTGAGCCGGTATGCGAACCGGAAGCGGGAGGTGATTCCGCGAGAGACGCTGGAGAAGGCTCCTTCGGCGGAGCTGCGTCCCGAGCAGAGGGATACCGACTCGCTGCCCCCGTACGAGGTGCTGGATCCGATCCTGGAGGCGTATGTGGAAGGGTACTGCCCGGCGGAGCAGATTGCGAAGGAGCAGGGGATTGAGGTCGGGCTGGTGAGGTCGGTGATCCAGCTTGTAGAGCGGAGTGAATATAAGCGGCAGCAGGCGGCTCCGGTGTTGAAGGTGACGCGGAAGTCGTTCGGGATGGGGAGGCGATTTCCCATCGCGGTCAAGGTTCAGGTGTAATGGATGCAGGCGAACAGAAAGCTGCACGCGGATAGCGGCGGCGGAGGAAGGGTTCTTTTGAAGAGTTCATTTTGGATGTTGACGGGATTGGCAGCGGCTCTCAGTATTACGGCAGTCGGGGCAGCGCAGACGGGAACAGGGCCGGCGGCGAGTTCGGCGGCGAATCCGGCTTCAGGGGCGGCCCCGCAGAAGCAGGCAGCCGCGCCGCTGCAGTTGCAGAATATGGACCAGGCGCCCAGGGCGGATCCGTTTCCTGCCGTAAATCAGAAGTACTTTACGGCAAGTTCGCCGACAGTGGATACGGTCAACGGCTTCCTGAGATCGCTTTGGGGGTATGACTCGAACCGCATCTGGAAGGTTGAGGCGATTCAGAGCACGCCTTCGCCGAATGTGAGCAAAGTTGTGGTGTTCGTGTCGGACAAGACGCCGAACGCAAAGGTGCAGCCGACGGCGTTTTTCGTGATGCCGGATGGGAAGCATGCGATTGCGGGGGACACGGTAATACCGTTTGGCGCGACTCCGTTCGCGGATACGCGGAAGATGCTGGAAGAGCATGCGGACGGGGCTTCGCGCGGGGCTACGGCCAAGGACTTCATGCTGGTGGAGTTTGCGGATCTGCAGTGTCCGCACTGCAAAGAGGCTCAGGCCACTATGGAGCAGTTGGGGAAGGACTTCCCGAATGCGCGGATCGTGTTTCAGAGCTTTCCGCTGGTCGATCTGCATCCGTATGCCTTCAAGGCGGCGGCGTATGGGTATTGTGTGGAGAAGCAGAAGAACGATGCGTTTTTTCCCTACGCCGCGGCGGTGTACGACGCGCAGGCTGCTTTGACGCCCGAGACCGGCGATGCGACGCTGAAGAGCGCGGTGACCAAGGCCGGGCTCGATCCGGCGGCGGTGGATACATGCGCCGCGACGCAGACGACCAAGGATCAGGTGAATGCGTCTGTGAAGCTGGCGGAGCAGGCCGGCGTGGACCAGACGCCAATGCTGGCAGTCGATGGGCATCTGCTGCCGTTGACCCAGGTTCCCTATGAGACGCTGAAGAAGATTGTGGCGTATCAGGCGTCGCTGGATGGGGTGAGCTCCGGAGCTGCCGGGCCGGCGACTGGGAGTGGTGGTGCAAAGTCGCCTGCTTTGAGTAAGTAAGGTTGTTTTGCTAAAAAGCAGGGCGCGTCCGGTCCGGATGCGCCCTGCTTTCTGTCTCATCGTAAGGATCTGCCGCCCGATGAATTTGGAGATGCCGGTGTAAGCCGCTTAAGGGGATCGATTCAGGGATAGGTTACGATCGGGCTTACCTTGTCCGCGAAGCTGCTATTGACCGGTGCGCCCTCTCCGTTGATGACGTGGGTGATCTGCCCGCTGCCATTGAGCCAGACCGTTCCCGCATCGTGAATCGCGACTCCGCTTATGTCGGGAACGGTGATCGCGTTGTCTTCGACGATGTTGATTCCCAGGTTGAAGAAGGAGTAGATACCCAGCCCATAGGCTCGGTGGGAGGTGACGCCCTGGTCGACGACATAGGACGGGTAGCCGTTCGCGCTGCCGTCCATCCATGCGCTCTGGCTGGGCGGATCGTACGGCAGTTCGCTTTGATAGAAGATGGTTTCGCCGTCATTGCCGTTCCACAGGACCTGCTGCGTCTGGTAGTGCTCGACTGCAAGGCCGAGCGCCGTAACGCGATTGCCGTTGACGACCACGCCATGTTCAGCCGTGTTCTGGGTCCAGCCGACTCCGTTGCCGTGGTCCGCGCGCCACGCCCAGATATCGTCGAGGATTACGTCGGAGCTGTCGACCTCGAGGCTGGTGATGGCGCTCCCCGGGGTCGCTCCACCTATCCGGAAGAATACGTCGGTGATGGAGGAAGGATCGTTCGCGTGAGAGAACAGTCCTCCGCGTGGGAGCGGATAGCCGAAGAAGCCGGTTCCCACCTTGAGGAGCACGGACGAGTTGATGGGCCCGGCATCGATGAGCAATCCGGCGATCTGCACTCCGCCGACGTCAGTAACCGTGATGGCTTCCTTTCCGGTTTGCGGCACCAGTGTGGCATATCCCAGACCCAGAACGATGGTATCGGGATAGAGGATCCGGATGGGCTCGTCGAGCTTGTAGATGCCTGGCGTGAGGATCAAATTCTTGCCAAGGATCAGGGCCAGGTTGATCTCCGATATGGGCGTCGAAGGCTTCGCGATGAAGAACCGGCTAATAGGCAGGGAGCGTCCCGGAGCATTGCCGGTCGACCAGGTTGTGCCGGTCGAGTTTCGCTTCGCATCCGGCGCAAACACCCGGTACTCGCCTTTGCTGTCGATATAGAGGTATGGTTTTTCGCGGCTTACCGGAGTGGACGGGAGCACCGTTTCGGGAGGTGTTGGATAGGACTGCGCGGGTGCGCCCTGCACCCCGGAGAACACCATATTCCAGACGCCTCCCGTCCAGCTGCCTAGAGAGCTGTTGCGCGTATACCACTGCTGCTGGGAGCAGGGATTGACGTTTCCGGTGACCACCGTGTCGCTGATGAATCCGCCGCTTGCATTGCCACAGTAGGAGTCGGTCAGTTCGAGCGAGCCGTTGATCTGCAGGCGGCGCAGCGGCGCACCCTGCGACACGCCCCACTGCAGCGTGTTTGGAGCTGCGTTCTGCGCCTTATCCTGGACGGGATTGAAGGTCATGTTCTCCATGGAACGCCAGAAGGTATCGGTGATGTTGGCGCCGGGGAAGGTGGTGCCGAAGTTCGGGGTGAGGAAGCCGTCGATGGTTACGGCGCTGGGTGTTTCGCCCAGCCCTGCAATGGATTCGTAGTACCCCACCGGCGCTTGGAGGAGGTACGCGCCCGGCTTGAAGAGCACCGCGTAGCGATTCTGGCTGAACTGCGCCTCATTGGAGAGGGAGAGAAGGGTAGTCTGCACCTGCGCGGCCGGCATGGCTGGATCGATGATGGTAACGTTGGGGCCGAAGTCGGGGGCAGATTCGGCGGATTCGGCCGGTTGATGCTGGGCGAAGGCCGGCGTGCCCGGAAGGCCTGCTCCTGTGAATGACACTGCAGCGAAGAGCGCGAAGATTGCC
Organism: Edaphobacter sp.; assembly: GCA_965277265.1. Classification (GTDB taxonomy): domain Bacteria; phylum Acidobacteriota; class Terriglobia; order Terriglobales; family Acidobacteriaceae; genus Edaphobacter. The sequence goes on from CBDICF010000002.1 coordinate 205,929, forward strand.
TTCGCACCCGCAGATCCGTTCGAGGGATTAGTCACGATAGTTACTCCGGATATACCTGATTTGACTGCGCGGTAACGCTAAGCTGCCATATTCCGCTTGTCAAATTCCGGGTGGGAGCGCCTCTGACACATGAGAGATGGCTGGGGCCGAAGGATTGTGAGTTGTGACGAGGAGCGGAGCGGTCAATTCTTCGGGGTGGGGCCATCTTCCTGCGGAACCTCTTTGCCCTCACCGGGGAAGGGCCACTTGCGTTCGATGGGCTGCTGAGCCTCGCGGATCGCTTTGGAGACCTTGACGATCTTCAGGTTTTCGAGGAAGTGAACGCCGAGTTTGCCGGCGCTGGCCAGGTCGATGTCGCCGTCGTGGTCGAAGTCTTCCGCCACGAACTGGGTGCCGGCGCTGGCGGTGCCATTGTAGGAGAGCGTGTATCGGGTGAAGGTGACTGAAGAAGCCGCCTTTTTATTCGGCGAGGATGAGGCCGCGGGGGTGGCCTGAATCTTCATCTTATATGCGTAGACGACGAGGGGGTCGTACGAGCCGGGGTCTCCGCCGGAGTGGCCGCGGTAGCGTTTGCCGGTGATGAGTTCTGGCTGGCCGTCGCCGTCGATGTCTACGAGTTTGAGAGAGTGGGATTGAGAGAAAGATTCGTCGATGGTGTGCCGGACCCACGTGCGGTGGGCGGCGGAGCCCGTCTGCTCCAGCCAATACAGGCCGTAGCCGTGGCCCTGGCCGTAGATAAGATCGAGTCTGCCGTCGCGGTTCACGTCGAAGCCGAGAATGGGAAATCCGGCATCGCCCAGCCGCCAGTCGGGATGCCATTGCCACTTGTCGTTGTTGGCATCGATATTCTGGAACCAGCCGTAGGGTGTGAGTATGTCCGGTTTGCCGTCCCCGTCAATGTCCGCGATGCCGATGCCATGGCCGTCTTCTGCGCTGCCGCCGACGTGGTGGACACGCGGTTTGGGACCGGAGAAGTCCACCCAGAGGATGCCCGACTTATTGTAGTGGGCAAGGGCGAGGTCGGGTTTGCCGTCGCCGTTGATGTCGGCGTACGCGCCGCCCTCGGTATCGTAGCTATCGGCGATCTTTTCGCGCTGCCAGAGGGTGCCTGCGGTTACGGCAGCGGGGCCGGGATTCCTGTACCACCAGAGGCCGTTGGCGATCCAGCCTGTCGTGACGAGGTCGGGCAGGCCGTCGTGGTCGACATCGACGATCCACTCCCCGCAGTCGGAGACGAACTCGTTGTGAATTCCGACTGTACGGAACTGGTGCTGCTTCCAGTCTCCGCCGTTCGCACCGGGATTTTGATACCAGTACGCTCCGCTGAGCAGGTCGGTGAAGCCGTCACCGTTCATATCGAGGGCGGAGATCCCTTCGGCGTGGTCGTTGCCGAGCCGATGAGCGAGGAAGGCAATGCGCGGGGAGCCGTCGGGCTCGGGGCCGGGGACGGCGATTCGGACTTCGGTGGTCTTGCCCGGTTCCTGCGCAGGAGCAGGACGGGTGCCGAAGGAAGCGGCCAAAACGAAGGCGAGCGCGAACGAGATTTTCATAGCCGGCTTTCCAGTATGGGGGCTTTACGATCCGTGATACGTTGCATAGCTTTGGCGTCGATGTTGACCACGAAGATTCGTATGTCTAACTGACCAGGTGGCCCATCTTCTCGCGCTTGGTCTGCAGGTAACGCTCGCTTGCAGGTTCGCTGGACACTTCGGCCGAGATGCGCTCCACCACCTTCACCCCGGCCAGTTCCAAGGCATTTACTTTCTCGGGGTTATTCGTAATCAGCCGTACCGCACCGACTCCCATCTGTTTCAGGATCGCGGCGGGCAGCTCGAAGTGCCGGCAGTCGGCCTCATATCCCAACTCAAGATTTGCCTCGATCGTGTCCCGCCCCTGATCCTGCAGCTCGTAGGCGCGGAGCTTGGCCATCAGCCCGATTCCTCGTCCCTCCTGCTGCTCGTACAACAGAATTCCCGCCCCTGCATCCGTAATCGTGGCCATCGCAAGCTCGAATTGCTGCCGGCAATCGCAACGCAGTGAGTGGAAGACATCGCCGGTCAGGCACTGCGAGTGGATACGGACAATGGGGGGCGAGGCGTGTACATCTCCCATGACCAGCGCCACGGCGGATTCCAGACGCACCGCCGGAGGAGGAATCCTGTCGTTGCAGGCAGCCGGGTTTTCGATTATTCCTTCGAAGCCGAGAATGCGAAAGTGTCCCCAGCGGGTGGGAAAGTCGGCGTCGGCGATCTTGGTCACGCTTGCAAACGGCATGGTTCGATTATACGTTTCATGCTCCATGTCGATTGGATTGCGCGGAGGGCCGGCGGATGCATGGTGTCACAGCCTGCGCGCCATAAAACGAACCACAACGCCGGTCAACGCGTGGGGGTAAAGTAGCAGTGTGACCCAGACCGATCCAAAGCTGATCCTGATCACGCTGCTGGTGGAACTGGGCGTAGCCGCGGCCGTGTCCAGCTCGCTGGCCCGATCGAATACCTTCAAGAACCTGCTGCTGACGCCCCGCCGCACTCCACGCCAGACCGCGTGGCTGGTGGCCATGGTTTGCGTGCCGCTCACGCTCGGCGTGTGGGTACGGGTCATGGTGCCGAACTTCCTTGCCGCCGATCTCTCCTTTGAGACGACCATCCTGCTCGGCATTCTGGTAGGGCCCATCGCCGCGATGGCTGGGGGAACCGCCCTTGCCATCCCCGCCGTGCTCCACCACGAGTTCTGGGCGTTGCCGGTCAACCTGGTAGTAGCCGCCATTGCAGGAGCGTTCGGACGCTTCGCCGACCCCGAGGACGTCTGGTCCTTCTCCCCCATGATCGACCTCAGCATATACCGCTGGGTGACTCGCAATCTGCGCCGGCCTCACCTGGACCGCCAGATCCTGCTGCTCCTGCTCGTGGCGGGTATGCAGTTGGGGACCAGTATGCTCGGGCAGTTCTACCCGAGGCAGTTCTTCGAGCTGCACTCCAGCGTCTGGTGGGTTGAACTGCTTATCTGCGCAACAGCGCCCATCGTCGTCGGCATCCCGCTGAAGATATGGAACGCCATCCGGGTCGAACGCAAGCTGGAAGAGCAGGGAAGGCTACTTCTCGAAGCCCGTCTCGACGCCCTGCAACGCCAGATCAATCCGCACTTCCTGTTTAACACCCTGAACTCCATCACCTCGCTGGTCCGCTCCAAACCCGAGCTGGCCCGCGACATGATCGTAAAGCTCGCCAATATCCTTCGCGTGCTGCTCAAGGACAGGGAGGCCTTCGTTCCCTTGAATGAAGAGCTCACCTTTATCGACGACTATCTCGACATCGAGTGCATACGTTTCGGAGAGAAGCTGAAGGTGATCAAGGAGATCGCCGATGACACCCTGCACATCGTCGTTCCAGGAATGCTGCTGCAGCCGCTGATCGAAAACAGCATCAAGCACGGTCTGGAGCCGCGCATCAGCGGAGGCACGGTTACTATCCGCAGCCGCATCACGGAAGAGGGACGGCTGCTGGTCGAAGTGGAAGACGATGGCGTCGGCATGGCTCCCGATCGCGACGAAGTCCTGCTCGTCCGCGGGGCCGATAGGGGTCTGGCCCAGCCCGGAACCGGCGTCGGCATGCACAACGTGCGCGAACGGATGAAGGTCCTGTACGGCAATCTGGCCGCTGTCGAGATCAACAGCCGCCCCGGACGTGGAACCAAGGTGACTCTACTGATGCCCATTCTCGATGAGGCAGCCGAAGCCTGGGGACCCATAGCCGGAGCTGCCGGTCAGGCTATTGGTCACATTGTCCGAGGAGCTGCACGCGCGATGACGCAGCCTTAGCTCGATAGGGGACTGAAGCTGCAATCCTGGTGGTTTCTTTCAGTAACATCAAAATAATTCAAGACATCGCCCCCGACACGCAACTTTGCTTCCGGTTCCGAGTTCACAATCAGCGGACTCGTGGAGTGCCAAAAGTCTGCATCCGCATCGGCCAGCGGTTTATCTTATGAATAAAGCTATTGGGAGTAACATCACACTGTGTTGAAATATTCCATCGTCGTTCCCTTCCATAACGAAGAAGAGAACGTAACCACTCTCTACGACCGGCTCAAAGCCGTGATGGAGCAGGTTGGTGACACCTTCGAGCTGGTCTTCGTCGACGACGGCTCACGTGACCGCACCTATCGCTTCCTCGAAGAGATCGCTGCGGTGGACAGCCGTGTTCTCGTCATCAAGCTCCGCCGCAACTTCGGCCAGACCTCAGCCCTGGCCGCCGGCTTCGACCATGCGCAGGGCGACTTCATTCTGGCTATGGACGGCGACCTACAGCATAATCCGAACGAGATCCCCGGCTTTCTGGCGAAGCTCGAAGAGGGCTATGACGTCGTCAGCGGATGGCGCAGTCAGCGCGGCGACAATGTTTTGCTCCGCCGCATCCCGTCGCTGATCGCCAACCGCCTGATGGCCGCCCTCAGCGGTGTCGCTATTCACGACTTTGGCACCACCTTCAAGGCATACCGCCGCGAGGTCATTCAGAACATCCCCCTCTACGGCGAGATGCACCGCTTTATCCCCGCCCTGGCCTCCTGGTATGGCGCTAGCATCTGCGAAATTCCCATCTCCAACCCTGCCCGCGAGTTCGGTAAGAGTCACTACGACATCTCGCGCACCTTCCGGGTCTTCTTCGATCTGCTTACCATTCGCTTTCTGCTTCGGTATATGACCCGCCCGCTGCACTTCTTCGGCACAGTCGGCGCTCTTGGGATGCTGAGCGGCTCTGCCCTGGCATGTTGGCTGCTGCTGCTCAAACTCTTCACCGGTCAGCCCATCATGCAGGTCCACGGCCCTATCTTCGTCATCGCCGGCATCCTGATTCTTGCTGGAATTCAGATGATGGGCATCGGGCTGCTCGGAGAGCTTCAGGTCCGCCACTTCTACACCGCATCTCAGCGCGCGCCCTACGCGGTCGATCGCATCCTCCGGCTCCGCACCGAAGAAAGTCTTCTCCAGTAATCCGGTAGCCGCCGCTTTTCGCCGTGCGGTCTACCTGTGCCTGATCTGCTCGAGCGCGCGTTGTGTTTTTTCCATCTGTTCCTCTTGCTCCCGCGCCTGCTTGCTGGCGTCGTTATAGGCGGAGACGTCCATCTCCTTCTGAATCTTGTCAGCCTGGATCAGAGCGTCGGTCAGCGTAGCCAGGTGTTGGGCAAACGCGCCAATACACTCATCCTGCGCCTTGCTGTGCCCGGCCGCCCCGGCTTCGGCGCGCAGCATCGCCTCCAGCCTCAGCGCTTCGCTCAGCGTATAGGCATTCGGCGCAAGAGATTCCCTATCGCGCAGCGAAAACACGTCCTCGTGCAGCCCGGCCTCTTCTACAATCAGGCCTTTGCTTGCATTCGCATAGGTTTCATGCGCGCAATGGTCGGTGATGGTTACAGTACCCGCAGCGGCCATCTTTCCCGGAACCACCTGCGCCCCATTCTTCCCGTCACGCTGCGCGATCCGGTCATAAAGCCTCCTCTCCCGAAGCCTGTCCTTCCCGCGACAGCCCACCACGAGGACAAGCAGCACCATCGAGAGCGCTCGACGCTGAAGCATCCCCCCATTGCAGCCAACACGCCTATCCGTCAACGCAGTCCCCAAAGTTTCTATCCACCCGAATGCTGCAATCAACCTACAGCATCGTGGCCCGGAACGCCATACGGCCATTCCCCAATGTGTGTAGGCCGTTCCCCGGACCATCCTTCTTCCCTCGGCAAGAGGAGGCGTAACGGTGATCCAAGAAATAAAGACGGGATACGAGCAGATTACGGACAGGCGAGAAGCCAGAGAAGCAGGACAGTTCCACTGGTCCGCGATCCTTTTGTCCGCCTTCAAGCTGGGGTGCGGCTATGCTCCGGAGCCGCTCCCGATGACCTGGGCCCCGAACCGCTCCATCTCCTCCGCCTGTGGGCTTGACTGCAGGAGCACCAGGTCCACGCCCACGGCGGCAAACTCCTCCATCCGTTCCGATACCTGCTCCGGCGTACCGACAAATCCGCTTCGCAGCCCGCGATTCGATACGGAATAGTCCTTCAGCGATATCTCCGTCCCCAGCTTTGAGCCTGTCACCCACTGCTCGTAATTGGCATACCCGCTTGCCGTCTGCTTTACATCCGTAATCCGCTCGACCTCGCGCAGCGCCTCGGCCTCGGAGTCACGCACCACCGCATACCCGCTGACGCCAAATGTCATCGGAGCCAGGCCGAGCGCCTCACGCCTTTGCCGCATGTCCGCGATCTTCGCTCCCACCGCGGCCGGAGCGTCGCCATGCATCAGGTAGGCATCGCACTTTGACGCGATCAGGTTCTTCGCCGTCTCCGACTCGCCGCCTGCATACAGCGTCGGCCGCGGTCTGCTCATCGGCTTCGGCGAAAGCACATTGTCCCGCACATCGTAGTAGGCGCCCTTGTAGCTGAATCCCTGGCTCTTCCAGCACCCATCGACCACATCCAGCCACTCCGAGGTTCGCGCATACCGGTCATCATGTTCGTCGAAGTGAACGCCGTACTTGGTCGCCTCATCCTTCCACCAACTCGAAACCACGTTCAGCGTCAGCCGCCCATGCGACATCCGATCAATGCTCGCAGCCTGCTTGGCCAGCAGCGCCGGATTGTGAAATGTAGGCCGAACCGCGACCATCAGCTCCAGTTTTTCGGTCACCGCCGCCAGCGCTGCGGTCGTCGACCACGCATCGAGCGAAGGAGCCTCAATGCCTTTGATGTCGTTTAGATTCAGCTCGGCGATCAGCGTCAGATCGTAGCCAATCGCCTCGGCCTTCTTCGCCAGGTCACGGACGTACTCCCAGCTCGCCTCCATTCGCTCGTCGTTGACGTTGCGCAGCCACCCGCCAAACACCGGCAACCAGAATCCGTATCGCATTAGAGCACTGCTCCGGCCAGCTCTGTCACGGCGGCACGTCGCTCATTCACGATCTTCGCCTCAGCCTCCAACCAGTCCGCCAGCCTTGCAAATGGATCGAACCCCACCACCTTCTGTCCATCCGCTACAAAGTTAGACAGCGCGTTGATATCGTAATAGACCCGCTCATCATCGCGGTCATCTACCATAAATTCCACGCCGCCAAGCTCGATTCCCGCCGCGGCCATCAGCCGCTCGACCTCTTCGATTACCTCGGGCGGCGTATCGAACGCCTCTACGGTTAGTCCCGTCTTCGGAGCGTCGATTGGACAAGCCGCGCGGTTCAACTCCTCCCCCAGCGGCGTCTTGCAGATATCTGCCGGGCAAAGGTCGAAGGTCTCGCCCGTGATATGTATCTTGATTGCGTATAGATACCGGCCATCGAGCACCTCGACGCGCACGATATACGCTCCCCGCGCCGGCACGAACTCCTGCACCAGGCCGGTGGAATCCATGCCCAGCATTAGTCCATTTTCCGTCCCGTTCTCCAAACCCGCAGCCTCGGTCAGCGCCTCCTTCGAGCTGAACTTCACGACTCCGCTGCCGCTTCCGCCGATATTCGGCTTTACCACGACCGGCCATCGCAGGCCCTCCGCCGCCGCAACCGCCTGAGATGCCCGATGGATCACCCGCGCCTTCGGATACCCGAGCCCAAGCCCCTCCAGCATCGAGAGTTGCGTTGCCTTCGACAACTCACTCCGGTAGGCCTTTACTCCATTGACCACCCGCACGCCGCGGCTCTCCAGGTGCTCAAGGTAGCCAAGGGTGTAGAAGATCTGGTCGCCGTGCCCCCGGTTCCAGGCTGAAGGACTCATTTTATTCAGCACCAGCGCGTACTTCTCTTCGGATGGATCATCCGGCCCGTAGCTGTGCTCGACCGCATTCAGCTTTACATAGTTCGTTCCGCGCCGGTCAAGCTCCGCAAATAGCGGCTTGAACCAGTTCGGCTGCTCATAATAGATCGCGATCGGCAAAGGCTGGCGGTTTGGCATAATGTTCGGGATTCCTGTCTCAAGAAGGCTTTAGAACTAGCACCGGAGAGCAACTCATACGCTGTATCCGATTTTCAGACCTGTCATATTTTAGATGAAGGGAGCAGTCGAAAGTTACATTACCCGACTTGACGTGCCGTTCATCAAAGGTCGAAGCGAAGGCACTGTTCGGTCGCGTGTCCTGAAGCCGATGTCGTCTGTATCGCCGTTGCCGATCGGTGCGACGAGTGGGATGCGCATGGTGGTTGCATTCGCAAGGGCATGGACAGGGGTAAATCTGATAGGCTGGGCGCGGTTGATCGGCGGATGCCGAAGTGATGCGAAAGAGAATGGAGTGGGATCGATGATGAAGCGAGTGATGGTGGCGTTGGCGTTGGCGGGCTGTTGTATGGCGGGCGCACAAGCGCAGACGAATGGCACAAATGGGATGAAGGCTCCGGCGGTTGCGGCGGGAACGATGATCGAGCCGGCAAAAACCTTCGACGAGATGCTGAGCGGATTTGAAGGCGAGATGGTTCCGCTTGCGAAGGCGATGCCGGCGGAGAAGTTCGATTTTGCGCCGAGCGCGGCGATCTTTGTGGCGGGGCAGGGAAGCGAATATGCCACTGTGAGTACGTTTCGAGCGATGGTGCTTCATGTGGCGGCGGCGAACTACTCGTACGCGAGAATGCTGAGCGGCCTCAAGCCGGATGTGGATGTGAAGGGACTGGCCGACATCAAGGGCAAGGATGAGGCTATTGCGGCGCTGACCGCATCGTTCGCATTCGCCCACAAGGCGGTTGAAACGTTGACGGTGCAGAATGCGTTCGAGAGTGTACGCGGGACGCAGACTCGGGCGAGCATCGCGGCTGGGTTGGTAGCGCACGGATTTGACCACTACGGACAATTAGTGGAGTACCTGCGAATGAACGGGATTGTGCCTCCGGCCAGCCGTAAGTAGGCCCGCGCCGGCGAGACGCTTGCCGCCGGTTACACCGATCACCCCGATTCGAAGGCGTCTCAGGAGTGCCAGGATTTCGGATGGGGCGAAGCGGGAACGAGAGGGACCTAGCGGAAGAGATCGTCCGTGGGTGTCTCGCTGGCGGGCTCAGGTCTGCGAAGAACATAGGTGACGCCGATGGCGGCCGTGTCTTCGTACAGGCGGAGACTGCGGCCGTAGTAGCCGGAGAAGGTGATGTGGCCGTCGAGGGGGATGTCGAGCGCGTTGATAAAGCCGTTGTCTTCGGTGACATTATGGCCGACCACGCCGATGGCTTTGCCGTGGCGTGAGGGCCCATAAATCTTCTGGTCGCCGATGGGGAGCTGCTCGTAGGCGTCGCTCTCAAACGAGATGCCGTGCATGAACTCGATGCCGACCCCGGCCTGGAAATGGGCGAGCGGACCGAGCGAGGTGTAGTTCTTGGTGAGAATGCGATTGACCAGGGTAGTCGAGTCGCCGCCGCCCAACTCGATATTCGGGGTGAATCGGCCGAAGGTGCGCTCGAAGTGATTGTTGATGTCGAAGGTAACGCGGCCGGTGGTCAGGCCGTATGCCTCGTCGCCAGTGGGTGCGGTAAAGGCTCCGGTGAGCTGATACTGGAAGAGGCGCGGGATGAACTGGGCGTGCAGGCCGAAGACAATGTCACCCGGTTCGCCTCGCTGGTTGACGAGTTGCGCATCGGGTTTGGGCCGGGCGGAGCGGCTCTCGGCGAGGCGGTAGAAGTAGATAGGTATAGTGGCGTCGACAGAAAAAACTTCGTTGAAGCTGTAGCCGGTGGACGGAGTAGCCAGGGTCGCCCAGCCGGTGCTGGATTCGTGCACTCCGGAGAAGGTGATTCCCGCGTTCCAGCCTCGGAGCGGGGCTGAGAGGCCGGGGACCTCGGGGACGTCCTGAGCGTCGATGGGTGAATCGAGGGGGGGAGCCGGCCGCACCGTCTGGCCGGTGGCTGACGGCTGCGACGAACCCTGAGCCCGGGGTTGCGCGTCTGCAGGAGGTGCGAACAGCAGCATTGCCGCAAGCAGAGCCGGAAAGGACCATGCTCGGCGATCATGGCTAAACGGCAAGCACTGCCTCCTGGAAGGGCCCCTGCCGTGAGCATGAATCTTCGAGGCTTGTGCGCCAATGGTCAGCAGGGATGAAGCGAAGAGACACTGTTCGGGAGCGGCTCAGCGCTGTGCCAGGGGGGTGTAGGGCGCGGGGTAGGGCGGACCGGTATAGTCGGCGCGCGGGCGGATGAGGCGGTTGTCGTCGTGCTGCTCGATGACGTGAGCGGCCCAGCCTGCTATGCGGCTGATGGCGAAGATGGGGGTGAACAGGTCGATGTCGATGCCGAGCGTGGTGTATGTGGAGGCGGAGTAGAAGTCGACGTTCGCGTTAAGCTTCTTTTCCTGTTTGACGAAGAGCTCGATCTTGCGCGACATGTCAAACCATTTGGTGCTGCCTGCTGCGTTGCCAAGCTCCTCGGACATGCGGCGGAGATGAGTCGCACGGGGGTCTTCGGTGTGATAGACGCGGTGGCCGAAGCCGGAAATCTTTTTCTTTTCCGCGAACATCTGCTGGACATAGGCTACGGGATCGGCGCCGGCCTTATCGATGGCGTAGAGCAGGCGCATGGTGGCCTCGTTGGCCCCGCCGTGGAGTGGACCTTTGAGGGCTCCGATGGCGCCTGTGATGGCGGAGTGAATGTCGGCGAGGGTGGCGGCGATGACGCGTGCGGCGAAGGTGCTGGCGTTGAGTTCGTGGTCGGCGTGCAGGATCAGTGCGATGTCGAAGGCGCGGGTGGCGGTCTTGGAGGGCTTTTCGCCATTGAGCATCCAGAGGAAGTTGGCCGCGTGGGAGAGGCTGCGATCTGCTTCGACGAGAGACTTGCCCTTGCGAATGCGGTCGAAGAGGGCGACGATCATGGGGATCTGCGCGGTTAGCCGGTAGGACTTGCGGACGTTCGCGTCGTGGGAGCTGTCTGCCTCGTCGGCGTCGTAGATGCTGAGCAGTGAGACGGCGGTGCGGAGAACTTCCATGGGTGTAGCGTTGGTGGGGACGCTGCGGAGGAGATCGATGACTTTGGGGTCGAGCTTGCGGGCGGCGGCGAGGTGGCCTGTGAATTCGGTCAGTTCGGCGGCATTGGGGAGTTTGCCGAACCAGAGCAGATAGGTGGTCTCCTCAAACGTAGAGCGCTGCGCGAGCTCGTGAATGTCGATGCCGCGGTAGGAGAGAACGCCGGCGTCTCCGTCGATCCAGCAGATGGAAGAGCTGGTTGCGACGATGCCTTCGAGGCCTTTCGGTGCGACAACAGGGGACATGAGCGGCTTCTCCGGACGAAACTAAAGTACATCGTTTATAGCGCAGCGAGGAAACGGTTGTCACGGCAGGGTGCGCGAATATCGGCAAGGCTGTGCGATAGGAACGCCGGTCTGGAACTGGACGCGGGTGGGCGCCCTTATCGAGCAATACGGTTGGGCGAGAAGGAGGAGAGGTCTATAGAGGGAGCTTCGCCAGTGATGAGTTGCGCCATGACGTGTGCGGTTGCGGGGGCGAGAAGGATTCCGTTGCGATAGTGGCCGGTGGCGAGGAAATGCTTGGGCTGGTTAGAAAGAGCGCCGAGCAGAGGCAGGCCGTTCAGGGTTGAGGGGCGGATGCCGGCCCAACTCTCCCACTCCGGTGCATCGGCGAGAACGGGCAGGAGTTCGGCTGCGCGCGATCGCAGGCCGGCGATATCGTTTGGGCGGACCGTCTTGTCGAAAGCGGCGTCCTCTACGGTTGCTCCTATGATGGCGGTTGGCTGGATGGGATCGATGGTGCGGGGGACGATGTAGATCTCCGGTGTGCGGACGACCAGGCGCAGGGGAAGGGAAGGCGCCAGGGAGACGGCGAGCATCTGTCCCTTTTTTGGTACGACGAAGCTGCGCGAAGTGGTGGCAGCCCAAGCTCCTGTGCAGTCGACGAACTGCGCAGCCTCAAAGACTCCATTGGATGTGTGAACCTCGACGGAACCTGTAAGGGAATGCACGGAGAGGACGCAGGTGTTGGGCCGGAGGTCGATGCTGGTGGAGTGGACGGCGGCGAGGATGACAGAGGCGAGTTGGCGGGGGTCGAGGCTGTGCTCGTCGAGCAGGATGAATCGATTGTGGCCGGGCGTGAGTGCGGGCAGAAGGTGATGGAGGTCGCCCTCAGTCAGGATGTTCTGGGCCGTACCGACGTGAAGCGGAAGCGCCTGAAGGGTGGTATGGGTCTGGAAGGGAACGCGCAGGTTGGTCAGCTCGTAGAGGAGTTCGAGGTAAGCGGGATACAGCGCGACGCTGAGGTCGGCGAGAGGGCGAAGCTGAGGCGGGTTTTCGGGGTCCGCGGCGGCGAGCATTCCGGCGGCGGCCGTAGAGGCCTCGGCGAGTGGAGCGCCGCGTTCGAGGATGGTGACGCGAAGGCCGCGCCGATAGAGTTCGAGGGCGAGGGAGAGGCCGATGATGCCGGCACCGGCGATGCAGATGTCGGGTTGGTGCATGGAAACAGTTTAGTGCTCCTGTGGCGAGCGGGTTATAGTCTGGGTGTCAGGTTTGTCTCTCGTTCGCTTGTCAGCAGCGAAAGGCCAGCGAGATGAAAGGCGTAGACAGGAGAGTGCTATGAGCGAAGATGGGTACGTGGCGGAGCGGTCGATCTCTGGGGCATTGCTTGCGGTGGTAGCAGTCGCGTTGCTGGCCGCGCTGGGCGGGCTGGTGTGGTGCTATGGGCTGCAGAATCATCTGGCCGTGGCGGAGCAGAAGATTGCCGCGAGCGATCAAAGGAATGCCGAGCTGACGCAGAAGCTGGAGGCGACCAATGCGCGGCTTCGGGCGACCGGCGAGACGCTGGGAAAGAGCGTAGGTATCGCGCAGCGTCAGATCGAGCTGAGAACGCAGAACATCCTGGCGGCTCAGAAGGAGACAACGGCGAAGCTCGAAGAGGAGCAGGCTAAGAACTCGAAGCAGATTGGCGCGGTGTCGAGCGATGTTGCCAGTGTGAGAACCGACGTCGGCGGAGTCAAGACCGAGGTGGCGACGACGAAGTCCGACCTGGAGGCGACCAGGACGCAGTTGAATCGGGTGGTGGGCGATGCTGGCGTGATGAGCGGGCTGATCGCGACCAACCACGGGGAGCTTGAGATTTTGAAGCACAAGGGCGACCGCAACTACATTGAGTTCACGTTGCAGAAGGGTGCGAAGCCGACGCTGCTCTCGACAGTCAAGTTGCAGTTGAAGAAGGCGGACGAGAAGCACTCGCGCTACACGCTGAACGTGAGCGCCGACGACCGCACCATCGAGAAGAAGGACAAAGGGCTGGATGAACCGGTGCAGTTCTATACGGGCAAAGACCCTGTGCTGTATGAGCTGGTCGTGAACGTGATCGAGAAGAACAAGGTATCGGGTTATCTTTCGACCCCGAAGAACACAGGCAAGCCTGCGGCGCAGTAGCGGAACCTGTGCAAACGCAGAACGGGGGACGCCTTATCGCGTCCCCGTTCTGTTTGCCTTGGTTGGATTACTTCTTGGTTGCCTTCTTTGCAGCCTTCTTCGCTGGTGCCTTTTTTTCAGCTTTTTTGGTCGCCATTTGCCTATTCTCCCTAGTGATTAGACATTGCATCTGCAACACGCTGCATTGCAGCTAACGAAGGTATAGATTTACGAAATTTGACTGTCAAGAAAAATCGCAGCCTTTGCATCTTTTTTCTTGCGCTCGCATGTTCATCCCGGATGAGAACCAATGGGCTTTTCTCCGGAACCTGCCTATCGAAGAGGCGGCTGTGCGATGCGCTGGCACCACGCCGTATACTTGCGCTTTGGCGTTTGTGATCTTCGGACGAGGTGAAGCGATGAAGGATGTGGTGATTGTTTCTGCGGTGCGGACACCGGTGGGCAAGTTCCAAGGCGCGTTGTCGGAGATGACGGCTGTCCAGCTTGGTGCGATTGCGGTACGCGAGGCGGTGAAGCGCGCCGGCATCGATCCGTCGCTTGTCGACGAATGCCTGATGGGTTGCGTGCTGCCGGCGGGACTGGGACAGAATCCGGCGCGGCAGGCGGCATTGCAAGGCGGCCTCGCGGATACGGTTTCGGCGATGACGATCAACATGGTGTGCGGCAGCGGGCTGAAGGCAGTGTCGTTGGCGGCGCAGGCGGTGATGGCGGGTGATGCAGAGATTGTCGTCGCGGGCGGCATGGAGTCGATGTCGAACGCGCCTTATCTGCTGCCCCAGGGGCGCAAGGGATTCCGCATGGGCGATGCCGCCGTCGTGGATTCGATGGTGAAGGACGGTCTGTGGTGCGCGTGCGAGGACTACCACATGGGGATAACGGGCGAGAATGTGGCCGAAAAGCATTCGATCACGCGGGAGCAGCAGGATGCATATGCGCTCGAGTCGCACCGGCGGGCGAGCGCTGCTTGGCGGGAGGGGCGGTTCGACGCCGAGGTGGTTCCGGTCAATGTGCCGGGGAAGAAGGGCGCAATCACGGTGTTTGCGCGGGATGAGAGTGTGCGGGACGATGCTTCGCTGGAGGCTCTGGCGGCGCTTCGCCCAGCGTTCAAGAAAGAAGGTACGGTAACGGCGGGGAACGCTCCGGGTGTCAACGATGCGGCGGCAGCGGTGTTGGTGATGTCTGCTGCGCGCGCGAAGGAACTGGGGCTGAAGCCGCTGGTGACGATCAAGGCGCAGGCCAGCAGCGGGGTCGCGCCGAAGTGGGTGATGCTCGCCCCGGTGACCGGCGTGCAGAAGGTGTTGAAGCGTGCGGGATGGGAGCGGGATGAGGTGGAGCTGTTTGAATTGAATGAAGCCTTCAGCGTGCAGGCGATGGGTGTGATGAAGGAGCTGGGCCTGGATGTAGCGAAGGTCAATGTCAATGGCGGGGCGGTTGCGATCGGACATCCCATCGGCGCAAGCGGTGCGAGGGTGCTCGTGACGTTGATCTACGAGATGATGCGCCGCGACGCGCACAAAGGGGTGGCGGCGCTCTGCCTGGGCGGAGGGAACTCCGTGGCGATGGCGTTGGAGCGGCCTTGATCCGGACCTGAATTTCCCGGGCGTTGTTTCGAGGACTGTGTCTCCCGTGACTTAAGTAATAGCTTCGGCTGCGTCGCCGTCCTGTCGTTGAGTGAAAGCAGGCGCCGAACCGGTATGCTCAGGAATGGTCGACAGCTTTGTTGCTGGACCAGGACGGGGTGTGGCTTGGGGCGGGAGCGGAGTCAAGGCGCGATTCATCGTCTACTGCGAGAGAGCAGAGGTCAAAGCCTGATCGAAGTGGCGGTCATGATGCCTGTGCTGATGCTTCTGATGGCATATGCGATCGACTTCGGCTACTTCTTTATCGCCGAGGCCAACATCACCTCCGCGGCGCGCAATGCTACTCAGTATTCGATCATGGGCTACCAGGGCCCTGCGCAGTCCAGTCTGCCGCCTGCCGGGCCGGTCTCCACCATAAACAGCGTTGCGGCCGCGGCGATGGCGGATATGGGAAGCCTTCTCGCTTCCTCGACGACCACCACCGTGCAGGTCTGCAGCAAGATGAATGGCATGACCGGATCCCTTCCCAAATGCACGAGCTATGGTCCGAGCGGCACGGCCTACACTCCGGCGACGGACCCGGAGGCGCCCACGTTCGTGCTGCAGCGGGTGGACGTGACATACACCGTGCAACCGCCTGTCCCGATGTCCTTCTTCTCGGTGTCATTGCTGCCCAGCCTCCAATTCCATCGGCAGGTCTCGATGAGGGCGATGGATTGATGAACCCGGAACTCCCATATGGTGCGGATTGCAGCGGAGCGGCAGGATCGCCGCGGGCTCATGGCCGGAGCCGGATCGGAGCACATCCGAGTATGCAGGTGCCGACGCGTCTGCGAGCGGGTTTGCGGAGGCTGTGCCGGCGGGAAGACGGGTCCATCCTCATCGAGACCGCACTTAGCTTCATGATGATGATGACCATGGTGCTGACTATCATCGAATGCTGCATGATGGCCTATACCTATAGTGTCATCGAGGATGCGGCCAGGGAAGGCGTACGCTACGCCTCGATCCACGGCACCGACAGCGCAAGTTGCAGCGGGCCAAGTTCGGGCTGCGGCGATTCCAGCGGGGCAAACGTTGTGAGCGACGTCACGCAGTACGCCGGGACCTACTCAAACAGAGTCGGGGGTATGAGTGTGACCGTCACCTGGCCCGATGGCACATCGACGGCAACCTCCCGCGTCCAGGTCGCAATCCGGTACACCTACCAACCTATATCTCACTTCCCGGGCGCCAGCCAGGTGCTGCAGGTCTCGTCGCAGGGAAGGATCATGTATTAAGGATGAGCCAAGTCAAACGCAATCTCGATCGTACCAGCGGTGAAGAGGGCCAGGCGGCGATCTCCATCGTCCTGATCCTGGGAATGTTCCTGCTTGCGATGCTGGGGTTTGCCGTCGACCTCACCAATATGTGGTTCCACCGGCAAGCGGGACGGGCAGCGGCTGATTCGGCATGTCAGGCCGCAGCGATGGACATTCTGGCCGGCTCGCCGTCGAGCACAAGCGGATTTACCGTCGGACAGGCCGGCGACTGCGTGGGAAGTCCAAGGGCGACGATGTGCGCCTATGCCGCGGCGAACGGATACAACGGAGCGGGATTGTCGAGCACTGCAGAGTCGAACAGCGTGAGTTGGACCTATCCAGGCAGCGTGCCGGGCGTGTCCTCCGCGGGCTCCAGCTTCCTCAAGGTCAACATAGCAGAAAACGTCCGGACCTACTTCATGTCTCTCCTACTGCCCAGCCATTTTCAGACGCTGAATGTTGCCTGTACCTGCGGAGTTATCCAGGTGAAGGAGCCGGCGCCAATGCTGGTGCTGAATCCGACTATCTCCGGAGCGTTCACCTACAGCGGCGGGGGTGGCGTCGTCATTGCAGGGGGGCCGGCTCGTAGCGTTCAGGTGAACTCCTCAAGTGCCACGGCGGTCAAGTGGACCGCATCGGGCATGATCGACCTTAGCGCCGGCGGCCCGAAGGGAACCGGTTCGGATATCGGGATCGTTGGCGGGCCAGACACATTTCCGGCCAACTACGGCACAACCACGCAATGCAATGGCAATAGCGGCTATTGCGGAGGGTCGACGGGAACCTGGAAGGGCGGCGTTCTTCCCATCGCCGACCCCTATGGAGCAGTTCCGGCGCCGGCTGCGCAAGCCAACGCTCCGGCTCCAACTTGGGTCCAGTACGGGGTGAACGGATGCCCGGACAAGACACAGGTATACCAGTACTACAATCCGCAAACGCAGCAGAGCGTGTATGCAAGCTGCCCGGAATACTCACCGGGGAACTATCCTTCCGGCATCAACATCTCCGGCACAACCACCGCGATCTTCGACCCCGGAATTTATTACATGAATGGCTCCCTGAATGTGTCCGGGAGCGCCACGGTCCGGATGGCGAAACCATCGGGTTATCAGCATACTGACGGGGTCATGTTCTATTTCCAGTCCGGTGCGATGAATTTGTCCGGTGCTTCGGGAAATCCCAACAGCAATGTCGACAATATTTCCACAAACGACCTAACTTGCGACGGTTCCGCACCGCCGGCGTCTCTGGGAATGCCCTCCACCATAGGGGGAAATATTCTGTGGGGACAATGCACAGCTAACGGCACCTACTGGGACTCGCAGGGAGACACAACGGATTCGCGTGGCGCGCCCGGGACCCGCAGCCTGCTGATCTTTCAGGCTCACTCCAACACGACTCAGACAGCCCTGTCGGGGTCCGGCCAGCTCTCGTTCTCGGGTACGATCTACCTCCACTCGAACAGTGGGGCAGACGTCTTCAACCTGAGCGGCGGAACCGCGACCGGGACCTTCATACTGGGTGAGATCGTTGCTGATCAAGTCCAGTTGAGCGGCAGCGGTGCGGTCAGGCTGGCGTTGACTCCGGCTGCGATCATCAACATGTCCAAGGCCGCGATCCTCCAGTAGCGGGCCTGAAGAACTGTCTCCGAGATACAGGAAGACAACCTCGCGACAACAGGAGACACGTGCGCGGGAGTGCATTCCGGCCACGCTTATTTCCAGACTCCCACGTCAGGCCCTAAGGAATTGCCTTTGCGCCATGCAACTCTCAGGGCAGCCAATACAACGTTCGGGCTATTACCTCCGGGAGAAAGAAACGTATAGCTTGGTTTTAACCAGAGCGGTTCTGGGTAGTCTCATGACAAGAGGAAGGCACCGAAACCGACGCCGCATTCGAAGACGTTCCGATCGGGTTCTTGCTCAAATTTCATAACCGGGAGAAACACAATGAAGAATCTGAAGAATGTTGCCGCCATGCTGCTGAAGGACGAATCTGGTCAGGACCTGATCGAGTACGCGCTCGTTGCCGGTCTGATCTCGCTTGCCGCCATCGTGGCCCTCACTGCAATTGGACCCAAGATCCAAACCCTCTTCAACAACGTCTCCACCAACCTCACCACCGCCGCCTAAACGCTGCGCAGATGCCTGACTTTCCTCCGGGGGCGGTGAGCTGCAATGAGTGGCTCGCCGCCGAAAAGTCAGACCCAGCAAATAAACAGAACCGGATCAACCCAGACGAATCAGGAACAGAATCGGCAATGGCACTCTCGCCCCAAACCATCTACCTGTCGGCTGCTTTGGTCTGTGCCCTGGCCGCAAGCCTGCACGACCTCCGCAGCCGTCGCATTCCCAACCTGCTGACAGGCCCAGCGATCCTCTTCGGTCTTCTGCTGCATCTTTACCTTGGCGGCCCAACGCAGCTGGGGATGTCCGCACTTGCCGGGCTAATCGCAGGCGGGATCTTTCTTCTGTTCTTTGTCGCCGGCGGCATGGGCGCGGGCGACGTCAAGCTGATGGCGGCGGTAGGGTGTCTTGCCGGAACCGCATACATCAAGGATGTTCTTCTCGCCACGGCCTTGGTCGGCGGCATCATGGCTGTCGCGCTTGCCCTCTACCGCGGACGGCTTCGCCAGACCATCGCAAACGTTATCCTGCTGGTGCAACACCACAATTCCGCGGGACTTACTGCGCATCCCGATCTCAACGTAAGCAACGACGCAACCCTGCGCCTGCCCTACGCGCTTCCGATCACGGCAGGATGTCTGCTGACCTTCCTGCTCGCCGGTAAGGAGCTGGCGCGATGAATGCGCGTCGCCTCTCGACGGCGTTTCTTATCGCACTCGCCGTATCGGGCGTCTGCACCTGGCTGTTGAGCCGGAAGATGGGCGCTCAGGCGGCAGAGCGTGTTGTGTACCTCCGCTATGCGGCTCCATCGAAGGCATTGCAGGCTGGGGAAGTTATCACGCGGGACGATCTCGAGCTGGTCAACTGGCCGGCGAACAACCCGATCGGCGGCGCCTTTGCGAAGACAGACGATCTGGTCGGCCGCTCCGCCCTATTCCCGATCGACAAAGACCAGCCGGTCACGGACAAATATCTGTCGGCTGCAGGCTCCGGCCTGGGGCTTGCAGGCAAGATCCCGCAAGGAATGCGCGCCATTGCACTCCATTCCGACGAGGTGATGGGAGTTGCAGGATTCCTGTTTCCCGGATCGCACCTGGACGTGCTCGTGACGTATAAGCCCGAGCGGTCGCCCGAGCCAATCACCTTCACCGTCCTGCAGGATGCGGAGGTGCTGGCCGTTGGACAGAAGTCCCAGCCCGATCCGGATGGAAAACCCGTGGCCGCGACCGTGGTCACCTTACTGCTTACCCCGCAGGATGCGGAACGGGCTGTCCTGGCAAGTACGCAGGGAGCGTTCCACTTTGTCTTGCGAGGCGGGTCAGACAAGGTGCATGTCGCGGATCTGCCAATTACTCTTTCGAGATTGTCGGCAGAGCCGGGGTTGTCGGGTGCATCTGAGGCGTCCGGGATACCCGCGGCCAGCCAGAGGCCCCGTGCGCGCGCTGAACACACCAGGCCCGCTCCCTCCGGTGTGCTCGTCGAAACGATCGCCGGGGACAAGCGCACCACCGATACGTTCAGCGGAGTGAGATGAAGGCGATCAAGCTCTCTACCGGCAAATATCTGATTGCGTCCATCCTGCTGCTTACGGGCGTGGCTTCACCGGGTGAATCCGTGTCCCCCGCGCGAGGAGCGGCTTCGGTGCAACAACCGGCTTTGGATTCGCCGGATGCACGCCAGGCCCGCACCCGCATGAACCTGCACGATATCGGCGCCGGTGAGACCCTGCACCTTACCGTTGGACACTCCACCGTTCTGCAGGGTGTAAGCCCGATGCGGCGGATCTATATCGGCAACCCCGCTGTACTGCAATCCTTCACGGCGGGTCCGAGCGAGGTGGTGCTGACGGCGAAGACCCCGGGGATCAGCAGTCTTGTCATCTGGGATACGGGCGGCAAGTCATGCCTGTACACGGTCGCTGCCGACGTCGACCCTGACGCTCTACGGCAATCCCTTGCGGAGGCCTATCCCACCAGCCATATCGAGGTAAGAGGAGGCGAGGGACGCATCTACCTCGGCGGTACGGTTCCGACGCAAGAGGTAGCCGACGGGGCTGCGAAGCTTGCTGTCTCCTACGCCAGGGATGTCGTCAGCTCGTTGCGCGTGGCCCCGGTGCACGGCAAGCAGGTCCAGTTGAAGCTGCGCATCGTGGAGGTGGACCGTTCCAAGATGGAGCAGTATGGCATCAACTTCACCGGCGGGGGCACAACGCCGTTCAGCGTAACCACGGGACAGTTTCCTTCGACCGTCACCACGAATTCTTCGAACACCCCTGCAAGCGGTTCGTCCGCCGGTTCGTCTGCCAGCTCCGTGGTGGTCAGCGATATGCTGAACGTTTTCCTCTACAGCCAGAAGCTGAACTTCGGTGCGACCATCAGGGACCTCGAACAAAAGCAGGTCCTGCAGGTGCTGGCAGAGCCCACACTGACAGCGTTGAGCGGGCAATCCGCGAAATTTCTTTCAGGCGGCGAGTTTCCTTTTCCCATCGTGGAGGGCTCCAGCGCTCCAGGCTCAGCCCCGATCGTCACGATCCAATTTCGCCCATACGGGGTGAAGGTGGACTTTACGCCTACGGTGAATGCAGACGGCTCCATTCTGCTGAAGGTGGCGCCCGAGGTCAGTACGCTCGACTACAGCAATGCGGTGACAATCTCCGGCTATACGGTTCCGGCGCTCTCGACCAGGCGTGCCGAGACCGAGGTGGAGATCAAAAGCGGGCAGAGCTTCGCGCTATCGGGTCTGCTCGATCACCGGACGACTGAGAACCTGAGTCAGATCCCCGGCATATCGGGCATCCCGATCCTGGGCAAGCTCTTCGTCTCCAAGTCCTACGCCCACTCCGTCGTCGAGCTTGTTGTCATGGTGACGGCGACGGTAGTCGATCCGCTTACGGATACGACAGCTCCTGTCGCACCTGCGTTCGTCGTCCCGAATATGGATAACCAGTCCTTCGATTCGGATCTCTCGAAGGAGCAGAAGATTCAGCCCAAAAAACCCTGAGCCGAATAGCCCATCCCCTTATGTCGAACAGCGCCACCCAACTCGATCATGCGATACAGGCAGTATTTAGCATATGCGCCTCCCAGGACGTCAATACAGCGGCCATGGAGGCATGCGAGGAGGTGCCCGGCTCCACCTTCGCAGGCGAGTTTCATGATTACTTCAGCGCGGAGAAGCGGTTGCAGTTCCCGCCTTCCATGCTGGCAGCAACGGGTGCGGTCGCGCTTGTCGACTGCGACCGCGATCCTGCGCTGGCACTCGCGACCATGGAGCGGCTGCGCACCATGTCCCTGCGGAATCTAAGCATCGTCGCGCTCGCAACGCAACTGGATACGAATTACCTGCTGCTCGCCATGCGCGCGGGATGCAATGAGTTTCTGACCAAGCCGGCGGATCCGGTGGCGCTTCGGGAGGCGTTCGTCCGCTTTCAGAACGGGTACGTCATAGAGCCTCTCACGCACAAGAGCGCAGGGCGGATTATTTCGTTCTTCGGCGTCAAAGGCGGTGCCGGTACAACGACCATGGCCGTACATCTGGCGAGCAACCTCGTTCGCCGCCATCGTAAACGCACCTTGTTGATCGATCACCACCACGAGCTTGGGCATGTGGCGCTCTACCTGGGTCTGAAGAACTGTCAGTACCACTTCGATGAGCTAGTCCGCAACGCCGACCGGCTCGATCCCGAACTATTGAATGGCTTTGTGACGAAACACGGCAACGGCCTCGATGTATTGGCCTCCCCCGATGTCTGCTCGCACGATCACAAGAGCAGTCCGGAGGAGATCCAGCTCGTCCTCAGCTTCCTCCGCGGTCAATACGATTATGTCCTGATCGACTCATCGATGACGTATAAGGAGATCGCTCCGCCGATACTGCAGGCGAGCGATGAGGTGTACCTCGTCTCGACTCCCGACGTAGCTGCGCTGCGCGATCTGGCACGACGCGTGGAGCACTTCAGTCTTACTGAATCGTTGACCAGTAAGCTGCGTATCGTCATCAATCGATCGACCTCCGACGATGCCGTCACCGCGGATCAGATTGAAGCTGCCGTGCGTTACCCGGTATGGATAGCGATTCCGAACAGCTATGCCGATCTTGTGCGAGCGATCAATGCGGGGGAGCCTATTCCTCCACAACATCGTTCGGCCTTCTCCCAGCAGATCAACAAGTGGGCCGCAAAGCTCGTCTCCGCAACAGCCACGCAGGTGCAGCACCCCGGCTCCTCCAGAAAGCGCTTCTCCTTCTGGCCTGTCAAACGCGAGAAGGTCGCATAAGGTAAATCCATGCCTGAAAATCTCCTCCTCATGACGAGTCCAATGAAGATGGCGCCACCGGCCGCGCCCGCGCAGGCTCGCATC
The DNA here is from genome assembly GCA_965277265.1 of Edaphobacter sp. Classification (GTDB taxonomy): domain Bacteria; phylum Acidobacteriota; class Terriglobia; order Terriglobales; family Acidobacteriaceae; genus Edaphobacter. Next base: position 228,644 of record CBDICF010000002.1, read on the forward strand.
AGCCCGGTACTCCCGGATGATTCGATGCACCAGCTCAAGACGGCTGTGCATCACGAATTGATCAAGCGAATGGATCTCGATAAACTTGCGGCGATGCAGCACGATCCAGGCGGCCGGCAGAAGTTGCTCGCAACGATCTCGCAGCTTGTCGGCGAACAGAGCGTACCGCTCAGCTCGATGGATCGCGATGCAATCGCCAAAGAGGTGATGGACGAGGTATTCGGCCTGGGTCCGCTCGAGCCGCTTCTCCACGACCAGAGCGTCAGCGATATTCTGGTGAACACCTACGACACCGTATACGTCGAGCGGCGCGGCATGATCGAAAAGACCGACGTAGTCTTTCGCGATAATGCGCACCTGATGCATATCATCGACAAGATCGTCTCCGCGGTGGGCCGCCGCATCGACGAATCGTCCCCCATGGTCGATGCTCGCCTGCTCGATGGCTCACGCGTCAACATTGTCATTCCTCCACTGGCCGTCGACGGGCCGCTGATGTCGATCCGGCGCTTCGGCAGCTCCCCGCTCACCGCAGACGATCTGCTTCGTCATCGCGCGTTGACGCCGCACATGCTGGAGATCCTCAAGTCGGCCGTAAAGGCGCGACTCAACATCGTCGTGTCGGGTGGAACCGGCGCAGGCAAAACGACGCTGCTGAACGTCATGTCCGGCTACATCTCTCCCGATGAACGCATCGTGACCATCGAGGATTCGGCGGAGCTGCAGATCAAGCAGGAACACGTGGCACGGCTGGAATGCAGGCCGCCGAACGTCGAAGGCAAAGGCGCGATCCGGCAGCGCGAGTTGGTCATCAATGCGCTCCGGATGCGACCCGACCGCATCATCCTCGGCGAAATCCGCGGCGAGGAAGCACTCGACATGCTGCAGGCCATGAATACGGGCCACGATGGATCGATCACGACAATTCACGCCAACAATCCGCGCGACGCGATCGCCAGACTCGAGACCATGGCGATGATGGGAAGCGTATCGCTGCCCGAAAAGGCGATTCGCGCGCAGATCGCTTCGGCTGTGCATCTGATCGTTCAGGCCTCCCGGATGAGCGACGGCTCGCGACGCATAACCCACATCACTGAGATCACCGGTGCAACGAGTGAAATCGTCAGCATGCAGGATATCTTCCTGTTCGAGAAGCAAGGCCTCGGAGCTGCAGGCAAGGTCAAGGGGCGCTTCTTCGCGACCGGCATCGTGCCAAAGTTTGCCGAAAAGCTCAAAGCCGCCGGCATCCCGCTGGCTCTCAACCTGCTCGATCAGTCGGTCGAGGTGTAGACATGTTGCTATCGGCTTTTGTGGGCTTTGTGCTGTGCAGTTTTGTTTTGGCCTTGTTCCTGCTGCGGCCCAAAAAATCCGAGAAGGTGATAGCGCGAAGGCTGCAGATCATCGCCGTCTCGTCGAACAAGGGGGCCGACGACGATGACCCCGCTCTGCCGGAGAAAGCTCCCGCAGGCCCTGTTAGTCGCCTTGGCGAGTACCTGCAGCGATTCCACTTTTCCAGTGACCTGGAGCAGTTGATCCTGCATGCGGGCAGTAAGGCAAGTGTAGGTTCTGTGATTGTCGGCAGCATAGTCACAGCCGCGGGTGCCGGCCTGATGGCGCACATCGTCGTCGGCGTGCTGCCGCTGGATCTGGCAGCGGTCGCGGCCGGCGGCGCCTCTCGATATGCTCTGCTCAGATTTCAGAGGTCGAAGCGAACCAACAAATTTTCCATTGCTCTCCCCGATGCGATCGAGCTCATGGCACGCGCACTTCGGGCGGGTCACTCCATGAGTTCGTCAATCGAGATAGTGGCCGAGCAGTCGGCCGAGCCACTTGCATCCGAGTTCGCCATAGTCTTCCAGCAGCAGAAGTTCGGCATCCCCTTTCGCGATGCGATCCTGCAACTCGGAGACCGCGTTCCGTCGAAGGATCTTCACTTTCTCATCACCGCGATCCTGGTCCAGAAAGAGACCGGAGGCGACCTGACTGAAATCCTCGACCGCACAACGGATGTTATCCGCGATCGTGTACGCATCGAAGGCGAGATTCGCACCCACACCGCTCAGGGACGCCTTACAGGATGGATACTCAGCGGGCTTCCGCTCATCATGCTCGGAGTGATCAGCATCATCAATCCCGGCTACAGCCACGTCCTCTTCTCCGATCCGATCGGGCAGAAGCTGCTCTATGGTGGCAGCACAATGATCCTCTTGGGCGGCTTTATCATCAGCAGAATCGTCAATATCCAGGTATAAAGACATGAATCATCTGTTCTTTCTCTCCATTTTGATGATGGTGTTCTCTGCAATGGGCCTGCTTGGTTCATTCATGCTGACGCGCACGTCGCGCGCTGCCTCGGAGCGCGTACTCATGGTCACGCAGGGCCGTACCGCACCCATGCCGTCAACCAGAGCAAACCTCGCGGACATGCAAAAGAAACTCTTCGACGGCGTCCGCTGGCTGCGGTCCCGTCTGGGAATGACCGAGAACGCGAAGCTGCTGGAACGATTCACACAAGCTGGATTCAGATCCGCAGCCTCGCGCGACACCTACTTCGCGGCAAGGATGATCGGACCCGTCGCGGCAATCCTGCTGGCGACCTTTGCTCCGTCCAACCGGTTCTTCTGGATGATGGTCGTCGGGGGGGTCTCCTATCTTGGCCCGGATCTCGTCCTCACCCGGCTGATTAAACGCCGGCGCGAGAAGATTCGACGCAGTATTCCCGATGCAATCGATCTACTCGTCATCTGCGTCGATGCTGGATTGGGCATGGATCAGGCCATGCTGCGTGTGGCACAGGAGCTTGGAACCAGCCACCCTCAGATCTATGAGGAGTTCATGCAGATCAATCGAGAACAACGCGCCGGCAAACTGCGGCTCGACGCATGGCAGGCCATGGCGCAGCGAAACAAACTGCAGGAGATCGACGGCTTCGTCAACATGCTCATGCAGACGGAGCGGTTCGGCACGCCCATTGCCCGCGCGCTGAGTAACTTCGGTGACGGCATTCGTCAGAAGCGCCGTCAGCGAGCTGAGGAACTCGCGGCGAAGACCACCGTCAAGATCATCTTTCCGTTAGTCCTCTTTATCTTTCCAAGCATGTTCGTCGTACTTCTTGGACCCGCGGCCATCAACATCATGCACGGCATGGCTGAAAGCGCACGATAGAGTTCGGCGCGTCTCCATGCATGCCCGAGGCGCCGTTCTGTGCAGGAAAATAAGGGATAGTAATCCAAACAAGATAGGCCGTGATAACACCTTCAGGTCATTACAAAAGTAAGAGGCCAGGATGCATCTATCGTATTTCCGTAGCCGGAGTGTCGCTACTCTAAATGCACGGAAGTAGTGCAAACCGGCCGTTTCACATACCGTGTAAACTGCCTTCAACTTCAGCTATCTCCGAAATGTGTGTGGTCTTAGCTGTCTCGTTTCCAGATAGATCCCCATGTTGTTCAGATCCAGGGGCAGGAACTAAACAAGGACAATCGCCTCGATCTTCCTGTCTTTACTTCGACGTACCATAGCCGAAATCACGCACGGCGTGAGAAAGGAATTGCAATGGGAGCTTCACTCGTCATCCGCGTCGTTGCCGGCCTCTTGTTCGCCGTCGTGTTGGGCGCCATAATTATGCGGCGCAAGAGCGCTGCCTAAGTCATCACCCAAAGTTTAACGAACCAGGAGGATGGGTGGCTGGACACTGCCGCCTGTTTTCTCCCCCAGACAGGTGCAGGGGACAAGCATGAGCAGAAAGAAAATGGATAGCAGGAACCGCACCGGGGCAATTGTCATTAGAGATGGAACCACGGGTGCAGTTGTATGCACCCACGGCGTTCTCGCCAACACCTTCCGAACGCGCCTATTCGGCTTGCTTGGGCGCAAAGGTCTGGAGGAAGGCGCGGGCCTGCTCATCAGGCCTTCGTCGGGCGTTCACACCTTTGGAATGTCTTTTCCCATCGATATCGTGAGCCTCGACAAGGACCAGCGCGTCATTGGAACCTTCGAAGATACAGGCGCGTGGACGATTCGCGGTCTGGGGGTAAAGACTCGTAGCGTGCTCGAACTGCCGGCAGGCCGCATCCGGAAATGCGGTATCAAACCCGGACATGAACTGGTTCTCGAAGCCTGCACGGCAGGATCAGGTTCGTAGGCGGCAAGTATGCAGGCTTCTTTATCTCAGTCGTTTGCCGTGGAAGCGCGGGCTTTACCCAGTCCAGGTCCGCTTCCACTGGCCGTTCGCGCCGCGGTGCTTCTTCTTCTGCTTTGCCAGGCCTATGTGTGCTTCCTGGGCTCAGGGCCATCTCTGAACGGCAACGTCGATCTGCGAGCCTTTTACACAGCCGGCCTGGCGCTTCGCAGCGGGCACTCCTCGCAGATGTACAGCTACGAGTATCAGGATCGGCTCCAAAATTCCGTCATCAGCCGGCGCGCTGGAGCTCTCCCGTTTCTGTACCCGCCGTTTGCCGCATTGCCCTTCATCCCGCTGTCCATGCTGCCGTATCGATCTTCCTTTTTTCTCCTGCTTCTCATCAATTTCGCGCTCCTGGTTTCAGCATCGCTGCTGCTGCGGCCGTGGCTGTCTGCTATTAGGAAGCGGAATTGGCTATTCCTGCCTGCGCTCTACGGGTGCCTCTTCGGCGTGTCCGTCGCGTTGATGCAAGGACAGATATCGTTCGCACTGCTTGTAATTTACTGTGCCGCGTGGGTGCTGCTGCAACAAAGGCGTGACTTGCTTGCCGGCCTGGTGCTCGCCCTTGGACTGGCAAAATTCCAGATCGCATTGCCGGTCGTCCTGCTCTTTCTCTGCTGGAGGCGGTGGCGCTTCATCTCCGGTTTTCTCGTGGGTGCGGCCGGTGTCTGCCTGATATCGGTGGCGCTCGTGGGACAAGCGGGCATAGCGGCTTATATTCGAAGCATCGGGAACCTCGCGAATCAGACCGCATTCCATGCAACTGCAGCCAGGGCCCGCTATGGCATGTTTCCGTCCGATATGCCCAACCTGCATGGGTTGACCTTTGGACTCTCGCACGGCGCGCTCTGGGGGCAGGGCCTCAATGTAGCGCTATGCATCGCTGTACTTGGCTTCGCCGCTCGCCAGAAAGCTTCACTGCTCGTCGCTCTGCCTGCGGGTATGCTCGTCAGCTATCACATGCAGCCGCACGATCTTACACTTCTCCTGCTGCCTTTGAGCATCCTGGTCGATGACCTGCTGGCCCGAAGAGGTGAAACCGGCACAGCCGGAGAAGGAACATCGGGCAAACTCCAAGTCGGGATCTTCGCGCTACTCTGCACACTGTCGTTGCTGACCCTTCCCTTGGCCGGTATTGTGATGGCGAAGGGCATCAACTATGTCGTGGCAATCGGCGTTGCGGTCATCATGGTAAGCGCGGCAGGAAGGCATCAACATGCGGAGGAACTGTGGACCGAGCCAACGCCGATGACAATACCTGGCGGTCCAGGTATGAAAGACATGTTGCTTGACTTGTAAGAATATCAATCGGCCGTATGGTTCTCGGCCCGTTTCAGCGACCTGCCTGGGATTGGTCCACGGCATCTCTCATCCACTGGTGTTTACCGCGTTGCTGATCCATTTCGGAGTAGCTATACGGAGATGAACTGGGATCCTGCGATCGGCTCCCCGTCAGCCTTGGCGAGCACATGGGCGCCCTTGCTGCCATAGTCTGTGGCTTTGGCAGCGGCATCGGCCAGCAACTTGTGGTGCATGGTAAAGAGAGCGAGTTCCAGCCTGTCTGAAACGCCTGTCTTATCGAAGATGGCGCGAAGATAGTTCTTGATCACCTGCTCGGAGTTGTGTAACTCCTCCGCGATATCCTTGTTCTTATACCCTTGCAGGAGCAGTCCTATTATCTTCAGCTCTTTAGGCGTCAGGCGTTCACGGACTCGCTCTGCAACCATGTCGATCTCGCATTCGTGCGGAACGCTCGTCGAACGTCGATGGACATAGGTCTCACCCCGGCCGACACTGCGCACACAACGCAGCAGCTCGATGTTTGAAACGTCCCGGTAGACGATGCCATCGATATTTTCGCGAATATAGGGCTGCGCATTCTCACCGTTTTCAAGGATGGCGATCATCCTGCTGCCTTGCTCTTGAGCGGTTCGTACCAGAAGGCTTACCTCCGGATTTAAAGAGGATGCGAACACAACGATCATCTTGAGAGATCCATGTACCGCCTTCAGCAAGCTGGCGAGGTCGCTGCATTGGCCGACAATGCGACAGTCGTCCTCCACGGCGAGAATGCGGGCCACCCCGGTACGAAAGACGGAGTGGTCATCAGCCAGAACTAATTTGTGGATCATGGATTCCTCGCCGCAGATGGGGCCGGAACGAACGAGCCGCCCAGCTTCCAGTGACAGTCTAGCAGTTGAAATTAGCCGGCTGGGTTGGCCGAATGTGCCAGTCGCACTAACACTTTAGAGGCACCAGGCAACTGTTTCGAAGGTGCGTTCGCCTGCCTTGCACACTGTAATACATCACAATCGTGCCCCCTTCCTGCTACCGTTTTTCCCTGCCCAATCCGCATGTACAAGCAACGGTGTCGAAGCCCACCTCCTCTAAGTGTGTTGAAGCTGACACTTGACGAAGCTGTATACATGCCGTCCTCTAGACGGGAGACCTTAGCGAAAGCACTGCCAGCGTGAAAGAACGAAGGCGATGTCCCTCCTCCTCCTCCATGGCGTCTTCCCGGCAGACATCCTGCCCCACTTGGCAGACCCTCGCTCGCTTGCAAGCCTATCGCCAACCACAATCTTTTCGCCCGTCTCCACACCTGCGAATTCCATTCACGGACTCGCAATGTTCGTCTTTCTTATCACGGGAAGCATCTATGTGGTCGTGGCTTCGTTGCTGGTCTATACCCTGATCCGCTACCGGTCGCGCGGCGGCGAAGAGGCCGAACCGCCCCAGGTCTTTGGCAGCATCCAGATCGAGCTCGCCTGGACCATCATCCCGGTCCTCATCATCGTCGTCCTCTTCCTCGCCACCGCGCGCGTCATCTTCGCCGTACAGGATGCAGAGAAGCCCGCCTCCGCGCTGAATGTCGTCGTCATCGGCCATCAGTTCTGGTGGGAGTTTCGCTATCCCCAGTACAACGTTGTCACCGCGAATGAGCTGCACGTTCCGCTCAGCGACCCCAGAGCCCCTACCCCCACCTTCCTCAAGCTCACCTCCGCCGACGTCATCCACAGTTTCTGGATACCCCGGCTCGCGGGAAAAACCGAGCTGCTGCCGAACCGGGTCAACGAAATCTGGATCGATCCGCACGCCGCCGGCATGTACGACGGCCAGTGCGCCCAGTTCTGCGGCGCCGAACATGCCAAGATGCTGCTCCGCGTCTACGTCGACACCCCAGCCCAGTTCCGCGCCTGGATCGCCAACCAGCAGGCCGAGGCAAGCCAGCAGACCCCGTCAGATCCGCAACAATCCGCAGACTCCGGTTCTTCACGGAGCGCACCGCCTCCCGCCTCGTCGCCCAATCCCGGCAATCTCCGAGGCCTGCCGCCAAACACTCCCGGCACCTTCGCACCCCGGCAGGACCCCACCCTGTCCGCCAATGAGCAAGGCCGCCGCGTCTTCGAGCAGCAGGCCTGCGTCAACTGCCATACCGTCCGCGGCACCATCGCAACCGGCCGCTTCGGCCCGGACCTCACCCACCTGATGAGCCGCCAAACCATCGCCGCCGGAGCCGCTGCCAATACTCCGGACAACCTCACCCGGTGGATCACCAATCCCGATACTTTCAAACCCGGCGTCCTGATGCCTCCCATGCACCTCACCGATCAGCAGAACCAGCAGATCACCGCATACCTCACCACTCTTCGCTAACAGGCAACAACGGAGAAGCTCCATGGCAACGTCCAGCGCACCGGCACCCGGTCAGACACAGGAGGTACACGACCTCACGCGCCCGCACCGCGCTCCGGGAACCTGGCTGGAACACGTCCATGGCTGGCTGGTCACCACCGACCATAAAAAAATCGGAATTCTATACATCTGCTATGCACTGATCTTCCTTCTGATCGCCGGCGTAGAAGCCCTCCTGATCCGGATCCAGCTCATCCGGCCCTTGAACGACTTCATCACCGCGCAGACCTATAACCGGATGTTCACCATGCACGGCACCACCATGGTCTTCCTGGTCGGCATGCCCATCCTCTTCGGCTTCGGCAACTATCTTGTCCCGCTGATGATCGGCGCGCGCGATATGGCATTTCCCCGGCTCAACGCGTTCAGCTTCTGGATCACCGCCTTCGCGGGAGTCCTCCTCTACTACAGCTTCATCGGGGGCGTCGGCTTATCCGGAGCCGGGTCGGCGCCCGACGTCGGCTGGTTCGCCTACGCACCCCTCACAGAGCGGGCCTTCTCCCCCGGCCACAGCTCGGACTACTGGGCGGTATCGCTCATCGCCAACGGCATCGGCAGCATCGGCACGTCGATCAACTTTCTCGCCACCATCTTCTGCATGCGCACCAGGGGTATGACCCTCTTCCGCATGCCTCTGCTGCCCTGGATCTACGCCACCACCGCCGGTCTCGTGCTGCTCGCCATCAGCCCGCTCACCGCCGCGCAGATCATGCTGATGATCGACCGCTACCTGGGCGGCCATTTCTTCGATACCCAGGCTGGCGGCTCCGCCATCCTCTGGGTCCACTTCTTCTGGATCTTCGGTCACCCCGAGGTCTATGTCCTCGTCCTGCCCGCCTTCGGATTCGCCAACGAGATCATCCCGGTCTTTTCCCGCAAGGCCATTTTCGGATATCCCGCCATGGTCGCGGCCACGGTCGGCATAGCCTTCATCAGCCTTAGCGTGTGGGCCCACCACATGTTCACCATCGGCATGACCTCGGTCGGCAACACGTTCTTCGTCCTTTCGACAATGCTCGTCTCCATCCCCACCGGCATCAAGACCTTCAACTGGCTCGCCACCATGTGGGGAGGCAAGATTCGCTTCGCCACGCCCATGCTCTTCTCGATCGCCTTTCTGTTTCAGTGGATCGTTGCGGGTCTTACCGGAATCATGCTTTCCGTCGCGCCCTTCAACTGGCAACTGCACAACTCGTACTTCGTCGTAGCGCACTTTCATTACGTGCTCGTCGGCTCGATCCTCTTTATGATCTTCGCCGCCTTCTACTACTGGTACCCCAAGGCCATCGGGCGCATGTTGGATGAGCGGCTGGGCAAATGGCACTTCTGGCTGATGGTCGTGGGGTTCCACCTCACCTTCGACTTCATGCACATCCCGGGCCTGCTCGGCATGCCGCGCCAGATCTACACCTATATGCCGAACCGCGGCTGGGAGCACTGGAACCAGATCGTCTCCGTCGGAGCCTTCTTCCAGGCCGCGGCCGTCCTGATCTTCGTCTACAACCTCGTCCATTCCTACTTCAGGGGCCGCCTCGCCGGTTCCGATCCCTGGGATGCCTGGACGCTCGAGTGGTCCGTAGCCTCGCCGCCGCCCGCCTACAATTTCGCCGAAGAACCCGTCGTCAACAGCCGCCGTCCCCTCTGGGACCTCAAACATCCGGAAGATCCGGACTCCGCATTCGAGTAGCCTCATGGCCACCATTCCGTTGCAGCCTCTCCATCACGATGCCGACTCCACCAGGCCCTCCAGAGGCGTCGTCGGGATGGCCTGCCTGATTGTCGCCGAGACCGCCATCTTCACCATCTTCGTCGTGGCCTACATCTACTACATCGGCCGCGACACGTGGGGACCAACGCCGCGCCAGGTGCTCGAGCTTCCCATCTTCAACACCGTCTGCCTCCTCTCCAGCAGCCTTACCATCTGGCTCGCCGAGCGCTCCATCGAGCACGGCAGAATGCGAGCCTTCACCCTGTGGTGGGCGTCCACCATCGCGCTGGGCGCCATCTTCCTCTTCGGCACGGCCCGCGAATGGGACAAGCTCATCACCCACGACGGCCTCACCATCCGCACCAACCTCTTCGGCACCACCTTCTACTCGCTCGTCGGACTCCACGCAACCCACGTCATCGTGGGACTCAGCCTCCTGCTTCTGGTCCTCGCATTCGCGCTCACAAACAGGCTGCACGCCGGACATGCTGAGCGCGTCAAGGTTCTCGCGCTCTACTGGCACTTCGTCGATGCCGTCTGGGTGGTCGTCTTCACCGTCGTCTATCTGGTAGGGAGATAGCCCAATGAGCCATCCCGCCGCCGCCGGCCCGCCGCATGGCACCCAGTCCCACACCATCCAGATGCCTGCTCCCACCGCGTGGCCCATCCTTCTGGCCATGGGCTTCGTCCTGATCTTTGCCTCGCTCGTCACCAGCATGGGCATAGGAATTCTTGGAGCGGTGATCGCGATAGCCTCCGCGATCGGCTGGTTCCGCGAAGTCCTTCCCACAGAAAAGCACGAGACCGTGACCGTCACCACCGAGACATTCGCCGTCCCCCATCCTTCGCGCAGCGTCGCGCGCATCCAGATGGACGAGACCCATCGCGCCCAGCTTCCGCTCCAGACATTCCCCATATCGAGCGGCATCAAGGGCGGCATCGCCGGCGGCATTGCCATGATCATCCCCGCCGAAATCTATAGCATCGTCCGCTTCCACAGCATCTGGTACGTGGTCAACCTGCTCGGCGGTGCGGGTGTAGCCGGGTGGTCCCACCCCACCACAGCCGAAATATCGCACTTCCGCCTCAGCGCCTTCATTACGGCGAACATCATTCAGGGTGTCGCCACACTGCTCGTCGGCCTGCTGTACGGGGCATTGCTTCCTCTGTGGCCCAGGCGCCCCATTCTCCTCGGCGGCCTCATCGCACCCGCGCTTTGGACCGGACTGCTTCACAGCACCCTCGGCATCGTCAACCCATTCCTCGACCACCGCATCGACTGGTGGTCCTTTGCCGCGTCCCAGGTACTCTTCGGCGTTGTCGCGGGCATCACGGTCGTTAAGCTCGGACGCATCAAACGCCTCGCCCAGGTCCCGCTCGCAGTCCGCCTTGGCGTCGAATTGCCCGGCCTGAACCCGGAGCATATCGAGAGAGAGCCGAAGCCATGACCACTCTCCGGGCCGTTCTCTTCGCCGCCTTTGCCTGCGCACTCCTCGGCTGCAGCCTGCCCGGACGCCCGAAGCCCGGCCCGGAGGTCCCGCGCCCTCAATCCGTCCTCGACTTCAGCAAGCTTTACCAGCAAAACTGTGCGGGCTGCCACGGCGTCGACGGCCAGCACGGCCCCGCCACCGACCTTGCCAACCCCGAATACCAGGCTCTCGTCGACGATGCAACTCTGCACGACGTCATCGCCAACGGCCAGAAAGGCGCACTCATGCCCGGCTTCGCGGTAAGCAGCGGAGGCGCTCTGACCGACGCCCAGGTCGACGCGCTGGTCCGAGGCATCCGGCAGCACTGGTCCAAAGGCAATGTGCTCGCCGGACAAAACCCGCCGCCCTACAAAGCCACTCACCCCGGCGACTCCGCACACGGCCAGCAGGTCTATGCAGCCACCTGCGCGCGCTGCCATGGAGCCTCTGCCCGGCAGCCCGGCCCCAGCGGCTCCATCCTCGACGGCAGTTTTCTTTCCCTCATTGTTCCGCAGACGATCCGAACCACCATCCTCGCCGGCCGCCCCGACCTCGGTATGCCGGACTGGCGTAACCTCGTTCCCGGACAACCCGGACAACCCGGACAACCCGGACAACCCCTGACCGATGCAGACGTGACCGGCGTCGTAGCGTGGCTCATCGCCCAGCGTCCCCCTCTTCCCGGCCAGCCCTACCCCAGCGCGCAACCCAGCTCGGAGCCCCCCGGCCAATCGCATCCCACCGACATCTACGGCCCCGGAACTCAGGGCCCCAGGCCCGCACCGCGTTAAACCGCAGCACCAAGACGGAGAACCTCCCCATGGACGAGATGCTTCCACCCCCCACCCCTGAAGAGCAGGCGAGCAGCCTCCAGCAGGAGCGCGTCAGCCGCCGCACCTTCATGATGTATCTCGGCATCGGCCTCAACGCAGCCGTCGCGCTCGGTATCGCCACGCCTGTCGTCGGCTATCTCCTTGGCCCTATCCTCCGGCAGAAGGAGTACCGCCACTGGATCGAGATCGGTAATTTGGACGAATTCCATTCCGGCGAAACCAGGCTCATTTCCTATCGCAACCCCTTCAGCGAACCCTGGGACGGCGAGACCGCCAACATCCCCGCCTACGTCCGCCGCTCCGGCAATGCCTTCACCGTCTTCGCCATCAACTGCGCGCACCTCGGCTGCCCGGTCCGCTGGTTCTCCGAGTCGCAGCTCTTCATGTGCCCCTGCCACGGCGGCATCTACTACTCCGACGGCAGCCGCGCCGCCGGCCCTCCCGAACGCGGCCTCTTCACCTACGACCAGAAGATCGAATCCGGCAGGCTCTTCATCGACGCCGGCCAGATGCCTACCCTCTCCAACAAGGCTTCACTCGCCCCCTGTCCGGGCCCCCAGCCCGCATCCGAACCAGCTCCGCTCGTGACGAGGATCACCCCATGCCCTGGTACAAACGCACCTACGATTGGCTAGAACGCCGCGTCCAGCTTGCAGGCTTCGTCAAGGAGACCGCGCTCCACAAGGTGCCCCGCAACACCGCAAGCTGGTGGTACGTCTTCGGCAGCGCCGCGCTCGTTCTGCTCATCCTCCAGGTCGTCACCGGCATCATGCTGGCGCTTATCTATGTACCCTCCGCCGCCCAGGCCTGGAACTCGCTCGAGATCATGAATCACCATCTCCCCCTCGGCTGGTTTCTCCGCGCCATGCACGGCTGGGGCTCTAACTTCATGGTCGCCGTGGTCCTGGTCCACATGGCGCAGGTCTTCCTCTTCGGGGCCTACAAGTTCCCCCGCGAGCTCACCTGGCTGCTCGGTGTCTTTATGCTCCTCATGACCCTCGGCATGGCCTTCACCGGCCAGGTCCTCCGCTTCGACCAGGACGCCTACTGGGGACTCGGCATCGGAGCCTCCATCGCCGGACGCATTCCCCTCGTCGGCGGCCAGGTCGTTCACCTCATGCTCGGCGGCCCCATCATCTCCGGAGCAACCCTCACCCGCTTCTTCGCCCTCCACGTCTTCATCATCCCCGGCACGCTCCTCGCCTTCACCGCCCTGCACGTCTGGCTGGTGCTTAAACTTGGCGTCAACGAGTGGCCCGTCCCCGGCCGCATCGTCCGTCGCCAGACCTACATCAAGGAGTACAACGAGCTCGCCCACGAAGGCATTCCCTTTGTTCCCGGCGCCGTCTGGAAGGACCTCGTCTTCTCCGCCGCGATCCTCTTCGCCGTGGCCGTCTGTGCCGCCGTCTTCGGCCCCTACGGCCCCACCGGAACCCCTGACCCCACCATCATCCAGACCGTCCCCAAACCCGACTTCTTCTTCCTTTGGATCTACACCGTCCTCTCCTACCTTCCCCCTGCCATGGAGACACCGTTCATCCTCATCGTTCCGCCCGTCGCCATCGCGTTTCTGCTCGCCCTGCCATTCGTCGCCGGAGTAGGCGAAAAGAGCTGGTGGCGCCGCCCCGTGGCCGTCTTTTCGCTCATGTTCATCGCGGTATCCTGGGCCGTCTTCACCCACCAGGGCACATACACCCCATGGAGCCCGCACATGGACGCCTGGAGCGGGTCCGCCGTTCCCGTCAACAACATCATCCACACCACCCCGCTCGAACGTCAGGGAGCAAACGTCTTCCAGGACAAACAGTGCCGCAACTGTCATGCTCTGGGAGGTATCGGTGGACAGCGCGGCCCCGCCCTCGATAACGTCGCCACCACCCTCACCGAAGACCAGCTCTACCGCCAGGTCCTCCAGGGAGGAGGCAACATGCCCGCCTACGGTAACGCCCTCTCGCCGTCCGAGACCACCGCCCTCATCCGATTTCTCGAAACTCTCCATCCCAGCCACGAGCCCGCCGCCGCGGACGCCTCCCGAGGCGTAGCCCAGACCGGCAAAGTCCCCCCCGGCTCAACCGTCCGGACAGGAGGCGGCGAAAGCAAGGTTCACTAAATCGCACCGTCAACTGACCACATCCAACCAGCCAGACACCACATAACAACCGTGGAGATCGACACGCAATGCAGCCTTTTCCCCACGGAATAGCCCGCGCCTGGTCTTTCCCGCCAATCCCGGCAATCGCACTGGCCCTGACCGCCTGGATCTACAGTCGCGGCTGGATTCGCGCCCGTCGCACCCGTCAGAAAGAGCTTCCCGCAGCCACATTGCTGTCTTTTCTTCTCGGGCTCACCTCCCTCTGGATTGCGCTTGCCTCCCCGCTCGACGCACTCGACGACTACCTCCTCACCGCCCATATGCTGCAGCACTTCATCCTCATGTCCATCGCCCCTCCGCTGCTTGTGCTCGGCGCCCCGGCTGTGCCCATCCTCCGAGGTCTCCCGCGCTGGACGATACGCGCCGTCATAGGCCCTCTACTCCGGCGGCGATGGTTCGCCCGGCTCTCCCATACCATCGGTCATCCGGCCGTCGGCTGGCTTTCGATGAACATCGCCTATCTCGGCTGGCACACGCCCGCAGCCTTTGAGCTGACCCTGCGATCCGAGACGTGGCACAGCTTCGAGCACCTCTGCTTCCTCTTCACCTCGATCCTCTTCTGGTGGGTCATCATCTCGCCATGGCCTGCAGTCCCCCGTTGGCCGAGCTGGGCGCTCATCCCTTATCTGTTCACCGCGGACCTGGTCAACACCATCCTGTCGGCCTTTCTGGCGTTCTCCGGCCGCGTGCTCTATCCGTCCTACGCCCACGCGGAGCGCATCGTCTCCCTCACTCCGCTGCAGGATCAGGTGGCAGCCGGCTCCGAGATGTGGATTCTCAACTCAATCGTCTTCCTCATCCCTGCGGTGATCCTCGTCATCCGGATACTCAGCCCAAGGCATCTGCTGCATCACGCTCCGCAGATCGAAAAACGTCAGCGTCTCTCCCGATGACCGAAGTCCGAAGGGCGCCCCGGACGGCAAGATTCCTCCTGAACCATCCTTCGTTCGCTTACTCTCCTCCGCTGCTGTCAAGCTCCGAACCGTGCCAAGCCTCGCCCTATCAATGACTTGAGAGTGGCGTGGGAGTTTCACTCAATTGGCTACACTTGATCTGAGGGCTGGAGTTGGCGAGATTCGGGTCGGGCAGGCGACCCTCTCATGCAAAATAAATACGTCTGCCCCGGGAGGGTCGTCATCTTGACCTCAGCGCCGGACAGACCGACTCATCGTTCTCTCGCGAGGGACTTGAACCACAGGTCCGGACCTAAAGTATCTGAATCGAAGACTTTGGGCGATATGGGGGGGTGGGGGGTACTAGAACAGGACCAGACCGAGGGTACAGGCAGCCGACCGTCATCCGTCCAGCTTGTATCGCGTCTCCGCCAGCCGGTAGAGCGGCCGCCACACCAGCCGGTTCACGGTTACCACCATCAGCGCCATCACAATAGTGGCCAGCAGCAGAATTTGAAATTGCCCCTTGTCGCTGGCCGCGCTGATCTCCGCCCCGAGCCCGAGGGTCTGCATCGTCTGGCCTTTCAGGTGGAAGTACTCGGCGATGATGCTCGCGTTCCATGCGCCGCCCGAAGCCGTCACCAGGCCGGTTACGAGGTAAGGGAAGATTCCCGGCAGAATCAGCGTCTTCCAACGTTGCCACCGCGTGAAGTGGAACAGGGTCGACACCTCGCGCAGGTCGGACGGGATCGCCATGGCTCCGGCGATCACGTTGAACAGGATGTACCACTGCGTCCCCAGCAGCATCAGCACAATCGATCCGATGCCTAGTCCGCCTCCCAGCCGGATCAGACCCAGAATGATGATCGGAAACAGGATCGGGGCAGGGAACGAAGCCGCTACTTGAACCACCGGCTGCACGATACGCGCCAGTTTCGGATTGAAGCCAATTGCCACGCCGGCCGGGATCGTCCACGCCGAAGCCAGCAGCAGCGACAGATTGACTCGAAGAAAGGTCGACACGGCGCCTTCGAGGATCAGCAGATACTGCGGTCCGGCGACCTCCCGCAACTTGAACAGCGCGCTCGCCGCGGCATACCCCACCACCACCGCGCCGGCGACTGGAACCGAAATCCGCAGCCATGCGGGGGCGGGCGAGGCGTGTTCCGTGCCCGCTGCATAAAGCTTGCGCCGCGCGTCGCGCCGTTCCGCAAGCGAACGATAGATACGCTCGCTCAGCGGAACCAGCGTGTGGTTGCGTATGGCGAGCAATGCGTTGGAGTTCTGGATCAGGTGCAGAATGGGTGAGTTGATCCGGTCCGCGCTCGCCGACTGCTCGATCTTGAACTTGTCGCTCCACGCAATCACCGGACGCCAGATCAATTGATCCGTCGCCACGATGATCAGGACCACCGTGCAGATCCCGTAGATCATCGCCGGCACATTGTCCGCGCTGGCCGCAGTCTGAAGATAGGAGCCCAGCCCCGGCAGGCGAAAGTCCCGGTCGCCCAGCACGAACATCTCGCAGGCCATCAGGAAGAACCACCCCCCGGCCACCGAAATCATCGAGTTCCAGACCAGCCCGATGGTGCCATACGGCAGTTCAAGCTGCCAGAAGCGCTGCCACGTCGAGAAGCAATAGATCTTCGAGGCCTCGCCCAGTTCGCGCGGCAGACTCTTCAGCGAGCTATAAAAGCTGAAAGCCATGTTCCACACCTGGCCGGTGAAGATCAGCAGAATCGCCCCCAGCTCCACGCCAAGCTGGCGGGTGGGGAACAGCGCCACCATGGCCAGCATGACGCCGGGCAGGAAGCTGAGCACCGGGATCGACTGCAGGATATCGAGCGCGGCGATCATCAGCGACTCCGCCCGCTTGTTGTACGCCGCCACATACCCGTACCCCACGGCAAAGACCAGGCTCAGCACATAGGCCAGGCCGATCCGCACAACCGAATAGAAGGCATAGAGCGGCAGGCTCGATGGGGCAAGCGAAATCACGAACTCCGGCTGTGCCTTACTGAACCAGAAACGGGCAATCTGTAGTACACCGTAAAAGGCAGCGAGACAGATCGCGGCAACTGTGATGTCCAGAAAAAAAGGCCAGCTCCGCTTCGCAACCTGGGACCGCGCCAGAAGATGCGGACGCCACGAGGGTGTCCCGCTCGGAAGCTCGATCATGCATCGATCTCCGCTTCGCTGGGCTCGGTCTCGTGGTGTAGCTTCTCCGGCCTGATGAACCGCCTTCGGGAGGCATCGAAGTCGAACAACTCCGCATACCGCCCCCAGTTGATCGCAGTCTCCAACTGCCGCAGCGTCTCATCTTCGCTGAACTGCTCGTCGAGCATGTCGTGGAAGAACTCCTCGGGAACGGTCCGGTCGCTTTTGGCCTCGATAGCACGCACAATCTGTCGCAAGAGCAGCACGTTCTCGACCGCGGCGGTCCGGAACAGCTCCTTTTGACGCAGGATCTCCGAGTTGGCATACTCGGTTCCGGTCTGTGTAATGGCGGCATCGCCCTCGTTTACCGTCAGGAATCCGAGCAACTGCGCAGCATCGACGATCGGCAAAAGGTCGTCGATCTCGAAGGCAAGGTCGTCTGCCAGGCGGTAGATGTCGTCCTTGCCGTTGTGGTCCAGCACCAGTTCCAGCAGACCCGCAATGCCCCCGGGGCGCGCATGAGGCAGCATCTGGTAATGCATCTGCCGCTGATCACGCACCGGCTTTCCAGAGGATGTCTGCGGCAGCGCGGGAGGCTGCGCGTCGGGCTGCGTCAGCACCTTATAAATGTAGTCCACAAGTTGCGTAAAGGCGGTTGCCTTGCGGTCTCGCGGATGTGGAATCCCGACCTTGAAGTCCGTCCGGACATGGCCGGGATTGCGCCCCAGCACGATGATCCGGTCAGCCAGCAGGACAGCCTCTTCAATATTGTGCGTCACGATGAAGATTGCCTGCGTCGGAATCGTCTTGTTCTGCCAGAGCTCCAAGAGTTCACTGCGCAGGTTCTCCGCCGTCAGCACGTCGAGCGCGGAGAACGGTTCGTCCATGAACAGCACTTCCGGCTCGACCACCAGCGCCCGGGCGAAGCCGACCCGCTGCCGCATGCCGCCGGAGAGCTCCTTCGGATAGGCCGCCTGAAACCCGTCGAGACCCACTGTATCGAGGATCTTCAGGCTGCGTTTGCGCCGCTCGCCAGGCTCCATTCCCCGGGCCTTCAGCGGCGCTTCCACGTTCTCCAGCACGGTCAGCCAGGGGAAGAGAGCAAAGCTCTGAAACACGATCGAAACGTTGACGTCCGCGGTCGCAATCGGCTTTTCATGCCAGTAAACCTCGCCTCCGGAGGGCGCGGAGAGCCCGGTCAACATCCGCAGCAGCGTGGATTTTCCCGAACCGGATGGTCCCAGAAGGGCGACAATCTCCCCGGCGCCGATGGAGAGGTCGGTCGGCGAGATAACCTGGATCCGGTTCTCGCTCGGTTGCGCGTAGTATTTCTCGACATGTTCTGCGCGTATGATCGCTGCTTGCATAGGGGGTTCCAGTAGTGTAGGCGATCCCTGCTTAAATTGTGGTGGTTGCCTCTCGACCAACTCTGCGCCCAGCGTATCATTACTTCATAGGTAAACCAGAGGCAGAAGCCTGTAAGCCGACATTACAAAACTGAACTTTGATTCTTTGGGGACAATCAGCATGGCAGAACCGACATCCAACGCCGCATCCGCAGTCAAACCCAAGGTGCTCGTCGCCGACGACGAACAGGTGATCGCGAATACCCTTGCAATCATCTTGAATCAGGCTGGCTTCGAGGCGCGTGCCGTGTTCAGCGGCGAGAAGGCTGTCGAGGCGATCGACGGCTTTCAGCCCGACATGCTCATCAGCGACGTCATCATGACCGGCATGACTGGTATCGAAGCGGCAATCATCACTCGCAGCCGATTACCCAAATGCAAGATACTTCTGTTCTCCGGACAGGCTGCCACGGCAGATCTTCTGGAGAAAGCCCGCATGCAGGGTCATGAGTTCGAGATTCTGGCCAAGCCCGTTCACCCTACAGACCTGCTGGCTAAACTCCGCGGCTAGGTTCGAAGCTACTCGACCGTCTGCGTCAAGTCACGGCGAGACCGCCGTCCCGCCGTGCTTGACTCGTAATCTGACAGCTCCGGCCGGCCTCAATCCTGGCCCGCTGCATCCTGCGAGTGGCGTCTGTTCTTCACTTTGACGGCAGGCGTTCCTGCGTAGACGGTCCACGGTTCAAGATTACGGGTGGCGACCGACCCTAATCCCAGCACAGCACCCTCACCGATATTCACGCCCGGCGCGACAGAGGCTCGGGCGCACACCCACGCATAGGCCCCAATGTCCATCGCATACGCAACCAGGGGGAATGCCGGGTCGTCATAGTCGTGGGTCGCGGCGCACACGTACGCGTCCTGCGACAGGATCGCGTGTGAGCCGAGCGTCATGGGCGCTGGATTGTAAATTTCGGCTCCATCTCCGGCTGTAACCTGATCGGCGCAGATCAGGTTCCACGGCGCCCAAACCCGTGAGCGGGGATAAAAGTGGCAATTCGGACCCATCGTCGCCCCAAACGATCGCAAGAGGAACGATCTCCAGCAATGGAATGGCCGTGGAGACAATCTGTAGAAGATCGCCCAGACCAGATTCCAGATCAGTCGCCGCAGGCGGTCATTGAAGGAGAACGCAGGGCGCAGATAAGGATCGGCAGCGGTTTCCACTGAAATGTGCTCGCTCGCATGATAATGGATCTGCTTGGACATCGCGCTCGCACTACTCCTTTTCGAGTGCCTGGGGCTTCCGGGCGGGAGCGGTCTCAAAGACCCGCATGATCGCCTTTGCATTCTCTCGCATATCGTAGCGACGGTGGAAGCATCGGACCGCGCGCTCTGCCATTGCCTTCCGCTCCGGCACCGGCATCGCCACCCAGGTACGCAGCAGACGCAGGGTGCCCTCCGGAGTATCCTGCTCCATCAAGCCGGCTCCGTCTTCCGCGATATCTTCAGCGATATTCACCTTGTCTGCAAGCAGCACCGGCAGACCGCACGCCAGCGCCTCCGCTACGGCCATGCCGAAGTTCTCCTGGTGGGACGGCAGAATAAAGGCCTCTGCGCCGAAGAACGCGCCCCATTTCGCATCGCCCTCCAACATGCCGGGCCAGTGGACGCGCATTGCAATGCCTGCGCTTTCGGCGGCCTGCTGCAGCTTCCCGGTCCACTGCTGCTGGTCCGGGCCGGCCATCACCAGATCAAGCTTTGGATCGTCCGACGCTATCCTCGCGAAGGCGTCGATCAGCAGGTCGCATCCTTTCTTGCGATGAATTCTGCCGAGAAAAATCAGGTATCGCCTGCCCTGAACGGCAGGGCATATCGTAAAGAACGCCCGCTTCTGCGCTTCGGGATCGCCCGACGGCCCGTTTGCGCCAAAAGGAATAACGGATGCATTCCAGCGATGCAGCCAGAAGCTCTGTTCGGCCAGACGCTTCTCTGCCTTCGACGTGAAGAGGACTCGATACGCATCACGCAGCACCCAATACTCGGCCGGAACCCAGTAGAGCCACTTCTTCAGGTGCTTCAAAGGAAACGACCGTTTGAAGTAGGGATCGAGCATCCCGTGAGTGAACACGATATAGGGTGTCTTCGCCGATAGCGCGCGCCATGCGGCGAATCCGCAGTACTGCCACAATCCATTCACCATCACACCATCGAAGCGGTGGTGATTCGCTGTGAGCCACGGGAGGAGTGTGCGGCTGTAACCGAAGGTCGTCCGTGTAGGACCCAAAGCATGGACCGGGAACGGGATGTCCTTGAGAAACGGCGCGGAGGGGTCGTCCAACGTTACGATCTCTCCGGTATATCCGATTGGACCGTGGCTCAGCAGCATTCGCACCGACTCGGTTGGTCCCCCGGCCTGCGGGTTCATGGTTCCGATGATATGCAGAATGTGCATTAGACTGCGACCGGCGTATTCGCGCGCCAGAGGCGGTTCACTCGGCAGAAGCAGCGAAACAGGGAAGGGAAGGTCATACTCTTAGCTTTCGTGTGGCTTGCGCCATCGCCTGTCGCAGGCCACGAATATCTGCCTCAAAGTCCCAGGTCTGGATGCGCTCCAGAGAGCGTTGTCCCATCTGTGCCGCAGTCTCCTTCGCAGCGAGAACTCGTTGCAACGCGACCGTCAGCGCCTCAACGTCGCCCGCCGGGAACACGCATCCCTCGACCCCGTCCGTAATCAGGTCTGGCCGGCAACCGACCTCGTCGGAGACGATTACGGCGCGCCCTGCATTCATCACCTCGTTCACAATCAACCCCCATGGCTCCTGTTGCGAAGGAAGAACGAACACGCTTGCTATATCGAAGAACCTCGGCAACTCGGACTGGTTGCGAAATCCACAAAAGCGAACGCCGGTCAAGTTGCTCTCTTCGGCCTGCCGTTCGAGCGAAGCGCGCTCTTCGCCATCGCCGACAATCAGCAGATAGGGCTCGCGATCGGTAGCTTCTCTCTGAATCAATGCTTTATACGCGTCAATCAGGTCTTTGCAGCGCTTCCGGCTCTGCAGCTTCGAGGCGAAGAGAATGACGGGGCGAGCGGGATCGAGCTGCAATTCGGTCAGCAGCTCCTCGCGTCCGGCGCGCGCATGCAGGCTCCGGCTTTGGAAATAGTCGTTATCGACGGCGTATGGCATCAGCGAAGCAGGGAAGTACTCACCGAAATAGTGACTCCAATACGCTGCATTCAAGCTTCCGATGGGAAGCACTCCGTCCACCACCTGCTTCAAAGCTTTGAAGAATAGGCTCTTGACGGCAAGCTTTGCGCCACTGCGGGTGCGATCTTGAAGCCAGGACTCCGCACGAATCAGAACCGGAATCCCCAGCGCCTTTGCAGCGACGATGGCATGGAGCGCGTTGACGGTGGCGTAGCCGTGCACCCAAAGTAGATCGAAGCGAGTACCCGTACTCCCGGGCTCTCCTCTCAGCCGGCTCAGGATGCCATAGTTCAACGGGCTGGCCACCCCGACCGTGGCGTTGTCACGCAGAGACGGCAGGAATTCGTGCCGATAACCCTCCAGCAGCGGCACATCCCACTCGACGTCTACCCCGAAACCCTCATCCTTGTACCCGCGAATAGAAAAATCTGAACCGAAGAGCACCGTCAGATCGATATCCGGCTCCTGCGCGATTCGTCGCAGTAAAGGAGCCTGATACTGAATCGGATGGCTGACCAGATAGGCGAGCCTCACGCTGTTTTCTCCTCCGCGCCTTGTCCCGGTGTTCGGACAACCCATATTGCCGGTACCTTCCATGCTTGTGGATGTCGATATGGCTGGACTTCCTGAGGATCAATACTGGGTGAGGAAGACGAGCGTAGAGACGATTCCCAGAACAGTGCCGATGCCGCCACCCTTGATAGCAGCCTTCATTTGGCTTGTAGGCAGGAAGACAATGTCGTCAGTCTGGAGGACTGGATCGGGCGCTTTCCCGTTGTAGATTTTCTTCAGATCGACCGTGACTACTTTCCGCTCGAGTCCGACGGTGCGAATGATACGTAGATCGTTCGATTTGCCTTCGAAACCCTGACCGCCGGCTATCGTTGCCGCCTGCATCAATGTCAACGGCGAGTTCTGCTGGAGGGGAATGGGACCCTGGGTCTTGAATGCTCCAAGCATGTAGATCACCCCGACTCGAGCGACAACGATCGTATCCTGCGCAAAAATTGGCACATCTGCCCGAGCGCTCTTCGCCGGATCGGTTCCAAGATCGACGATGATCGGCTGGTCCACGCCTGGACGGTTGATGGTAATTGTGTGGCTTGCTGTAGGTGTCAGTCCGCCTACGCCCGCGAGGACATCGAACAGGCGCTTCTGGCCTACGAGCGGTAGAATGCCATGCAACTCACCCGTTACCGTGACCACCTGGTTTGGCGACTCTGTGATCTGGATGGAAACCTGGGGATCTCGATACATCCCGGCATTCCTGAGCCGTTCCGCGATGAGGTCCTGCGCTTCATGGAGCGAAAGCCCCTCGACATGAACGAGACCGATCAAGGGCAACTGAATGGACCCATCGAGACTTACTCGCACGGTGACCTGGTACTCCGTTGCAAACAAATGGACTGAGAGCAGGTCGCCATGGCCGAGGTGAATCTCGCGAGGAGGCGGATAGAGAATCGCCAGGTCCGTCGTGGGAGGCATGGGGAGGTTGACCGATGCGGAAGATCCGAGCGAAGGGCCGGTGAACTGGGCTCGCGCAGAGCCGAGGCAGACGCACAGGAGCAACACTGCCGTGATGGCCAGCCACCTGCGACTGCTTACGCTACCTGCGACTCGGCCTATCCGGAAGGTGCCTGCTCTGTTACTCATCACTCATCCTCTCCAGCCTTGTAGCTCGTCTTTTCGGAAGCTGGCTGAGACTCCCAACTCTCCGCGTCTACGCTTGAGTAGGAGTATCCGGAGTACCCGTAATATCCGTAGTATTCCGGCGAATTCAGGTCGACTGCGTTTAGGACGATGCCCGTGATCGGCGCTCCCGAGCGCAGAAGGAGATCGCGGGCCCGGCGGACCACATGTTTACTCGATTTGCCGTGACGCACCACTAGGACCACGGCGTCCGCCAGCTGCGCGAGGATAACGCCATCGGTTACTGAGAGGATGGGAGGGGAATCGATGACGATGTAGCTGTAGATTTCGCTGCAATGCTTCACCAGCGCGCTCATGGCATCGGAACTCAGCATCTCGGCGGGGAAGGGCGGAATCGGTCCGCTGGGGAGAATATCGAGATTGGGAATCTCGGGCACAACCTGCACGGTCTCTTCGAGCGTGGTTGCTCCGGTAAGCACGGTGGTCAAGCCGGTCTTCCCGTTCATGCCGAAGCGATGATGGACGTTGGGGCGCCGCAGGTCTCCGTCGATCAACAGCACGCGTGTCTCCCGCTGGGCCAGAATCGCAGCGAGATTGCTGGCGGCGGTCGTTTTTCCTTCCGACGGAGTGGCGCTCGTCAGCACGATGATCTTTGGCGGATGCCCTGTGGTCGACAGCAGCAGCGAGGTGCGCAAAGATCGAAATGCTTCGGCAAACTGGGATTTGGGCTGTGTGAGTACGCCGATGTTGCGTTGCGCCGTGGTGAGCGTGCCGGCCTGTTCCGCGGAGGTTCGCCTTCCTTTTGGAATAATGGCCAGTGATGGCAATCCGGTAATGCTCTCGATCTCGGCAATACTGCGCAGACCAGTATCGAGGCTTTCCATCAGGAAGGCGACAACAATGCCGCCCAGCAGTCCGAACATCAGGGACGTAAGGATGATCGTGGATTGTGGCCGCAGCACAGGGGCTACAGGTGGAAGCGCCTGATCGACCACTTCGATGTCCAGTGACTCCAGTCCTGCTTGTACTCCTGCAGTGCGCAGACGCTCTCGAAGGCTGTCATACAGTGTCCGGTTCGCTTCGTACTCTCTTCTGCGCAGGGTGTATTCCACCAGGTCATCGCGCAGTTTATCGGCTTCGGTCTTTTGCTCTTCGAGCGCAGCGGTGGTTTGGTTCTCATTCGCTCGCGCTATCACGTAGTATTCTTTCGCTTGTAGCAAAAGCCGTTCCTGCTCTGTCGCGATCTCCTTAGTCAACTCATCCATCTGTGCCTTCGCCGCTATGGCCTGCGGATGATTGGGGCCAAGCGTCGCCTCAAGCTGCGCGAAGTTTGCCCGTGCAGTCGCAAGCTGGGCGCGCAATCCAGTCAACTCTCCAGGCGTCGTTCCGGGAGTCGTCTCGATGGAACCCTCAATCGAGTTTGGGTCCATTCCGCTCAAAACCCGGTATCGAGATTCCGCAATGATTCGCGCCAGCTTCGCGCTTCCGGCTGCTTTGGACAGATCCTCCAGGGACGAACTGATTTGATTGTGCGCTGGGTCGAAGCCCAGGATCCCGAGTCGCCGCTCCAGATCCATCATCTGTTCCTGCGAGGTTTCCACCTGCTGTTTCAGGTCGTCGAGCGTCTTGGAAAGCCAATTGGAGACCCGTTGCGACGATTCAAATCGCGTCTCATAGCTGCGTTGGATGTACGCTGAAATTACTTTGTTGACAATATCTGCGGAGAGCTTCGCATTCAGGCTGCTATAGCTGATTCGGATGATGTCTGTCTTTGGAACGAGGCCGACGTGGAGACTGTTCTGTAAAGCATGGACTGTATTTTGTCTCACCGCGGGGGTGTCCAGCGTTGTATGTGGAACAGGTCCCTTTGCGGCGAGAAAGTCGGGATTGTTCGAGAGATCCAGTTCGCGCGCTACCTTGAGCATCAGCGAATCGCTCTTCAGGATCTCTAACTCCGTCATCATCTTGGAGGAAGTGTCGCCACCATATCCCGAAACCGCTCCCACCCGGTATTCGTTCGAAGATCCTGACCTGACCTGAATCGTTCCATAGGACTCGAACATCTGAGGTTGAGACTCGGCTTTGTAGATGCCATAAGCGAGGCCAAGCAGCCCCGCGAGGATCAGGACCCACAGGCGCTTCCGCAAAGTGATCAGAGCTTCAGACAGCGTCGTATCTGTGGCCGCCGTGCTGAACCCGGGCTGAAAAGCCTCCGGCGCGCCTGCACGAGGCGGCATCTGCGTGTGTGGTGAGCCCATTCACTACAGTCTACCCGAGTGTGTCATCGCTGAGGAAGTTCAAGCGCCGGCCACCGCCAGACAGCCGAATTACGTGCTTCCCACGTTTGAAGCCGGAGCAAAGTCGGATATCATCGAAGCCGGAGATACTATCAATTACGTTATGAGTCAATCTATCAAGATCGCAGTTGTCGGTTCAGGTTACGTCGGCCTTGTCGCAGCTGTCTGCTTCGCCGAGATGGGCCATGACGTGATCTGCGTCGATAACGACGAGCGGAAGGTTGCTGCACTCCAGGGGGGCGACACCCTGATCCATGAAAGTCACCTGCCTGAGCTCCTGGAGCGCTATCGCAACACCAGCATCCGCTTCATGACCGACCTGGGAGAGGCAACCCGCGAGTGCGAGGCAATCTTCATCGCCGTCGGAACGCCGCAGAGCGAAACCGGCGACGCGGATCTTTCCTATGTGGAAGCCGTGTCCTGCGAGATAGCTCGCTCCCTCACCACCTACAAAGTGATTGTGGAAAAAAGCACCGTTCCCGTGTACACCAACGAGTGGGTGCGCCGCTCCATGGAGCGGAACGGAGTCGCGCGGCACCTCTTCGATGTGGTTTCCAATCCCGAATTCCTCCGCGAGGGAACCGCAGTGTCCGATTTTCTGCACCCGGACCGCATCGTAGTCGGCGCTGACAGCGAACGTGCAGCTGCCGTGTTGAATCGTATATACGCCCCGCTTACCACCGGCAGCTATTACGAAGGAAACGGAGCGATCGCCGGCTCCTGCAGCGTCGCGCAACCTCCGCCTCTGCTGCTCACCTCCACCAAAAGCGCGGAGATCATCAAGCACGCCTCCAACGCATTCCTCGCACTGAAGATATCGTTCATCAACGCCGTTTCGAACCTCTGCGAAGCGACAGATGCCAATGTGGAGCAGGTAGCGCGAGGAATGGGGCTCGACAGCCGAATCGGTCCCAAATTCCTCCGGCCCGGCATCGGTTACGGCGGCTCCTGTTTCCCCAAAGACGTCGCGGCCTTCCGGTCCGTGGCAGATCAACTCGGCATCGACTTCAATCTGCTGACTGAAGTAGAGAAGATCAACAATCAGCAGAAAAAGCGGTTCCTCAGCAAGGTGCGTTCCGCTCTTTGGACGCTTCGCGGCAAACGAATCGGCGTCCTTGGCCTGGCCTTCAAAGGCGAGACCGACGATATCCGCGAATCTCCGGCGATCGATCTGGTCGAAATGCTGCTCGCGGAGGGCTGCTCCATCACAGCCTATGACCCCGCCGCTACCAGGCGTGCCGAAGAAGTGCTCCCGCCGGGGCCTAACCTTCGCTATGCGGATGATCCATACTCGGCCGCCAAGGACGCAGACGCTCTACTCATCCTCACCGATTGGTCCGAATTTGCGTCTTTGAACCTGGACCGGCTCTACAAAACTCTCCGTTACCCCATCATCGTCGATGGCCGCAATCTGTATGATCCGCAGGTCATGGGGGACCATGGCTTCACATACCTGAGCATCGGAAGACCCGCAGCCAATCCGGTCCGCGATATGTCTCCTTCGGCGTCCACTCAGTCCTAGCTTGAAGGTTATTGAAGCAGGCGTTCAACATACGGAAAGGTTACCGATGACGTCGCAAAGAATTCTTGTCACAGGCGCTGCGGGTTTCTTGGGATCGCATCTCTGTGATGCTCTGTTGGCCGAAGGGCATTCCGTTATCGGCGTTGACAATCTCTGCACCGGCAGCCTCGCCAACCTCGCTCATCTCACGAACGAATCGCGCTTCAGTTTGATCGAGTCGGACATCAGCAAGCCCTTCGAGCCTGGCAAGGTCGACTTCATCTTCAACTTCGCGTCTCCCGCAAGCCCGGTCGACTACACCCGCCTCGGTGTGGAGACCCTGCTCGTCGGCTCAGCGGGAACCATCAACACCCTGGAACTTGCCCGCAAGTACGGCGCCGGCTATCTGCATGCCTCCACATCCGAGTGTTACGGCGACCCCGACGTTCATCCGCAGGTAGAGACCTATTGGGGGAACGTCAATCCGATCGGTCCACGATCCGTCTACGATGAGGCAAAGCGCTTCTCCGAGGCTGCCGTCATGGCCTATCACCGGTATCACGGCGTCAACACGCACCTCGTCCGTATCTTCAACACCTACGGTCCGCGTCTTCAGGCGAACGATGGTCGCGTCATCTCGAATCTGATGATGCAGGCGCTGCGCTGCGAGTCCCTCACAATCTATGGAGACGGATCGCAGACACGCAGCTTTTGCTATGTCTCCGATCTGATCGATGGGATTCTGCGCCTCTCCCGATCCTCGGAGCACTTGCCGGTCAACATAGGCAACCCTGACGAATGGACCATCCTGGAGTGTGCTCGCGAAGTCCTGGCCGTAACAGGCGGCAAGAGCGAAATCATATTCAAGCCTCTGCCGCAGGATGACCCGACCCGTCGGCGACCGGATATCACGAAGGCCAAGGCCCTACTCGGCTGGCAGCCGAAGATCAAACTCCGGCAAGGATTAGAGAAGTCGCTCGAGTACTTCAAAATGTGCGTAAGCTAAGCCGCACAGGATCTATCAGGGTGGATCGGGGTCAAGTTGGTGCTACATTCCCATCAGCCCTGCACAGGTTCGCCGTTTGTCCGATTTGTAGACATTGCCATGTTCTCAGTGCAATCTTCCGATAAGGAAACCGCGGGGCAACTCACTCCGCGGGAGACCAGGAAGCTTATGATTCGAATCATTCTCGCGGACAATCAGGCCATCTTCAAAGCTGGAGCAGCCCGCGTCCTCGCGCTCGAAGACGACATGCGTATTGCGGGGCAGTGTGAAGACCTCGCCCGACTATTCAGCTCCATCGAGAGCCTCCGTAGCTCTATCGCGCTTGTCTCCTCCAGCCTTCGCCCGGATGCCGCGAAATTGCGAGCCCATGCCCAGGCAGCAGCCTGCCGCATCATCATGGTCGCTGAAAACTCCGAGCATGTGCCCGACGAAGTAGCCGTTCTATATGACGGTTTGGTCAGCAGGAGTGTTCGAGGCGCCGAACTGGTCGAATGCGTTCGCCGCGTCAGCCGGGGACAACGTTTTATCCAGCGCGCCAACCTCGCCACCATGCAGGCGGCCGACAGCGTCGGAGCCCGGGTACGGGACCGGCTTACCCCCAAGGAGATGCAGATCGTTGCCCTCATCGTCCAGGGCTGCAGGAACAAGGACATCGCCATCCAGCTTGGGACCAAGGAGCAGGTCATCAAAAACTATTTGCGCAGCATCTATGACAAAACCGGCGTCTCCGACCGCCTCGAACTAGCGCTCTTTACCATTCACCACCGCATCCTCGCCGAAGCCGCCGCGAAAGCCGGAACTATGATCCAGATGAAGTCTGCATGAATGCGCGAAACTCAATCTCCTAATCCAGAGACCCCAAGAGTTCACGCGCTCTGCTACAGCTTGGAGATTTACAAGCCCATCCGGTCTTCCTGCTGATCGGCCGCTTCGCTCGCGTGTCCAACCTTCTCGGCGACGCTCTTAGCCTGGGTAAACAGCAGCAGGTAATCCGGCCCGCCCGCCTTTGAGTCCGTCCCGCTCATATTGAACCCGCCGAAGGGATGTGCTCCCACCATCGCGCCCGTGCACTTCCGATTGAAGTAGAGATTTCCGACATGGAACTCCTCCCGCGCACGCTCCAGCTTCTCGCGAGAGCCCGTATACAACGCGCCGGTCAGTCCATACTCCGTATTGTTCGCAATCCGCAGCGCATCGTCGAAGCCCCGTGACTTGATCACCGCCAGCACCGGCCCAAAGATCTCCTCCAGCGAAATCCTCGCTTCAGGAGCGACATCCGCAATCACCGTCGGCGCAATGTAGTACCCGCCGCCCTCGGTTTCGATTGCCCCGCCGCCGATCAACACCCGGCCTTCGCTCTTGCCGACCGCAAGATACTCCAGCACCTTGCGGTAAGACTTTTCGCTGATCACCGGGCCGCTGTAGAAGTTACTTACGGGGTCGCCCGTCTTAATCTTCGCCACCCGCTCCCGCAGTCTGTCGCAAAAGATATCGTAGATGCTCTCCTCCACGATGACGCGCGAACAAGCCGAGCACTTCTGTCCATTGAAGCCGAATGCACTCGTCGCAACCCCCTCCACAGCCGCATCCAGGTCGCAGTCCGCCTCGACGATGATCGAGTCCTTGCCACCCATCTCGAGGATGGTTCGCTTGATGAAGATCTGCCCCCTCTGCGTCTTCGCCGCCCGCTCATGGATATCCAGTCCGACCGCCTTCGAACCCGTAAACGCAATAAACCGTGTCTGCGGATGCGCCACCACCGCGCTGCCGAACTCCGGCCCCTCGCCTGGGCACAGGTTGATCACGCCATCGGGAACCCCGGCCTCTTCCATCAGTTCGAAGAACTTCGCCGCGATCGTAGGAGCATCGACCGAAGGCTTCAGAATGACCGTGTTCCCACACACGATCGCCGCCGCGGTCATGCCGGCCATAATCGCGAAAGGGAAGTTCCACGGCGGAATCACCGCTCCCACGCCCAGCGGCACATAGCGAAGCTGGTTGCGCTCGCCCGGAAACTGGATCGGCGTCTTCGCTCCATGCAGCTTCAGCGCCTCGCGTCCATAAAATTCCAGGAAATCGATCGTCTCGCCCACATCCGCGTCCGCCTCGGCCCAGTTCTTGCCCACCTCGTAGCTCAGCCAGGCGCAGAACTCGAACTTCCGCTCCCGGATCATCGCAGCCGCGCGAAACAGCAGACCAACCCTCTCCTCAACCGATGTCTTGCTCCAGGTCGCAAAAGCCGTCTGCGCTGCCTGCATGGCCTCTTCCACATGCTCCGCCCCCGCACGCGGATGGATCCCGATCACCTGTGCCGGTCGAGCCGGATTGACGGACACAATCTTGCCTGCGGTCCGCAGCCGCTTTCCGCCGATCACCAGGTCGTACTCGCGGCCGAGTTCGTTTTCTACCCCGGCCAGCGCAGCCTCCATGGCGCTCCTGTTTTCGGAGGTGGTGAAGTCGACAAAAGCCTCATTGACGAACGGTGTCGAAAGGACGCTTGCAACAGTAGAAGGGGCGATAGTCACAGTATCCATAGGACCTCAATTCTAGCGCGACAATCATAGTGTCGTCGCCTGTGCCTCTCACGACGCTCCGCGAGGACGCGCCATACATCCCTCCAAACATGTTCCCATCGGTGTCACTGTGAAAATCGGTATTCCCGTTTGCGGACAGTTGAACTGCCGGCCTTGTCCTTTAACGCTGCATCACTGGGTCAGTTTCTCCGTCGCCTTCGACATCTTCGCCGTCCGTTCCAGCTTGTCCCAGTTGAACGGCTTCCCATCGATCGCCCGTTTCACCGTCTTCAGCAGCACCACCGAAAAGAGCTGCCGGTACGTAAACCGCTGAATCCAAATGTGAAACAGCAGCCAGCCATCGCCTTTGCTAGCCGGGTGCTTCCTTTCCAAAGTAAATGCGAGCGCCGACGCCGCAAAGTCGATGATCAGGAATGTCAGGAAGAACGCCAGCAGCTTCAAAACACTGTCCGTCGAAGCCGATTCCGGATGGAAGTGCTTGTCGTAGAAATAGTTCAGCACTCCCCCCACAAACATCAGGTCAATCAACGGCGACACCAGCGGCAGCACGATCTGGAAGATCAAAATATTCGGCAGCGCAAACAGCCCCATCGCCCGGTGTTTGCTGATCGCCCCCCGGTGCTTCCATATCGCCTGCAAAATCCCGAAGGACCAGCGAAACCGCTGCCGGATCAGGCCATCCGCATTCACCGGAGCCTCGGTAAACGCCAGCGCCTGGTCCTCGTAGATTACGCAGTATCCCTGCTCCAGCAGGTTCATCGTCAGGTCCGCATCCTCCGCCACGGTATTCGAGTGGTACCCATGCCCCGCCTTCACAGCAGCCGTCCGCCACGCCCCGATCGCGCCCGGAACCACCATGACCACATCGAACAGGTCCAGCGCGCGCCGTTCGAAGTTCTGGCTCGTGATGTACTCAAGCGCCTGCCACCGAGTCCACAGGTTCACCCGGTTGCCCACCTTGGCATTACCAGCTACCGCGCCAATCTTCGTATTCGCAAAGTGCGGCACCAGCTTGGCGATCGCATCGTGCGCAATCACCCCATCCGCGTCGATGCCGACGTAAATCTCCTCCTCAATCCGCTCCAGTGCGAAATTCAGCGCATCCGCCTTGCCTCCATTCGCCTTCGTCAGCACCGTCAACCGCCCAGAGGCAATCTCCTTCGGATACGCCTCGCGCGCCACCTCATACGTCCGGTCCTTCGACCCATCGTCGATCACAATAATTCGAATATTTTTATGCGACGACATCATCACCGACCGGATTGTCCGGACGATCACCGTCTCCTCGTTATAAGCGGGAATCAGCACCGCCACCGTGGGCGCATACTCCGGCCCGGCGAAGTTTTTCCGCGTCCGCAGCCGGTCGATAATCGCAAACAGGCCGATAATGATCAGCCGGGCGCTCATCAGCACATCGCCGACGAAGAATACCACCACCACCGCATAGTGGAAGAAGCTGTAGAACAGGAATGTGATTGAGTCCGCCCTCGCCTGCCAGCGCTGGTGCGGCGTCAGCGGAGGCATCACCTCTGCGCGCGTCTTACCCAGCAGCTCCGACACCGGTACAATCTCGTATCCCCGCGCCCGCAGTGCCTGGATAAGTACCGGCAGGGCGGCAACTGTCGCCGACCGATCCCCGCCCCCATCATGCAGCAGAATCACCGACCCTTTATTCCAGGGGTGCGTCTGCATATCCGCAATCGTCTTGAAGACCCCGTCCGCAATCTCCTGCGGCGTCTTTCGCGGATGCTCGTCCCAGTCGTTCGTATCGATCTTGTTCCCGATAATGACGTATCCAAGCGCCTGAATCCGCGCCACAGGGGCCGCCTGGTCGTTCGTATCGGGCTCCTGGTCGATCGAATAAGGCGGTCTGAAGTACAGCGGCTGCACCCCCAGCTTCGACGCAAACAGCCGTTCCGTCAGGTTCAACTCGAGGTCGACCTGCCGGTTCGAAATTTCGCTGATGTCCGGATGAAACCACGTATGGTTCCCAATCTCGTGGCCCTCGCGATATACCCGCTGCATCACCCCGACACTGTTCTCCGCCACCTCGCCGATCATGAAAAACGTGCCCTTCACGTCGTACTTCTTCAGAATGTCCAGGATCTTCGGCGTCCACTCCGGGTCGGGTCCATCATCGAACGTCAGCGACACCTGCTTGGGGTGATACCCATACTGCTCCACCGTGTACGACAGCGGATAGGCCGCCATCGACTCCTGGGTAACCATCCTGTAATCCACCGGAACCGTGTCATCATCGTCCAGCGTCACCACCCGTTTGCCTACCTGCGGGCTCCGCGTGACCCGCAGAATGTCTCCTTCGCCCTCGGTATCCACGTCGTAGCCCGGTTCGACATCCGCCAGCGCCTTCACCGGGTCGGTCTGCATCGGGTAGTCCCATATCTTCCAAACGGAGTTGTCTTCCGACCCCAGCCGCCACAACGCATACGTCTGAATGCCCAGCGCACGCGCGGCCCGCATCTCGTTCTGCACCGTCACCGCATCCAGAAACCACACCTCGTGCCGCACATGCGCATCTTCATCGTCATACGCAAAATGCACGTTCATTGAGTCGTCGTCGAGATCGATCTGCGACCCCGAATCCGACGCCGCCTGCCACGCGTCCTGGGTCGAAAGATCATGCGACGACAGCACCTTTCCGGGCACTGCTTTACTGCCTTTTCCTCTTCCGCCCTCCGGCAGCGTCAGTGTCCAGTCGTATCCATAGCTGCCCAGCGAACAGATAACCTTTTCCTTGGGCACAGTCTTCAGCACATTTTTCAGGTTGTCGACAAACCAGTCCTGCGATGCAATCGGTCCTGGCCCGCTGTCGGTCTGGTGCTCGTCGTAGTTCATCAGCAGCAACCCATCGGAGTGGTTCGCAAGGAAGTTCAAATTGAACGAGTCGTCGCCCACCGGCGTATTCACATACAGCTTCAGGTTCCGAGGATGGAAGTCGTTATAAAGTGCCGCGACCAGCGCATTGAAGCCTGGTTGTGCAGTATCCGGGATCTCCTCCAGATCAAGGGAAAGGCCTCGATAGGTTGGATTCGCTGCCAGGAAGATATCGATCTGCTGCAGGAACTTAGCCCGCGCCGTATCGCTCGAAAGGAAGTCGCCCACCTGCGGCAGGAACATTCCCTTATTCGGGTCGTAGTTATTCACCAGCGGGAACACGTCCAGATTCACATGGTTCGCCGCAATCGCCCGCGCCACCTTGCTCTCGCGGTCCACCCCATGCACACCAGCCTTGTCCACGACGGCATACGGCCTGTTGTCGATCGTGTACGAGGTCAGCGCCCCATCTGGCGATACCACGTGCAGCCACTCCGGAAACAGAAGATCGATCTGGCCAATGTGCTGCTTCAACGACGAGTAGCTCGCCGGGTCGTCCTCCACGTAGTACGCCGCCCGCAGTCCTTCTCCCTCATTCAGCGGCACGTCCGAAGGCTTGCGGTCCGTCTTTCGGTGGGCCGACCGCTTCAGCTTTGCTCCGATCTTCTGAGTCGGGGCCGTTCGATGCGTCAGTGCCCGGTAGTTGCGCCTTGGCCCCTGCAGTAACAGCTCCGGGAGCGGCTTCATCCTCAGCAGACCCACCACAAACACGCTTCCCAGCAACAGCCCCATCAGGGCTAGCACGTCGAAGATTCGGCGCAGCCGCTTCCAGCGCTTGCGTTGTGGATCGTAGAAGACTTGTTTATTCATCAGGTTAAGGCGCGCGGCTCTGCAGGGCGGCTGACCTTCATCGTATGCAGCGGAATCGCCGGAGTCAAAGCACCCCAGCGCTCACGCAATCTACTTCTGGCCACTTCTTGCTCGCAGGTCCTCTCTACCCTAGCACCCTGATCGCCGAACACGAATCTCCGCGGCGCGATACGGATTTGAGCAACCGGACCCTCTCCTGCCAATTGTTGCAATAACTACTTGCCCAGCTTGAAATCCACTGTCACCACCGTCGCAACCTCTACCGCGTGTCCGTTCAGGAGATACGGCCGGTATCGCCACTGTCTCACCGCGCTCTCCGCCGCGCCGCGAAGCAAATGGTGTCCCTTAACTGCATTGATGTGGTCCACCGTGCCATCCTTTGAGACGAAGACCTGCATCACTACCACCCCCTGGATATGTGCCAGCTTCGCCAGTTTGGGGTAGTTCGCCGGGACAGATGAGATCAGATTCGACGCCATCACACCCGATGACACGCTGATTCCCCATCCCGCCGCTCGTCCGGTCTGCCTGCCGGGATGACGTAAAGCCTTCGTCCTGTTCTCCGCGGCAGAGCGCCTGGCCTGAACACCGGCCGCCGAGCCCCCAGTTGCGGGAGCGGTTCGAGAATTCTCTCCTACAGCCCTCTCTTCCATTGCTGTGGCCGCCGAACTCCCCTCCACCTTCGCCGCATTCTCCGAGCGTGCTCCCTCGTTTCGCTCCTCGTTGGCTTGGCTTTGGGTTTGTGCCTGGGTCTGCGCAGCCGGTCCATTCACCCCGATTGTCCCCGCAGACTCCGCCGTCCTGGAGTCGGAGCTCATCCCCGCCTTTGCCGACGTATCGCTTGGCATCGCTTGGGGCTTTAGACGGTTCGTGTGCCCCGCTGCTCCTTCGGTCACATTATTGGCCGCCGCAGTCCGTCCTCCTTCTACCGGAGCTCCACCCGCCGCGCTCAACCCTGCATCCTGCACTGCCGGACCGCGCGAACGCCGCAGAACAGTCCAGGTCAATGCCCAGACGCAGAGTGCGGCCAGCAGCACCAGTGTCAGCTTTACCAATCTGCGCTGACGGCGCGCCCGAGCCGTCCGGAGCGCAGCCCCTGCTACGCTTGCACGTGCCGATCCCTCAACTGCCTCCGGCTGCCCTCTCCCCGAGATCTTCGCCGTACGGTCGCCCAGTCCGGGGTGCTCCGCGCCCATCGACGTCGGACCTTCTCCCGTACCTCGGCCTGACGTTGACGCCACCTGCGACGTGAGGTCTTCGAGATGCGGCTCGATCCTGCTTACCCGGTGATCGATCGTGTCCAGGTGCAGCTTCAGTGCGTTATTGTTGATCTCCAGCCGCGACAGCGCATCATCCAATTGCTGCGATCTGTTGTAAGCAGGCCGGCTCCGAACCTCTTCCTCCGCACCGCCCGCGCCCACCGTGTACGCTGGCGGACCGTCTTCCTCGGCAGCGACCGTAGATGGCACTTCGTCCGGCCCTGTGACTAGGCTTAAGCGCGGTGCACCCTCACTTACGCCTGCACCGTTCTCTGCCGGCCTGTCAGGCTGCTGCGGCTCATCCGCTTGTCCCTCGCTGGGGCTGCTTTCGCTGAAGTTGCTTTCGGGCACGTCTAAGGCCTTGATCCTGCTGGCTCCGTTCACTGCAAATTCTTTGCGAAGCTCCTCAACCCCCGGATCTGTATCCTGCGCCGCCGGGCCACCCACGCAGCGCACCACCATCTCGCAAATCTCCGCCGTCGATCCACCACCGCCGAGCCGAGCCGCGGACTGCGCCATCTCCCGGAAATCCATGGCGAAATACCGGTCCGTCTCCAGCCTGGCCGCCAGCTCTCTCAGGTCCTCGGGCGATCCCGTTTTGACCCCGTGCATGTCGAACAGGCCTTCGAACTTGTGCCGGTATATAGCCGCCGTGTCGAAAACTTCATGCGAGCGAGACGTAGACATCGTGTTAGTAGGATGCCCGTTTGCTCCGGTGAGTCAAGAATCTGCCGAGAAACTTTCCCGTAGCCGGCCAAAGAACCGCACCCGTTCGCTTACACTTGCTTCGAAGCCAGTCTGCCGCACCAGAGAAGGGAAGCATGAGATCCTCCGCCGTCCTGTCTCGCACTTCCTCTGCCGTTCTTGTCCTCCTCGCCGCAGCCGCAGCCGCCCAGGTCGGTCCCCCTGTCACCCCTCAGGCCGGTCAGCAGCCCCCGCCGCCAGGAGCACTCTCTCCAGCCTCGCCGGCGCAGCGTTCCCACGCACCCACCCCCGAGCCCACCCTCCCCCCGGCCCATCCATTCCACGACACACAGTACGGCATCTCCTTCACCGTTCCCGCCGCCTGGAATCTCTACCGTAAAGATCGCCAGGTCAGCACCTTTCTGCTCGACGCCCCCACCGCTCTCCGCTCCACGCAGATGCGGGCCGTCGCCACCATCAGCTTTAACCCTCACCCTTACTCGACCTTCAGCGGAGCGCTCTTTTACTTCAGCATCACCCCGCGCGCCACCCCGGCCCAGTGCACCGCGCAAGCCTCCGCCAAAGCTCCCCGCACGGTCACCGTCGCCACCATCGACGGCATCCCCTTTACCCATGGCTACAACGAGCACGGCGGCATTTGCACAGAATCCCGCGACGACATCTACACCACGCCACGCAAAGGCGCCTGCTACCGCTTCGACCTCGTCATCAACAGCTTCTGTGGCGGGGATGTCAGCGGCGTTCAGGACATCACCCCCCGCGAACTCGACGCCGTCCGCAATCGCATGAAGCCCATCCTTGACTCGGTCCATTTCGACGCAAAGTAGCAGAGTATCCAGGTAGCCCTCGAACGTGGTAGCCGCCGCTGCTGTTCTCTCCCGCCATCACCAGGGAGGTCATCATCTCGACCGAAATCCGTCCAGCCTCACCTCACCGCCAGCTCCACCACCCTGGCCTCCATCCCGTCCTCAACCGTCACCAACCCCACCGTCACCGGAAGCGAAAATCGCCGCGGTCCAGCGCTGCCCGGATTGAAGTACGCCACCCCATCGCGCGTGCTCAGCGAAGCCTTGTGCGAGTGCCCGCTCACCACCATCGCAACGCCAGCCTCCACCGCGTTGATGTCCAGATCATGCACCGAATGCACCAGGTAAAAGAGCCTGCCGCCCAGCTCGACCACATCGGTAGCAGGCAGCTCCGCGCAAGCTCCAGACACATCCACATTGCCCCGAATCGCCGTTACAGAAGCAATCTCCCGCAGCCTGTCGAGAATGGCAGCGTTCCCCACGTCCCCGGCATGAAGAATATGCTCCACCCCAGCCAGAGCTGCAATCGCCTCCGGCCGCAGCAGCCCATGCGTATCTGAAATCACCCCAATCAGCATCGTTCTACGCCAGCCTCATGCTCTGCAACGAGGCAAAACTCCGGCTCAGCTTCGGATCATGGCTCCGGTCCGGATCGATCCTCAGCTCCAGCACAGTCACGCCTGCCAGCTCGACTGTGTAGTCCTCAAGCTCCTCAGTCGACCCTTGCGGACTGAACGTCCACTGCTGCCGCGCCACCTCCCGCAACTCCGTCCCGATACCCGCGTAGACTGAAAACTCCTGCGCCCGTTCCGTCGCCTCGTCCACGAAATGCAGTTGAATCCGCCGAATCCGCTGCGGCTCATCGAACTTCAGCCGCACCATCTGAGGCCCCGTCTCTGCCGCTCGCCACCCCGTTGTCACCGCCGTTCCCAAAGCATGTTCGATCGGGAACAGCTCATCTTCCGAGCTGACCTCAACCGCCGCGATCCGATCTATATCCATCCAGTCGACGTGAGTTGAAGGGGCTGTCCCAGCCACCGGCGAAACAATACTCTTACGCATCATCAACACCTCCCGAAAACCCCGGCAAGACTAAATCAACCCCCTCAGGCTCATACTTCGATTAAAAAAGGCTGCCGCTCCGGGCTGAAAAACTCAGCGAGCAGGAAAGAGAAAGCGCAGCACATCTCCAAAACGATCGGCCCAGGCCTGTTCCTCGTGTACCGCGCCCTCCACTCTCGCATACGCCAGGTCCACTCCCCTCTGCCAGCCTCGCCGCACCAGCATCCCCTCCAGCAGGTCCGCATCCCGCACATGCCGGGCGCCCTCCGCGGTTCCCATATCCAGCCAGATACGCAGATCCGGCCTCGGCCCCGGCCCGTTCACAATGCCGAAGATGCTCCGGTGATCCCACCACAGCGAAGGCGACATCACCGCCACCTTGCTGAACACCGACGGATACGTCCACCCCAGATACAGCGAGATCAGCCCTCCGAGCGACGACCCTCCCAGCCCCGTAGCTTCGGCTCCCGTCCGGGTGCGGTAGGTGCTATCGATCATCGGCTTCAGCTCCTCGACCAGCATCCGCCCATAGCTCGCGCCTTCCCCCCCGCCCATTCGGGGATCACGCGTCGGCGTGTACTCGGCCATGCGGCGAAGCCCCGTATTGGCGATCCCAACCAGAATGACCGGCTCGATCTCTCCCTCCGCAGTCAGGCCGTCAGCAGTGGTATGTGCGCACCAGGTCCGTCCGGCGATATACGAGGTCCGCCCATCGAACAGGTTCTGACCATCATGCAGATAAAAAACCGGGAACCGGCGGTTCTCATCTTCCAGATACTGCGCAGGCAGATACACCTCGACCGCTCTGTCGTCCGGCAGAATCGCTGAATGAAACTGGTGTACCCGGTACCTGGGATTGTCCCGTGGATCGTCATCGCCCTGCGGCCCGGCTAGCCCCGCGCCCGAGACAGCTTCGCTCTGCACCGGCTCCGAATCTGAAAAAAGCGAAGATGAAGGTGACTCTTGCAATGGCTTCGGAGATCGCTCCGGTAAACTGGGATTTGCATCAGACTAGCAGAGGGGGCGGCTCATGAAACGCGAATACCACCGTTGGTCTTCACCCTCCCTGGGGCGAGAGATGGAACTGCTCGTCTTTGGCCACAGCGGCGTACCCGCCCTCGTCTTTCCCACCTCCCGCGGCCGATTCTTCGAGTTTGAAGACCGCGGCATGGTCGACGCCGTAGCGGGCGAACTCGAGCAGGGCCACCTGCAGCTCTTCTGCGTCGATTCGGTCGATAGCGAAAGCTGGTACAACAGAGCCGTGCCGCCCCGGTGGCGCATCGCCCGTCAGCTCCAGTACGAGCAGTACCTCCTGCAGGAAGTCGTTCCCCTGATCCGCCAGGGCAACCACACCCAGAATCTTGCCGTCATCGGAACCAGCTTCGGCGGATATCACGCCCTCAACATCGCGCTGCGACATCCCGACATCTTCAGCGGCATGCTCTCCATGAGCGGCGCCTTCAATACCTCGCATTTCCTCGCCGGGTACTACGACGAAGACTGCTACTTCAACATCCCCATGCACTACCTCCCCAATATGTGCGATCCCTGGTACCTCGACCGCTTTCGCCACAACACCTGGGTTCTCGCCACCGGCGTCCACGACCAGTGCCGGAACGATAACGAACGCATGGCGCAGATCTTCCGCGACAAAGCCATCCCCTGCCGTCTCGACGTCTGGGGTGACGACACAGGCCACGACTGGCCCTGGTGGCAGAAGATGCTCAAGTCTTACCTGTAGCGCACTCCGCCCATCCACTCACAACAAAACGCAACCAGCCACGGAGGAACATGTTGAAGAAAATCGGTGTCCTGTTCGGTATGGAAAATTCGTTTCCCGGAGCATTGGTCGACAAGATCAACTCCATGGACATAGAAGGCGTCCAGGCAGAGTTCGTGCATGTGGGCGGTGTCCGGATGGCGGCGCCCTCGGGTTACGCCGTCATCGTGGACCGCATCTCGCACGACATTCCGTTCTACCGTTCGTACCTGAAGAACGCGGCCCTCACCGGCACCCAGATCATCAATAATCCTTTCTGGTGGTCCGCAGACGACAAATTCCTCAACTACGCCCTGGCCGACAAGCTTGGCGTCGCCGTCCCTCGCACCGTGCTCCTGCCGCACAAGTGCTACCCGCCCCAGACCAACTCGCGCTCGCTGCGTAATCTCGAATTCCCCCTCGACTGGGACGGCATCTTCGAGTACATCGGCTTCCCGGCATTCCTCAAGCCGCACGACGGCGGCGGCTGGCGCGACGTCTTCCACGTCCACTCGCCGGAAGAGTTCTTTCACGCCTACGACCAGACCCGCGACCTCTGCATGACCCTGCAATCCGCCGTCAACTTCCAGGAGTACTTCCGCTGCTACGTCGTCGGACAGTCGGAGGTCCGCATCATGCCCTACGACCCGCGCCGCCCGTATGAACACCGCTACGTCCTCGATCCTCCTGCCTACGATCCGAAGCTTTTGAAGCGCGTCGAAAAAGACGCCCTTACCCTCTGCAAGGCCCTCGGCTACGACCTCAATACGGTCGAGTTCGCGGTAGAGAACGGCATCCCCTACGCCATCGACTTCATGAACCCAGCGCCCGACGCCGACCTGCACTCGGTTGGCCAGGAGAGCTTCGACTGGATCGTCGATGCCGTAGCCAGGCTTGCGGTCAGGAAGGCGCAGTCCGCCGATAAAGCGAAGCCCGAACTCAGTTGGGCCGCGCTCCTCGGCTCCGATATGGCAGTCACAGCAAAGAAAACCCCAGCGAGGAAGGCTCCGGCGAAAAAAGCAGTCACGAAGAAACCAGGCGGAAAGGCTAAACCCGGCAATCTGGAGAGCTGAGCAGGATCGAATTGATGGGTTCTCATCCCTGCTTCTATCCGCCTTCATCCGTGGTATGTTTTTGCATTCGCAAGCGAGGCAACCAACATGCGGCCATCCTTCACGCTCGGCATTGAAGAGGAGTACCAAACAGTCGATCCCGAGACCCGGGACCTGCGCTCGCACATCGCCACCGAGATGCTCGCCCAGGGCAAGCTCCGCCTCGAAGAGCGTGTCAAGGCCGAGATGCACCAGTCCGTCATCGAGGTCGGCACCCGCGTCTGCCGTCACATCCAGGAGGCCCAGGAAGACCTCTTCGACCTCCGCCGCAACATGATCGCTCTCGCCGAGGAGCACGATCTCATCCTCGTCGCCGGCGCGACCCACCCCTTCGCCGACTGGCGCGTCCAGGAGATCTACCCCGATCCCCGTTACGCCCAGGTCGTCGAAGATCTCCAACTCGTCGCCCGCGCCAACCTCATCTTCGGCCTCCACGTCCACGTCGGCATCGAGGACAGGGAAGCCGCCATCCACATCATGAACTCCCTGCGCTACTTCCTGCCCCACATCCTCGCCCTTTCCACCAACTCCCCCTTCTGGCTCGGCATGGAGACCGGCTATAAGAGCTATCGCGCCAAGGTCTTCGAAAACTTCCCCCGCACCAACCTGCCCGACAGCTTCAGCAGCTACTCCGAGTTTGAGAATTACGTCAACCTCCTCATCAAGACAAACTCCATCGACAACGCCAAGAAGATCTGGTGGGACCTCCGCCCGCACCCTTTCTTCGACACCGTCGAGGTCCGCATCTGCGACATCCCCCTGCGCGCGCACGAGTCCATCGCCATCGCCGCTCTCATCCAGGCCACCGCCTGCAAGCTCTGGCACCTTCACTCGCGCAATCTCGACTTTCGCCAGTACTCCCGCGCCCTTCTGATGG
The DNA here is from genome assembly GCA_965277265.1 of Edaphobacter sp. Lineage (GTDB taxonomy): Bacteria > Acidobacteriota > Terriglobia > Terriglobales > Acidobacteriaceae > Edaphobacter. The sequence goes on from CBDICF010000002.1 coordinate 270,563, forward strand.
AAAACAAATTCCGCGCCGTCCGGTACGGCCTCGACGGCAAGCTCATCGACTTCGGCAAGGAGAAAGAAGTCCCCGCCCGCGAACTCATCCTCGAATACCTCGCCTTCGTCGACGATGTCCTCGACGAACTAGGCAGCCGCAACGAGATCGCCTATATCCACACCATGCTCCGCGAAGGCTCCGGCGCCGACCGCCAGCTCAAGGTCTTCCGCCAGACCGGCGACCTGAAAGCCGTAGTCGACTACATGGCCAGCGAAACCAAAGCCGGCCTCTAGGTGCCGGCAAACCACAAGCGCCAGACCTGCTCCTGACCGGGCCTCACCTGCCAATCACGCAAGCTTCTCCCAGCCAGTTCTGTCATCAGATCAAAACGACCTGGCGGCTTCCGCTTAGAGTGGCAACTCTCCGGAGCCGCCAGACCTCCTATACGAGCGAGGCCAATGCCTCCAAAGAGAGACTCCCGTGAGCCTTAATCCCACACTATCCCGCCGGCATCTCGTTTCAGCCCTTGGCGCCGTCGCAGCCACCTCCGCAGTCCCGTCGTTAGCTGCGCAATCCACCCCCGAAGCTACTGCCCAGCCGCTCGTTGATCCACGGACAAAGTACCCCAAGCCACCCTACAAGGAACAGCCGCAGCCCTGGCCCGGCCTGGCAAGCAAGATGGATCCGCGACCTGACCACGGCGAAACGAGCTACAAAGGCTCTGGACGTCTGCTCGGGCGTAAAGCTCTCATTACCGGCGGCGATAGCGGCATGGGTCGTGCGGCCGCGATCGCATACGCGCGCGAGGGTGCGGATGTTGCCATCAACTATTTCCCCACCGAGGAGCCCGACGCAAAAGAGGTGATGGCCCTTATCCGCGCCGCCGGGCGCAAAGCCATCGCGATTCCGGGGGACCTGCGCGAGGAAGCCTTCTGTAGACAGCTCGTCGCGCAAGCCGTCAGTGGCCTCGGTGGGCTTGACATCCTGGTCTCCAACGCGGGGCGGCAGCACGCCGTCGACAGCATTCTCGAGATGACCACGGAGCTCTTCGATTGGACCATGAAGACGAATATCTACGCTCCTTTCTGGATCATCAAAGCCGCTGTGCCTCACCTGCCGGCAGGCGCCACCATCATTGCGACGACATCGGAGCAGGCGTATGACCCGGCAGGAAATCTCTACGACTATGCCCAGACCAAAGCTGCCACCATGAACTTCGTAAAATCACTGGCCAAGCAGCTTGGATCGAAAGGTATTCGTGTGAATGGCGTCGCTCCCGGACCGATCTGGACACCCCTTCAAATCTCCGGTGGCGCGACTCTTCAGCACTATTCGAACTTCGGTGGCGACTACCCGCTGGCCCGCGCAGGCGAGCCTGTCGAACTCGCATCGATTTACGTTCAGCTCGCCGCCCAGGACGCCAGCTACACCACCGGCAACATCTACGGAGCGGGAGGCGGAAAAGGCCAGCCGTAGGCAGCAAGCAGCCTGGTTGTTCAGCACAGGCCTGAGAGACACACGCGGAAGTCCAGGCGACTGCGGATAGGCCGCCCTGTCATGCAACGGTTCCACTTTCGACCTCGTCTTATGAACGCGTTTGCGACTGTAAGAAATCTCCACAAGGATAGGAACTTGAGCAGAACTGTCCAAATCGTTGTTCGAGCAAGATGCTGGGCACTGGCGACGGGCTTATCTGTCGGCGCTCTGGTCATCCCGGTCCTGGCAACTTCACCCCTGGTCCTCCATGCCGATCCCATTGCCGTGCTGCACCGGGAAGGAACCACACGCGGCTTCCTCATCGTACGCACACCCGAAGGCAAGACCCTCGCCGCCGGTGACCTGGTCGAGACAATCAAAGGCAATCGAGTCACGACCCGACTCACCTTCCACTTCCGAGATGGCTCGATCGACGACGATCAGACCATCTTTGATCAGCGCAAAGTGTTCACCTTGGTCAGCGATCATCATATCCAGAAAGGCCGCTCGTTTGAGCATCCTTCGGATGTTCTGATCGATGTCCCGTCAGGCAATCTCACCGTCAAAACCATGGATGCCAGCAAGGAAAAGGTGGAAGTCACCCACATGGACTTCCCTCCAGACCTGTCCAATGGCATGGAATTGACCATATTGAAGAACATCTCGCCCAACGCCTCTGAAACGAGCCTCCTCTATCTGGCCGCAACTCCCAAGCCGCGCATGGTGAAACTCTCCCTCACGCCGAACGGCGAAGACACGTTCACCGTCGCCGGCATTCCACATAAAGCCACCCACTATGTCTTAAAGGTAGAGCTTGGCGGCATCACGGGATTGGTTGCGCCGCTCATCGGCAAACAGCCGAAAAACACCGATGTCTGGGTGGTCGGCGGCCCGGCACCGGCGTTTGTCAAATCGGAAGGTCCGTTCGCTGTCTTCGGCCCACTCTGGACTATTGAGATGAGCAGCCCGGAGTGGGGTCCGGGGAAGAACTCGACCTACAAGTAATCACACCTGCACCCAGTTCGAATGCCTTCGTCCGGGACGGCAGTTACAGAAACAGCATCCTTGCTGTTGATTGGGTTCTCTCAAAACCGTCAAGCCTCAAATCGCAAAATTGAGCGCCAGCTGCCGAGATTCGCATGGCGTAACCTCCTCGCCAAACCAGCTATAATCGGAGTAGCAGGAAATGAACCCCGACGACCAGCCGGGGTTTTCGCTTTCAACGGACATCTCACTCAACTCAAGACCTTACCGCTGATCTCCGAACCGATTCTCTACTTCACAACCCCTTTGCACGTCAGCCCAGACCGAAGTCCAAACCTAAGTTCAACCTTTCGAAGACTTTGCACAAATACCAGGGGGAGGGGGATACCATCCTGACGGTGGCACCAGTAAGTAACCAGCTATGCTAGAACCAGGTTTTACCCGGAAGGCAGACCCATGGTCGATCAAGCAGCACCTCCAGAGTTAGACATCCGCACCATCCCGTTCCCCGACGAGTTCATCCCCGGCGCGCAGAACGCGGTCACCACCTGCCTGCGCATCCAGCCCGAAGAAAAAGTGACCCTCATCACTGACGACCGCTGCGTCACCATCGCCGCCTCCCTCGCCGGCGAACTCGATCGCATCGGCTGCACCTGGAACGCCTTCGTTCTCGAGAACGTCGCACCCCGCCCGCTCACCGGGATGCCTGCCTCCATCCTCGAAGACATGGAAACCTCCCAGGTCAGCATCTTCGCCGTTGAAGTCCAGCCGAACGAACTCCTCAGCCGCATGCAGATGACCGACATCGTCAATCGCCGCCGCATGCGTCACGCCCACATGGTCAATATCACGGCCGAGATCATGACCCAGGGCATGCGCGCCGACTTCCTGGCCATCGACCGCCTCAGCCAGGCCGTCCTCGACAAGGTTCGCGCCGCCACCTACGTCCGCGCCACCACCCCCGCCGGAACCGATATCCACGCCGAACTCAATCCCGACTACCGCTGGTTCAAAACCTCCGGCATCATCAGCCCGGAAAAATGGGGAAATCTCCCCGGCGGCGAGTGCTTCACCGCGCCCGGCGAGGTCAATGGCGTCTTCGTCGTCGATGGCGTCGTAGGCGACTTCCTCTGCGCCCGCTACGGCATCTTGCGCGCCCAGCCCCTCACCATCAACATCGAAGGCAATCGCATCACCCGCGTCTCCAGCGACAACAAGGCGCTCGAACGCGACTTCTGGGCCTACACTCACACCGACGAAAACTCCGACCGGGTCGGCGAATTCGCCATCGGCACCAATATCGGCGTCGAACGCGTCATCGGCAACATCCTCCAGGACGAAAAATTCCCCGGCATCCACATCGCCTTCGGCGACCCCTACGGCGCCCACACCGGTGCCCCCTGGAAATCCTCCACCCACATCGACGTCGTTGGACTCCAGTTCAGCATCTGGCTCGGCAACGCGGACGGCGAAGAACAGATCATGCGCGACGGTGAATTCCTCCTCGACGATTAAGCGTTGGTAAGTGTTGAACGGGGTCGCAGCAGGTAGACTGTCTCCCATGCTGCAGCCTTATCGCAACCAGTTCAACAACCAGTTTTCACCAGCAGCGTACCAGCAGCTTTTGGCCCGGCTGCAACAATCCACGCGAGCCACCATAGACTTCCGCGTAGCTGAAACACCCTGCTTCTTCCCGCAATCCCTCATGCTGGAGCTTGCCGCGACCGGCGCGGAACTCACCCGTCAGCTTCTCAATAATCCCGGGTACATGCAGGCATCCGAGCAGACCATTCCCGCCCAGTACCACGTTCCCAACGAGAATCCCCAGCCCAACTTCATGACCGTCGACTTCGGCCTGGTTCGCGCACCCGGCGGTGGACTGCAACCCAGACTCGTCGAGATGCAGGCCTTTCCCTCCATCTTCGGCTATCAGGACGTCCTTGCCCGCCAATACATCGAGACATACAAGCTTAAACCGGGTCTTGAATGGCTCTTAGGCGGCCTCAACCAGCAGACCTACTGGGACCTGCTCCGCAAGGTCATCGTCGGCGACCACGACCCCGAAAACGTGGTTCTCCTCGACATCGACCCGGACCGCCAGAAGACCCTGCCCGACTTCCACGTCTACGAAGACAAACTCCACATTGCCACCGTCGATATCACGCAGGTGCGCAAGCAAGGCAATCGCCTTTTTTACGAGCGCGACGGCCGCGAAATCCCGATCCATCGCATCTACAACCGGACCATCGTGGACGAACTCGAGCGCAAGCACATCCAGCTTCCCTTCGACTACCGCGACGATCTCGACGTAGAGTGGGCCGGCCACCCCAACTGGTACTTCCGCATCAGCAAATTTGCGCTCCCATATCTCAAACACCCCTCAGTCCCGAAGGCTGTCTTCCTCGACGACTGGTTCGCCGGGCGCAGCCTGGAAGGATTCCCCGCCAGGCGCGAAGACCTCCTGCTCAAGCCGCTCTACTCCTTTGCAGGCACCGGCATACAGTTTGCTCCCAGGGATAGTCTCCTAAAATCGATCCCTATCGCGGATCGTCACCTGTACCTCCTTCAGGAGCGCGTCCGCTTCGAGCCCATCATCGAGACTCCGCATGGGCCTACCCAGGCCGAGATTCGCATCATGTATCTCTGGCCGGATGGAGGAGCGCTACAGCCGGCCATCAGCCTGGTCCGCCTCGGCCGCGGCCTCATGATGGGAGTCGATCACAATCGAGACCGGGAGTGGGTCGGCGGCTCGGCGGCACTTATTGAACCGGCGTAATGGCCCTCCGCACGAAATCTGCGAAAACCGGATGTCTCGTAGGTTAGACTCCAACTAGATGGCGGCTCAGGCCGCAGGCACAGGGCAGCTAAGCAACAAGGAGGAGATGCGTGGCGCAGAATCAAAAGCTGAGCGGTGATAATCCAGTTCGCACCGCCGTCCGTTTCCCCATGAGGCTGGCGCTTCGCCTGAACACCGAACAAGGGCCGTTGGATGCCGTAACGGAAAATATCTCTGCAAATGGGCTCCTGTTCCTCAGCGACTATCTGCCGGAGATCGATAGCAAAATTGAATTCACCATTGCCATGCCCTCAGCCGTAATGGGATCCACCACGGATGTAACCATTCATTGCACTGGCCGCGTCGTACGCCATTACCTGCAAAATGGTGAAAAGAAGGCTGCTGCCGTAATTGACGAATATTTTCTAAAGGCCTGAACTATGACGGTTATTCATTTCGACCCCACTCACATGCCCGAAGACGTAGCGGAAGAGAACGCGATTCCCGCGGGAATACGTGTCATCCTCGCCGATTCGCAGGCTATTTATCGTGTCGGTATGCGGAAGGTCTTCGCCCTCGAGGACGACATCCGGGTAGTCGCCCAGGTGGAGACCCTGACTAACCTCTATGCCGCCCTCGAGCGCTACCCCACCGATGTCGTAGTTCTCGAAGGGCAACTCATCGCCGGCACCATCGACGCGATCCCCGAGCTCGTCCGACAGGCGCCCATGGCCAAATTGATCGTTCAGGTCACCGCGACCGATGAATCCAATACAGTCGAGCTTTACCGTCGCGGCGTTCGCGGAGTCGTGCCCCGGTCCATCTCGCCCGATCTGCTCATCAAATGCGTCCGCAAGATCGCCGAAGGCGAGACCTGGATCGACAACCAGTCGATCAGCTGGGTCATCGAAGCCTATCGATCCCAGGCCACCACGTTGACCGATCCTAAGGTTCAGCCAAAGCTCTCGAAGAAGGAGCTTGCAATCATCAGTTGCATCACACGGGGCATGCGCAACAAGGAGATCGCCTACCAGATCGGCACGACCGAGCAGGTCATCAAGAACTATCTTCGCAAGATATATGACAAGCTCGGCGTCTCAGACCGTCTGGAACTCGCACTCTACTGTTTGCATCATGAGTTGCTGAAAAAATATCTCGTCGAATCGGATACCGGCACAGCCCAGCGCACTGAACCTTCACAGCCCCTCAGCGCAAAGATGTAGTCGGCTGGAACAAAGTCCCTGACGGGTTATTTGGAATAGCGTCGGATCATCAAGAAGACTTCAACGAAAATGGCTGCCAACCTGAGTTGACAGCCATTCTATCCTTCAGCGATTTTGTCTAACGGTGTCCGCCACCACCATGGCCGCCGCCTCCATGGAATCCGCCTCCACCTCCATGAAATCCACCGCCGCCGTGGAATCCACCGCCTCGGGCATCACCGTGAAAGCCTCCTCGGTCTCCGCCCCGGAACCCTTCGCCGCCACGAAATCCGCCCCGGTCACCCCAGCCTCCGTGCCCGTAACCGTACCCGCCCCGATATCCCCCATAGTAGCCCGCGCGGTATCCATAGCCCCTGTATCCATAACCGCCACGGAACCACGGGCCGGCACCGATGAAGATTCCTCCATTGAACCACGAAGGCCCGTAATACCCGTAAGGTGCACAAGAGTACGGAGCGTAGCCGTAGTAGCCGTAAGTACACACCGGAGGCGCATAAACTCCATACCCAGGACCAACACCGATCCCAAACGAAATCTGGGCATGAGAATAGGCGGCCGGAACCGTGAGGATCGCTAACAAAGCGAGATATCTAAGGAAACGCATTCTTAACCTCCCTGCAACCACGGAGTGTGGGTGCGAGTCTCAGGGTTTTTCTGTCCTGAATCCCTGTTCATTAGAACGTGATTCGGTCGAAAAGGTTGCGGAGACCTACGGGCCATGCCGTCAGTCACAGAGCCGTTCGGGCATCCAGCATCGTTCCAGCCGGCCCAGATGGTCGGACCCGGAAGCAGAAGGGTAGAGCATCCGTACCCCGTCAGCCTGAACGCAATATTTTCCGTTTGTGCCTACCGAGACCGACGTAACCATTTATTTCGACATTTTCGTCACCCGGTGGAAAAAGTTTTGATTCTTAAGGGTAAACTCGTTCCATTCCGGCAAGCTATTTTCCCTGTGGCATGAAAAATGCTCACGATCCAGGGTATCCATTTTGGTTCCGTAATTGCAGTAACCGAATCGAGCGACATCTCGCTCAAGGTAAAATTATGCGCCGCCTGGTGTACTTTCTGTCTCTGGTTCTCGTCGTAAGCGCGTCCGCCACATGCGTCAACGCATCGACGGATTGCGAGCGGTGGTTTGCCTCATATCGCCGGGACCTGGTGCACTCCCAGCAGGTCAAGCGAATAGAGGCGGCCAGACGCCGGGCCCGCTTGTATGCACGACGCAAGCTGGCAGGGTACGTCAAGCCGAAGCCGAAGCCTGCGCCTCTCCTGTTTCCCGTGGTCCATCATCCCACGATGAACCCGCGCGAAGCACGTCGGCGTGTCGATCTCGCCTGTGGTGTGCTGCCGGAGAGCTCTGAAGGGCAGCCTCTAATCTCCGAAGAACAGCCGGCTGAGTTCACCGCCGATGTGCTGCCGCCGGATGAACTTGCTCTGCTTCCCGGTTTCGACAGCCCTGGAACTCTCTTGCCTCAGGACAACACTCCGGCAGCCCCGGTCTTCTCCTCCGAGGCTCCCCCGAGCTTTTCTGGAGGTGGTGTGCCCGTCTACATCCCTCCTTTCACTACGCCGGTGGGCACAGCTCCTGGCAGCAGCAACGGCGGGGGCACGATACCCCCCGTGGGAACGCCGCCGGGCGGGGGCAGCCCGGTGGGAACTTCTCCGGTGGATACGGCTCCGGTCGATACGCCGCCGGTTGTGATTCCGCCGCCGGTCCTGGCCCCTGTTCCGGAGCCGGGCAGCATCCTTTTTATGCTGACCGGGCTGGCGGGTGCAGCGGGTGTGGTTCGGCGCAGGTTCGCAGCGTAGTTTCCAGTCCGCTCCGTGCGATTCGTCCTGCTTTTTCTAGCGGTGGTGAAGCAGACGTTTTGCTGGGGATTTGCACGAAAACGATGTGCAGCGCGTGGCCCTTTTGTGGTGAAGTTGTGGCATACGTGTGGCATGTCGTGGACGTTTGTGACCCATGTTTCGGCGGGGCCAAAGTACGCCAACTTTTTCTATCTTATTTTCAGAACGCCGTGGACCGGTTCGTCGCCAGGCACTCTCTTCTTTATAGGGAGACCTGTATCGCCTCTCCGATGAGCAGAATGACCGGAGCCGGTCCGACCGCACCGTCCTGCAGCTCGCTCAGGGTTGTAGCGTATACCTGCTGGTCGGGAGCTGTGGCTTTGGAGACAGCGACGCAGGGGGTTTCGGGCGCGATGCCGGACGCGATCAGATCGTCCGCGAGCAGGCGGAATCTGCGGCCGGGCATGTAGATCACCAGGGTCGAGTCTTCGGGGAACGCTCCGGCCCACTTCGGTTGCAGTTCGACCTTGCCTGCGGCATGGTGGGCGGTAGCCAGAATCAGCCTGGAGGCTGCGCTGCGGTCGGTCAAGGGCGTCTGCAAGGCCGCCGCAACGGCGAAGGCAGCGGTGATTCCGGGTACGATCTCGAAGGTTACCCCGGCGGCGCGCAGTGCGGCCATCTCTTCTCCTGCGCGACCAAAGACCAGCGGATCGCCGGACTTGAGACGCAGCACCGAGCGGCCGGACTGTGCGGCGTCGATCATGAGCACATGAATCTCCGCCTGCGTGATGCGGGGCTGGCCGCAACGCTTGCCCACCGGAGTGATGGCGGCTCCGGGGTGGGCCAGGGCAAGAATCTCGTCAGACACCAGATCGTCCGGGAGGATGACATCGGCGGTCTCCAGCAGCCGAAGCGCACGGAGCGTGAGCAGACCGGGGTCTCCCGGACCGGCTCCCACCAGGTAGACGGTGCCCGGTTTGGCCGCGTGATTCACGATTTCTTCTCAGGCCGGTCCGGCTGGTGACTCGACGGGGAACCGGGCAGGGGATTGGTGAGCGCGTGTTCGCGGGCCAGCAGGCGCGAAGGGCATTGGTCGGAGCCGCAGACCTCGCGTTGGGCGAGTTGATGCAGCAGCCACTTGCGCTCCTCGTTCAACGGCTCAATCTGGGTCACCTCGCGGCGCAGGTTGCCGAGGTCGGTCAGCCAGTCGCCGGCATCGAGCGGAAGCTGAGCGTTGATCTCCTTGCGCAGACGCTGGGCCAGCGCAGGACTAGCTCCTGCCGTCGAAATGGCGATCTGCAGGTCGCCCCGGCGAACGACGGAAGGGAAATAGAAGTCGCAGAACGGCGGGTCGTCGACGGCGTTACAGAGGATGTTCTTCTCCGTCGCCTCGGCGTAGACGGCCCGGTTGACGGAGGCTACGTCGGTTGCGGCAACCGCGAGAAAGTTTCCCGTCAGGTCCCCGGTCGCGTACACGCGCTGCTTCCAATCGATCTCTCCCGCGGCCGCCAGATCCACGATGCGAGGGCTCGCCGTTGGCGCAACCACGGTTACCCTCGCGTGAGCGGCCTGCAGGGATTCGATCTTCGATTCGGCAAGGTTGCCCGCGCCGATGACGATGCAGGGGCGCGCGGCGAGCTTGATAAAGACGGGGAACAGGTTCATGGGTTGAGCGGACCTCAGCGGCAAAAGCCGCGCATCTACAGGACAGTTGCGGCATGGCCGAAAGCCGTGCCAGTAGCAGAACACCCGGCGGGTCTACTCTCCCGGCGCGTGGCGTCCGGCGCCTACGGGGGCTGCGTCGCGTTCGACAGGATCGATTATGGCTCCCGCGAGCTGCGCGCGAAGGGTATCGTCGTCGGTGCGGGCAAAGTAGGCGCGCAGGTCCTCCTCCGTTTCGCGTTCAGCCAGGTAGCCGCGCAGCAGACGCTCGATCGCGTCAGGCACCTCTTCCGCGGCGGCTCGATAGCCGAGCGTACGGCCGGTGCGGGCGTATTTTCCCACCGCACCGCCTACGCAAAAATAGAAGGCATCGACCGTCCGGCCATCCTTCTTGATCTTCTTGCCTTCGAGCCCGATGTCTGCAATCCAGTGCTGGCCGCAGCTATTGGTGCAGCCGGTGACGTGCAGCTTGATCTGCTGATCGAAGCCCGGCAACCGCTCTTCCATCTCGCCAACCAGCCACTTCGAAAATCCCTTGGTCTCGGCGATCGCGAGCTTGCAGAACTCGGTGCCGGTGCATGCGATGGCTCCTCGCCAGAAGGCCGAGATGTCGACCTGCAGGCCGAGAGTGTTGAGCGCGATGACAAGCTCGCTGGTCCTGGCGTGGGGAACGTCGACGATGACGATGTTCTGCATGATGGTGGTGCGGAGCTGCCCGCTGCCGTACTCCGCGGCCAACTCAGCCAGCCGCTCCAGTTGTTCTCCCGACATGCGGCCGTTCAGCACGCTTGCGCCCACCGACGAAAGGCCGGCCTGGCGCTGCGGCGTAATGCCGACGTGGTCGCGATACACATCATCGGGGACAAGGTCTTCGGACACCGGACTAGGATCGAGTTTGTAGCCCAGCTTCTCCTCCAGCGCCTCCAGGAAGGACTCCGCAGTCCAGCCGTGGCGCATGAAAAGGTACTTGATGCGGGCGCGGGTGCGATTTTCGCGCAGGGCGATCTGCTCGCGGAAGATGACGGCGCTGGCGTGAACGACGGCCAGTGCCTGGTCCTGACGGATGAACGCCGGGATGCGAACCGCGAGATGAGGTTCCGTAGAAAGACCGCCGCCGACACGCAGCGTGTAGCCGATCTCTTCCCGACCCTCGGCGTCCGTGCGCCTGATCGCGGTGAGCGCAAGGTCGTTGATCTCCGGGTAGGAGCACCACAGCGGGCACCCGGTGACCGAGATCTTGAACTTGCGCGGCAGGTTGTAGAACTCCGGGTTGGCGGTCAGGTGATGCGCAATCTCGACCGCGAGCGGCGACGCATCGATCAGTTCATGACTGTCGAGTCCGGCCAGGGGGCAGCCGGTTACGTTGCGCACCACGTCGCCGCATGCGCCCTTGGGGCTCAGGCCGACTGCGGCCAGTTCGTCCACCACATCCACCAGCGCGGTGATGGTAAGCCAGTGCAACTGGATGTTCTGGCGGGTCGTGATGTCGGCCAGGTTGCGGGCGTACTTCTTCGTGATGCGTCCGATGACGCGAAGCTGGTCACTGGTCAGCAGCCCGTTCGGCAGGCCGATGCGCATCATGAAGAACTCGGTCGCTTTGCCTTCTCCACCGACTCCGCCGGTCGCGCCCACACCGTCACCCTGGGTATAGACGCCCCACCACTTGAAGTAGAGGTTAGCCCACTCGGGCAGTACGGAGTCGCGGCCCTCCAGCGCAAACCTGCGAACCTCTTCCCAGCCGTCCCAGGGGTTTTGGGCCAGCTTCAGCCGCTCGGACTTCTGTGCCTTCGTCTCTTTGATCGGGATATTTGTTGGGGCTGCGGGAGCAGTGCTCATCTTGAAGATCCTTTTGAATTGCCGAAGGTTTTGGATTTCAGAAACAGAAAAGCCCACGGGGTTCGTGGGCGCTTGCGGCTTTGCGGAGAGGTTCAGACCCTGCGGGAAGGTCTATGAATCACTCGAAAGACGACGGCGCACCTCGTCGCAACAACACAGGCGACAGCTACAGCTCGCGGTGCGAAACATCGTCATAGAGTCAAGGCTAACCGCGCGGGGGCACCGGCGTCAAGGGGGGGCAGTCCACGCGGGATTGCGGGCGAATTGCGGGATCGGCTCGTGTGCGAACGGGGGTGGTAGAGCTTCAGGAGCAGGTCAGTCCGCCTCGGCGAGGGAGAATTTGTGGCGCACGTCAGAGCCTCGGACCCAGAAGATGACGTCTTCGGCGATGTTGGTGGCATGGTCGGCGGCGCGCTCCAGGTTGCGTGAGACGATGATCGCGCTCAAAGCCTGGCTGCTGACCGTAGGGTGCTGTCGCATCACCTCGACCAGTTCGCTCTGAACGTTGCGATTCATTCCGTCGATCTCGTCGTCCATGGCGAGCACGTGCTCCGCGAGCTTCGCATCGGCTTCGAGCAGGGACTGAATCGCGGAGCGGATCATCACGCCGACCTTTTCCCCCATCTCGGCGATGTCGATGGGCAGGGAGATCTCGGGTACCACCTGCAGGGACCGCGCCCGCTGGGCAATGTTGCTTGCCTGGTCTCCTATCCGCTCCAGATCGCCGTTGATCTTAATGACGGAGAGGATGAATCGCAGGTCGATCGCCATCGGCTGCTCCTTCGCGAGGAGGTCGTAGGCCATCTGGTCGACGTCACGCTCTGCCGTGTTGATGGCCGCTTCGATCTCGATGACGTGATCGCACAACCCGATATCGCCGCTCAGGTACGCTTCCAGCGAAAGCGAGAGAGCCTGCTGGGACAGGGCTGCCATGGCGAGCAGTTTGTCCTTGAGAGCGACGAGTTGTTGTTGGAAATTGATGCGCGGCATGGGGCTGATCCCTCCTCTCTATTGTGACGTAAGGAAGGCGAAGAGACGATGAATTTGTGGCGTATCCAAAAAGATGCGGCGTGAAAGCTCAGAAGGAAGCTCTGATTGGAGCTTTTGAAGCCGTTGAGATTCGGATTGAGCTGAGATCTGTAGATGGGAAGAGACAAGAACCAGAGCGAAAGACAGCGGGTTTCTCCACTACGGTCGAAATGACGGGTTTGTGGGGCTCGGACGTGCGTCTTAAGCCGCCGGCCGCCAGCAGGATCGCATCTGCCTCAATGTTGGTATCCTGTCCCTGCATATGCCGAAACCCATCGTCCTCACCATCCTCGACGGCTGGGGCTACCGCCCCGAAACGCACGGCAACGCCATCGCACAGGCCCGCAAGCCCATCTACGACAAGCTGCTCCGTGAGTACCCGAACACCCTGCTCCGGGCGAGCGAAGAGTTTGTCGGCCTGCCGGACGGCCAGATGGGCAACTCCGAGGTCGGCCACCTCAACCTCGGCGCGGGACGCATCGTCCGCATGGACATGACGCGCATCGATACCGCAATCATGGACGGCAGCTTCTTCACGGACCCCACGCTGACTCGCGCCTGTGAGCTGGCGAGTCAAAAGGGCCGGGCGCTCCACCTGATCGGCCTGCTGTCGGATGGCGGCGTCCACTCGCACCAGCGGCACCTGTACGCACTGCTAAGGATGGCTGCCCGGCACAAGCTTACCCGCGTCTTCGTCCACGCGTTTATGGATGGCCGCGACACCATGCCCACCAGCGGCATCGGGTATCTGCAAGAGCTGCAGCGCAAGTTCCTGGAGTACAACGTGGGTCTCCTCTCCAGCGTATCCGGCCGTTACTTCGCCATGGACCGCGATCTCCGCTGGGAGAAGGAGAGACAGGCCTTCGACGCGATGGTCACGGGCCACCCCGCGGGAGGAACCTATGAAGGACCGATCGCACGCATTCGGGAGCTTTACAACAACGGCATCACCGACGAGTTCATTCCGCCGTTTACCTGCACCAACCCGACCGATGGAGCACCTGTCGGCCTGATCCGGGACCATGACGTCGTCATCAACTTCAACTATCGCGCCGACCGCGCTCGCCAGATTACACGGGTGCTCACGCGCAACTCCGGCCTGACCGCAGACCCGATCGGGAGCCAGGGCCACCAGCTGCCGAAAGCCGCCGAACTGGACGCTGAGATTCCGCTGAATGTTGTCCCCACCGGGCTGCACTACGTTTGCATGACCCAGTACGACAAGAACTACAAGCTTCCCATCGTGATCCCCCCCGAGTCGATGGACAACCTGCTCGCCAACCTGATGGCGCAGGCGAACCTGCGTAACCTGCGCGTCGCCGAGACGGAGAAATACGCCCATGTCACCTATTTTTTCAACGGCGGCATCGAGAAGCCTTTTCCGGGCGAAGACCGTGCGCTGATTCCATCGCAAAAAGTGGCCACCTACGACCTCGCGCCCGAGATGTCCGCCGCAGGCATTGCCGATGCGGTCTGCAAAGCTGTCAACGACACGGCGTTCGACGTCATCATCGTTAACTTCGCCAATGCAGACATGGTTGGGCACTCGGGCATGATGGAGCCCACGATCCGCGCCGTGGAGACCGTCGATACCCAGCTGGGCCGCATCTATCAGGCAATCAAACAGCGCGGCGGCTCGCTGCTCGTCACCGCCGACCATGGCAACGCCGAGATGCTCATCGACCCCGCGACCGGCGGCCCGCATACCGCTCACACCACCAATCCCGTGCCGTTCCTCTACATCACGGAAGAGGGAGCTGCTCCGACGCTGCGTAACGGGGGCAGCCTGCGCGACATCTCTCCCACTCTTCTGTCGATCCTGAAGCTCGACCAGCCCGGCCAGATGACCGGAGGCAACCTGCGGGATGCGGACAGTGTGATCTGAGAAGGTTTACAGGACGCGGAGGACGACTACGGTCTCGTCGTCGAAGCGGTCGGTGCCGGACTGGAAGGCGGAGACTGCCTGGAGGATGGCGTCGACCGTGGACTGCGCGGTGGGGTGGTGCTGGGCTTCGAGCAGGCGGGTGAGACGCTCGTCGCCGAACATCTCGCCGGCAGCATTATTGGCGTCGACGATGCCGTCGGAGAAGAAGACGATGAGATCGCCGGGGCGGGTGGCGAGGGTGAATTCTTCGTATTCGGCGTTGGGGAAGAGGCCGAGAGGGAAGCCTTCGGCCTTGATGTTGCGGACGGTAGGGGACAGGGTGAGGTCGGGGTTGGCGGCGACGAAGAGCGGCTGGACGGAGCCGGCGTTCGCGATCTGGAGGGTCTGGTTGCTGTCGTCCCAGACGGCCATCAGCATCGTCACGTATTGGGAGTCGAGCTTGCGCTGCTGAAGCTGGTCGTTCAGGGCGGCGAGCATGGCGGCCGGCGAGAGGCGCTGCGGGGCGAGGGAGCGCAGGATTCCGCTGACGAGTGCGGCGTAGAGCGCCGCGGGTGCGGCCTTGCCGCTGACGTCTCCTACGGCGAGCGCGCTGCGATGGGGGCCGTAGTCCAGGAAGTCGTAGACATCGCCTCCGATGGAGCGGGCGGCGACGAATTCGGCTGCGATTTCGGCGTGTTCCAGACGCGGCGGGTTGGAGGGCATCAGGCGGAGCTGCACCTGACGGGCCATCTCCAGGTCGCGCTCCATGCGCTGCTCTTCCTCGTGGATGCGCTGGTAAAGGCGGGCGTTGGCGATGCTGATGGCGACCTGTGCGGCGAGGGTGGAGAGCGTCCGCTGATGGTCCTCGTTGTAGTAGTTGACGCGGGTGTGTTCGAGATCGAGCACGCCGATAACCTGCCCTTTATAGACGAGGGGCACGGAGAGCTCGGAGCGGACCTCGGGGTTGGCTTCGACGTAGCGGGCGTCTTTACGGACATCGGGGGCGAGGACGGGTTCCCGGAGCTGCGCGGCGGTGCCGATAAGGCCTTCGCCGAGCGCGATGGTTCGCTCGCGGGTGACGCGTTCGCCGAAGCGGGAGGAGAAGCGATGCTCGAACTGCTGGGTGCGCTCGTTCCACAGCAGGATGGTGAACATGTGGAAGTCGATGACGCGCTTCAGCAGATGGCCGATGCGTTCCAGCAGGTCGTCGGGATCGAGGATGCTGGTGATCTCGCGGGAGATGTCGTTGAGGACGGTGAGGGTCTGGGCCTGGCGCGAGACGCGGGTGTAGAGACGCGCGTTTTCGATCGCGATGGCCATGCGGGAGGCGACGAGCTCGAGCAGACGCTGGTGCTCGTGGGTGAAGTAGGCGGGCGCTTCGGACTGGAGGTCGAGGACGCCGATGACCTTGTTTTTCACCACCAGCGGGACGGCCAGCTCGGAGAGGACGTTGGGGTTCGCGTCAATGTAGTTCTCGGCCTGGGTGACGTCTTCGATGAGCAGCGATTTGCGATGCAGGGCGGCCTGGCCGACAATGCCGCGGCCGAGCTTGATGCGCATGCGTTCGATCTCGGTCGTATGGCCGATCTGGAAGCGCATACGAAGGTCCTGCGAGCGGTCATTGATCAGCAGGATGGCGAAGATACGGTAGTCGATGACGGCGCGGACTAGGTCGGCTACGCGGTGCATCAGGGTGTTCAGGTCGAGCGTGGAGTTGAGGGCGTCGGCGAGGTTGTGCAGGAACTCGACCTGCAAGGGCTCGACGCGGATCTTCGGGTCTGCGGCGTGGGGATGGAAGAGCTGGGTGCCGGTGGGGCGGTAATCGCCTTCGAAGGGGTGCTCGGGCGTGATGACTTTTAGACCGGCAGGAGGTTCGGTGCCGGGTTTGAGAGGGGGAGGCATTCTGCGCTGCGATGATATTACCGGGTAGGGAGGCGTTTAGGGGAGGCGATTCGACGCGGCTACCGGGCTGCGGCCTGCGCAGCGAGTTCGGCCACGATCTTCACACTCGCGCTTGCGCCGATCCGGGATGCGCCGGCGTGGAGCATGACGGTGGCGTCAGCCAGGGAGCGTATGCCGCCGGAGGCCTTCACCCCGGCGCGGTGGCCGGCCACGCCGCGGAGCAGGGCGATATCGTCCGCGGTGGCGCCCCCCGAGGAGAAGCCGGTGCTGGTCTTCAGGAAGTCCGCCCCGGCGGAGAGGGCCAGCTCGGACGCGCGGAGCTTCTCTTCAAAGGTGAGCAGGCAGGTTTCAAGGATGACTTTGACGATGGCTCCGCCGGCGTGGGCCAGTTCGACGACACCGCGAATATCCTGGCGGACGGCTTCGTAGTCGGCGGGCTGGCCGGATTTGAGCAGTCCGATGTTCAGGACCATGTCAAGGTCGTGCGCGCCGTGCTTCATGGCTCGGGTAGCTTCATCGTGCTTGCTACTGGAAAGCGAGGCGCCCAGCGGGAAGCCGATGACGACCCCGACCGGGATGCCGGTGCCGGTGAGGGCAGCCGAGGCCAGCGAGACCCAGGTGGGGTTCACCATGGCGCAGGCGAAACGGTGTGTGGCCGCCTCGTGGCAGAGCTGCAGGACCTGGCCGCGGGTCGCGTCGGGCTTCAGAAGGGTGTGATCGAGGACGGCGGCGAGGTTCTGCGGTGCGGAGAGGGTGTGTTCGGTGAAGGCCTGGGGGTCGAAGTGCGCGGGTCTGCTGGGAGTCGATTCGAAGGTGGTGAAGGTACTCAAAAGGCTCTGCTCCTGTGCTTGCCGGGGCGACGCGGGATGAGCCGCTCCCGGGTACTTTCTATCATACCGGGGGGTGAACTGGCCGGGCAGCGGCCGGCTGGAGGGCGGTGTGCCAGGCCAGGGCAAGGTCGTCGCGGAGAAACTGGTGGAGCTGCTCGCCCGACGGCTTGTCGCGGGCGCGCAGAACGGCGCTGGGGTGGATTGTGGCCATCACCTGGTCGCTGTAGGGGGTCTGGAGGAGCTTGCCGTGATCGCGCATCAGGGCGAAGGTGCCGCCCAACAATGACTTGGACGCCGAAGCCCCGAGGCAGAGGATCACCTGCGGGCGCACGGCATCGATCTCGGCCAGCAGCCACGGGCGGCACGCGTTGATCTCGGACATGCGCGGACTCTGGTGCAGCCGGAGCTTGCCGCGCTGGGCGAATTTGAAGTGTTTGACGGCGTTGGTCAGGAAGACCTTGGAGCGCTGGATGCCCAGCTCTTCCAGCACGCCGTCCAGAATTCTCCCGGCCGGCCCAACAAAGGGCTCGCCCTGAACGTCTTCCTGGTCGCCGGGCTGTTCGCCGACCAGCATCAGTTTGGCCTTGCCCGCGCCTCGTCCCGGAACCGCCTGGGTAGCGTGGCAGTACAGGTCGCAGCCCTTGCAGGAGGGAAGCGCGGCGAGGATCGCGGGTACAGTGTGTTCGGCGGGGACGAAGGGCTGGGCGGTGGGCTGGTTCTGCTGGCGTGTGACCATGGCGTTGACTCGGGTCCTGGATTGGGTGATCAGGTTCGGGAGGAGCGACACTTCGGGGAGATTCTTCCAGTATCGAACGGGCATCTCGTTGCGCATCGCGCCGGGGTTCAGACGCGCCGGGTTATAGATGCTGGCGTAGTAGGCGCGCCAGAGGTCTTCCAGCTCGTCTTCGGACGGGGCGGACTCGCGCGGCAGCCCGGGAGCGAAGGAAAGCTGTTTTGCGTTGGGGTCCCACGAGACCGACTCGTCGGGGGTAAGGATGGTCCAGCGCATGATGCTGAAACGCTCCGCGAAGAAGGGAGCGGCCAGCGGAAGGATGCGGTGGTCGGGCTGGTACCAGGCGATGAAGTGTTCGCAGGCGTCGGGTTTGGATGCCGTTGGGGTGGCGTGAGGATCGGGATCGCAGAGGGGTAGCTCCGTACGGTCGAGGCCGAAGGGGGTGGCCGTGGCGAGGACCAGGTGGTGCGGCTCGGGCGCGGTGGCCAGGGATTCGTCGACGACGGTGGGACGTGCATGCGGGTCGCCGGGCTCAAGCACCATGCGAAAGCGCACAAAGGCGTGCATCTTGTGGAGGTCGCGGCGCACCTGGGCTTCGAGGCGGAGCAGTTGAGCGATATCGGGGTCGACTTCGACCTTGAGCAGGTTGCGGTTGGTCTGGAGGCGGTAGAGGATGCGATAGAGCAGGTTCCAGCGCTGTGGGTCGCGGTGGACGGCGACGACTCCGGCAGTTTCGAGAAAGGCTTTTGAGGTGTGCGGATGGGTGATGGGACTGCCTCCGGGAGCTTCGCTCGATTCGAGCGTCAGTTCGAGCGTTGTCGGGACGGTTGCATCCTGGAGGTCGAGTTCCTCAGGCCGGTACCCGAGGTGCAGGGCTTCGCGCGCGGCTTCTCGCCATACCTGAAAGTCGGGTTCGAGAGGGATTCGTTTCATTCCTGTTCCGCTGTGCTGTGCGATTGGATGCCGGTTCCTCAAGTTGATGCATGAAGCGCGTTACTGAAGATTTCGGAGCGGATGACGACCTCGATGCTAAATTCCAAAGATGCTGAAATCATCTCTTCTATCCGTCATTCGCAGATCCATGGCCATTGTCCTCCTCTCGGGCGCATCGCTCTCGTTCGCTCAGCAGTCGCCTGCACTTCCTCCGGGCATTACCCTGCCGACAAAAGGCACGATGTATGCGGTTGACACAACCGGAACGCAGACCAACCTTGTTCAGTTACATGCGAACGAAATCGTATCGAACTCCCACGCCGGGTCGAATTTCCTGCGAAGCATGGTTTACGCGAATCTCCATGCGAGCGTGGAGTTGAAAGGTATCAACGCGGATACGCACCTTCAAAGCTCGGGCCTCTCTTTTCTCACGCGTCTGAGCGACGAAGAGACGGAGTTGATGCGAAAGAGGCTGACACTGATTCGCCTGAAGCAGACGGCTGACAGGCGTGTGGTGTCGGCCTACTCGCAGAATGTCTTCGGCGGACAGCGGGGGAGGCAGTACGACGTGGTCGAGACGACCAAGACGGACGTTCCCGACAGTGACTGGGTTAAGTTGACGCCAGTCAAGCCACTGGAGCCAGGTGAATACGGACTTGTCATTATGCCGAAAGACGCAAGCCTGTTTACCGACGTTGTGTACGACTTCGATGTGGATTTTCGAGAGGGTAAGGCTGAAACGAAATGAAGGTTCAAACCGAACCGGTGAGTGCGCTGGTCGGGGCGAACAGATCGAGCTGGGTTGTGGTCGGGGATGTCTCTTTTGTGTAAAGCGATGGCAGATGATCGACAGTCACGAGGTAGGGCAGGGCACTCTTGATGCGGACGTGCAGCTTGCGTAGATCGTCCAGCAGCAGGGAATGGTAGCGGCGGATGCTGAGGATGCGTTCGACGTTGCGGTAGCCGATGCCGGGGACGCGAAGCAGTGCTTCCCGCGGTGCGGCGTTGACGTCGATGGGGAAGAACTCCGGATGAGACTTCGCCCATGTCGTCTTCGGATCTTCCGTGAGCGAGAGGTCCGGCGCTTCGGGCGTGGTGAGCTCGCCTGCCGTGTATCCGTAGAAGCGCATCAGCCAATCGGACTGGTAGAGGCGATGTTCGCGCATCATGGGAGCGGCTTTCAGAGGAAGGCGAGCGTCCGCATCGGGGTAAGGGCTGAAGCCGGTGTAGTAGATGCGGCGAAGCTTGTACCGGCCGTAGAGGCGGGTGGCGGTCGAAAGGATCTGTCTATCGCTGGCTGGCGTAGCTCCGACGACCATCTGGGTCGACTGTCCGGCGGCGGCGAACTTCGGCGTGGAGGGAAGCCTGCGGCGGTCTTCGTCGGCCTCATCTTTGCGAACCGCAATCTGCGACATGGTGGATTCGATAATGTTGGACTTCTTCTCCGGGGCTAGCTGGACGAGGTCCTGCTGGGTGGGGAGCTCGATATTGGCGCTGAGGCGGTCGGCATAGAGGCCGGCCTGTTCGATCAGGAGCGGACTGGCTCCGGGGATGGCTTTCAGGTGGATGTAGCCGCCGAATCTGTGCACCTGCCGGAGGGTTTGTGCGACCTTGATGAGCTGCTCCATCGTGTAGTCGGGCGACTGGATGATGCCGGAGGAGAGGAAGAGGCCTTCGATGTAGTTGCGCTTATAAAAGTTCAGCGTGAGGGTGATGACCTCTTCGGGGCTGAAGCGCGCCCGCTGAATGTCCGACGAGATGCGGTTGACGCAGAAGACGCAGTCGTAGGTGCAGAAGTTCGTAAGGAGGATTTTGAGCAGCGAGACGCAGCGGCCGTCCGGCGTATAGCTGTGGCATATGCCAATGCCGTCGGAGTGGCCGACGCCTTCGCCATTGCCCGCGCGCTTCGCTCCCGATGAGGCGCAGGAGGCGTCGTATTTGGCGGCATCGGCGAGTATCTCGAGTTTTTGCTGGACATTCATTCAGGAGAGAGATGACCGATGTTGATGTTTGTATTGTAGCGAATAGAAGGCGAAGCAGGGCGGAGGGTAATAGTTCGATTTCAGCGCTTCAACATCTAAAGGATGTGAGCAACTACGGTGGAATGAACGACGGTGGGTTAAAGACGCTTCGCCTCTCCGTCCTGGACCAGTCGCCGGTGCCCGAGGGCAGTACCCCGGGACAAGCGTTGCAGAACTCGATCGAACTGGCAAAGCACGTCGACCGGCTGGGTTACACCCGCTTCTGGATGTCGGAGCACCATGCGATGGACACGCTCGCCTGTACCGCTCCGGAGATTATGCTGGCGCGGATCGGAGCGGAGACCAGCCGAATTCGCATCGGGTCGGGCGGCATTATGCTCCCGCACTACGCCTCGTTCAAAGTGGCGGAGGTGTTTCGAACTCTCCATGCGCTTTATCCGGGCAGGGTCGATCTGGGGATCGGGCGCGCTCCCGGAGGCGGACCGGTGGAGTCGCTGGCCCTGCTGCGGAATCGTAAGGCCCACATGCCCGACGACTTCCCGGATCAGGTGAACGAACTGCTCGCGTTCCTGGGGGATGGGCTCTCGGCGGAGCATCGTTTTCCGGCAGGCCATCCGTTTTCCGGGTTGCGGGTCTCGCCCCGGATGCCTGGCGCCCCCGATGTCTGGATGCTGGGATCGAGTATGTGGAGCTCGGCGGCAGCGGTGGAATTTGGCCTGCCGTATGCATTCGCACACTTCTTCAGCCCGCTGCATACACGCGCGGCCATCGAGACCTACCGAAGGAGCTTTCGGGGCGGCCCGTATCGCGTAGAGCCTGAGGCGACCGTAGCGGTGGGGGTAATCTGCGCGGAGACCCAGGAGGAGGCGCAGTTTCTTTACTCCAGCGTCCGGCTGCTGCAGCGGAGAATTCGCCAGAACGACCGGCGACCGGTTGCGTCGCCGGAGCAGGCGGAACGGGAGCTTCGTCTGCTGGGAGACGTGCCGTTGGAGGAAGGGGAGTGGCCTCGCTACTTCGTTGGCACACCCTCGCTGGTACGGGAGCAGCTATCCCAGATGGCCTCTGAGCTGGGAATCGGGGAGCTGGTGGTGAATACGATCGCCTGGGATCAGGCTGCGCGGCTGAGAAGCTATGAGCTGCTGGCGGAGGAGTTCGGCCTGCAGAAATAAAGTCCGGATATGTGGCGTAGTCTTCAGCCGCCGAAAAGTGACTGTTCGGGCACGAGCTTTGCAACGCATTACACCACAACGTATCCATAAATTTCCATGTTGTGCCGCCCGAAAATATCAAAATCCCCCAACAAAGACGGCTCTCTCACCACAGCCTGCCACGGCGCAAAAAAAGCTGTGCATCGTGACGGCGTGCCCGATCCCTACTGCCCGGCAACGCTGGAGGGGAAGATGCGTATGTCCTCCAGGTTGCGGTAGCGCTCGGCGTAGTCCATCCCGTATCCCACGACGAACTGATTCGGTATGGGGAAGCCCACATAGTCCGCATCGATCGGTACCAGGCGGCGTTCGGGCTTGTCGAGACAGGTGGCGATCTTCAGCGAGGCCGGCTTGTGCTGCAGCATCATGTCGCGCAGGTAGCTCAGCGTAAGTCCAGTGTCCAGAATGTCTTCCACCATAATCACATGCTGGCCTTCGATGGGATTATCGATATCCTTGATGAGCTTCACGGCCCCGGACGATACCCGGGCGCGGCCGTAGCTGGAGACAGAAACGAAGTCGAAGGTGGCATCGACGGTGATCGAGCGGGCCAGGTCGGAGAGGAAGATCGCCGCGCCTTTCAGCACCCCGATCAGGATGATGCTCCGGCCTTCGTAGTCGGCCGAGATCTGCCGGCCAATGGCCCTGACCCTTGCGGCGAGCTGGTCTCTGGAGAGAAGAATGTCCATGGATGAGGCAGGTGGAAAGGCAGGCGTGCTGGTCGGCATAGGGGATAGCGTAGCGCGTATGGGCCCGCAGGGAAAGGCCGTACGTACTTCGTCGCCTATACTTTAAGGGAGCGAGGCGTATGTTTCCCTATATTGATATCGGCCCGGTGCATCTGGGTACGTTCGGGTTGTTGTTGTGGCTGGCGGCGGTGGCGGCGACGGTGGTGCTGCACAGGAACTTTGTCAGGAATGGCGTGGATGCGGACGCCTTGAGCGTGGTGGCGCTGGTGGTCATAGCCGGGGTATTGGGCGCGAAGACGTGGCACGAGTTGCAGAATGTCCCGGATCTTAAGGTGGCGATGCGCGAGATTGGCGCGCCGGGATGGAAGCATCCGCTGGATGTGGCAGTCAGCTTTCTGCACTGGTTTCAGGCGGGATTTGCGTGGTTTGGCGGAATGCTGGCCGGCATTGCAATGCTGATGTGGCAGGGCAGTCTCGCGAGGGTGGATGGGCTGCGGGGCTGGCTGGCCTCGGTGCGGATGCTGGACCTCGCTGCACCGGCGGCAGCGGTAGGGTACGGTGTCGGGCGTATCGGGTGTTTGACCTCAGGCGACGGAGACTACGGGATCAACACGACCCTGCCGTGGGGTGTTCACATGGCGAAGAATGCGCTGGTGCCCCCGAATCCTCCGAACGCTTTGGTGCAGCCTACGCCGGTATATGAACTGCTGTTTGCGTTGGCATTGGGCTGGCTGCTGTGGCGTCTTGGACGGAAGGCGAGGCCGATCGGCTGGTTGACCGGGCTGTATCTTGCCCTGAGCGGATTGGGGCGTTTCCTGGTGGAGTTTGTGCGGGTCAATCCGCGGCTCTACTGGGGAATGAGCAATGCTCAGGTGGCGGCGCTGGGTTCGATTGTGGTGGGGTTGGCCGTGATGGCGTTGACGTGGCGGGGGCGGATGGTTGCTGCGCCGCTACTTGAACTGAACCCCTAGCGGGCGCCGATCAAAGACGCTTCAGGTAAGCCTTGGCAGCGTCGAGCTCGGGGAAGAGCCGCTCTTCGGCCTGGAACTCGCGGGAGTGGACGCAGCGCCGGCCGGCTTTGACCCGGACAGGATGCTTCAGATGGAGCATCTCGTGATAGAGCAGGTATTCGATGGCACACCGAGGCGTGTCCGGCCGATCGAAGACTCGGCTGACGACAATGGTGTTGTGGGCGGCGTCGTAGTGGCCTAACATGCGGCGGGCGTGGTGGGCGGACCAGGTAAGAGTCGGGCGGCCGAGCAGACCGTGGAAGAAGCGCGTGTTGAGGCATTCGAAGACTTCGTCCAGATCATAGTGGTGCCCCTGGGGGTGCAGGAGGCGCTTGCGGCCGCGTGTCTGGCGGATGTGTTCGGCCTGTTTGGAGACGGCCTCCGAGGAGACGTGGCGGCGGTAACGGTCGGAGTGCGCCGCCGCGATGGGCTTCTTGTAGAGCTTGGCCAGGAGAATATGAGCAATGGCCCGGTGCACGGTCTCGGGGGCGGACTCCAGCAGGTCGGAGAGGCGGACGTGGAGGCGGCCTTCGCGGAGCCGAATGGTTGTGTTGAGCGAGGTGAAACGGCGGAAGCGGATGTCGAGAGGAGGAATAGGCGCGCGCGGGCGCAGCTCTCGGTACTGCTCTTCGAAGATGGTGATGAGTGAGGCCGGGGCGGCGGCTTTCGGTGCGCGAGGTTTGCGCGGCACGACTGGGAAGGATGGAAGTGCCGGAGGCGTAAGGATGAGCGGAGGCTGCGGGGATGGAGGGGGCGAGAAGAGCTGCAGGAACTGGCGCAGGGGCGAGCCTTCGGAATGCTTGGGTGTGCTCAGGGCAGGTTCCTTGATGCAAGGTTTCGACTTCGGTTGTGTCCGTACACCGATCGATTTTATAAGAACCGCGACCTGGAAGGACCTGCAGTCATTTCTTCCGAGCCGCCTTCTCCAGCCGGTCCCGCATCGCCGCCCCGATGCCGCCCATCTCCGGCACGGGACATACAATCACGCTCGCTCCGCGTTCATCCAGATCCCTCAATCCCGCGAACAGCCTTCGTGCCAGCGTCTCCCCATCCTCCCACCGACCCCACCGATACACCAGCGGAGCATCCGAAGCCTCCCAGCCATCCGGAAGCATGACCCCTATCTTTCCACCCGGTTCCGATACGTTATCGATTGCCGCGATCCATTCGTGCCGCGGGCCTCCCGAGAGTTTTCGCACCAGCACCAGACGCGCTCGCGGCGCATAGTGCCGAATCCCCACCCCAGGCGAAGGCAGGCTCTGCGGCGTCTGCTCTGCCGCCGAAGCCTCCGGCCGAAATGTCTTCACCATGCCGGCCCCGCACACCTCCTCCAGCATCTCCAGCGTCACGCCTCCATGCCGGTAAACCATCCACCCCACGCCATCCGGCGAAGCTCCCAGCACGGTCGACTCCACCCCCACCGTCGTAGCTCCTCCATCCAGCACCGCATCGATCCGTCCATCCAGATCGCCGAGCACGTGCGCCGCCGTGGTCGGACTCGTCCTGCCGAAACGATTCGCACTGGGCGCCGCCACCGGCACGCCGGCCGTGCGGATCAACTCCAACGCCATCGGATGACCCGGCATGCGGACCCCCACCAGTGGCCGGCCAGCCGTCACGGCATCCGGCACCACCGGCGTTCGGGGCAACAGGAGCGTCAGCGGACCCGGCCAGAAAACCTGCATCAGCGCCTCGACCTCGAGTTCACCTTCAGCAGGAATTTCAGCCACCCGACGCAACATCTCTCGATCGCTGACATGCACGATCAGCGGGTCCCACTCCGGTCTGTCCTTCGCAGCGAAGATCTTTGCAACCGCTGCCCCGTTCAGCGCGTCCGCGCCCAGCCCGTAGACCGTCTCCGTCGCAAACGCAACCGTCCCGCCGGCCCGTAGCAGCTCCGCCGCCCGTGCCACCCCCGCCGCCCCTGCCAGATGTTCCGTTTTTCCACCGAACATCCTTTCATCCTAACCGCCGCGTGAACCCTGCCGGACGTATACTCCAGCCATGCAGAGCGCCGAGATAGAGCTCAAATTCCCCGTCTCCGATCCACACGCTCTCCAAACCCGCCTGCCCCATCTGGGCTTCCGCCTCGACACCCCCCGTACCTTCGAGCACAACACCCTCTACGACACTCCAGCCCGCGACCTCCGCGCCCAGCGCCAGATCCTCCGCATCCGCCAGTACGGCAGCCTCTGCACCCTCACCCACAAGCGCCAGCCCGATCAGCAGAGCCCCGTCGATACCACCCGCTACAAGATCCGCATCGAGACCGAGACCACGGTCGCCGACTGCGCCGCCCTCGCGGAGATCTTCCACCAGCTCGGCTACACCCCCGCCTTCGTCTACGAAAAGTACCGCTCGGAGTGGTCCTACGCCCTCGCGCCGAACTCCCCAGCCGTTGCCCATCTCGTCATCGACGAAACGCCTATCGGCACCTACGCCGAACTGGAGGGCCCCACCGCCTGGATCGACCAGACCCTTGCCGAACTCGACATCGACACTGCTACGTGTCTCACCGACAGCTACGGTAAGCTCTTTCTGGACTGGAAGCAGCGCACCGCCAGCCCGGCTGAAAACCTCACCTTCGCGGAGATCAGCCCCGTCCTTCTCACCACCCGATAATCTCGCTCTTTATCGCTGCAGAATTCGGTCTGTCGTCCCTAAAGCCTGCCCCGTCTCAGCCGATACAACCTCTATCTCTGGAGGTTTATCTTGGCC
Organism: Edaphobacter sp.; assembly: GCA_965277265.1. Lineage (GTDB taxonomy): Bacteria > Acidobacteriota > Terriglobia > Terriglobales > Acidobacteriaceae > Edaphobacter. The sequence goes on from CBDICF010000002.1 coordinate 297,188, forward strand.
CACCTGACTCGCACTTCGTATCGCCTTTTAGCTCTTGCGGCCGTTGCCCTCACCGCAGCGCCAGCCTTCGCGGGCAACGCCCAGCGTACCGTCATCAGCCGCGTCGCGCCCGCCTACCCGGACCTCGCCCGCCGGATGCATGTGGGCGGCAAGGTCGTCCTGATGGTCACCATCCAGGCCGACGGCACGGTCTCTTCCACCAAGGTGGAGTCCGGTCACGCCCTGCTCACCGCCGCCGCCGAGGATGCCGTCCGCAAGTGGCACTTCGCTCCGGGCAGTGAAACCTCCGAATCAGAAGTCGAAGTCAACTTCAACCTTGGGCAGTAGGAGAAACCTTGAGGGAAATGCGAGCCAGGTCAAGCTGATCGAGCAACCAACCGAGCAAGCGGGCACCCCATGTCCCGGGACTCAACCCCCGTTCCCGAGGACATGGGGGTCAACCCCGCCGCATCCCTCAAACCAGGAACAAAACCGGTCGAGCTTCGAAGCAATCGAAAGACCGGTTCCTGATCGGTGCTATGTTTCTGATCGGTGGTAAGCCTTCGCCGGACTTATCAAAAGATCTGGAAGTTCACCTCAACATTCAACTCAACCAGCACCGGCTTGCCGTTCTCCATCGCCGGCTTGAACCTGTACTGCTTCACGGCTTCGACAGCTTTCTCATCGAGCCCCATGCCTACCCCGCGAATCACATGCACATGTGTAGGCAAACCATTGGTCCCCACCCACAGATTCACCAGCACATTGCCTGCAACCTTTGCCTTACGGGCCTCTTCCGAGAACTCCGGCTCGACCGAATAGATCAACTGCGGCTGGGAGACGCCGCCGCCAATCCGCCTCGGCCCGCCACCCGTATTGCCACCCGAACCCGGCCCGAGCCCCGATCCATTCCCAGAACCCAGTCCAGTGCCGCTACCGTTGCCCATCGACATTCCCACGATCGGTGAATTCGCCACGCCGATCTGCGGAATGCTGCTCGCCATCTTTACATCCGGCTGAACCTCGAGCGTCGGATTGATCTTGATTTTGGGCTCAACCAGCGGCGGGGCCTTAGGCGGAACGATCTGATGCTCCACAAACTTGGGGGGCGTCCCTTTGGTCACCGGCGTAGGCCCGCGCTGTCCACCGCCTCCGCCCATGGCCGTAGCCTTGGGAGGAGCCGGCGGCGGCGCCGTAAGCTCCGTCACTGCGACGGTCTTCGTAGGCGCCGCGAACTTCACTTTTTTCGCGATCAGGAATGCGATGAGCAGAATCACCAGGCCATGCAGAACCACCGCAACCGCCGTCGAGGTCGGGTCCCGCTTCACCTTCATCCGGTCGACGACCGCAACCGGTTTGGACTCCAGCACCAGCGGGGGCAGCTTCACGGGGAAGAAGACATCCCGCACACTGCTCCACAGCGAGGCAAACACGCCCTCTTCTTCGATGATCAGATCGTTAGCCACAGGCTTCGACTCAAGCTGCAGCGGCGCTTCCTTTGATTTGCTGAACGCATCCCGCAGATTCGAGAAGAGAGAGGTCCACATCGACCCATCCGTCTCCTCATTCAAGCGCGGCGCCTCCGCCGGACGCAAGGCTGAATCCGGTCTGCCTGGGTCGATCTCTGGTGGGGTCAACAATGTATTAGCCATAGGATGATTCGCCTCGGGGGAACGCTTGCCCATATCGATGCTTCGCGCGCTCGTCTACCCTCAATCTATGCAACGTCTCCGGTCTTCTGCCGGATTCTTCGTGCTGCCTCGGCGCCCAATTCGAGCTTTCAGCCATTCTACAAACATTCACCTTGACGTGCTTGTCCAGTTGGACGCACTTCACCATATGAATGTCTCATCCGCATCCGTTTCGTCACTGCTCAGCCCGTCTACAATAGAGGTTTGGCGCAAACCGCGCTTCTGCCATCTTGAACCACGAGGAACGAATGCCGGAAGCAACTCCATCGAAGCACGATTCCAAGCCGCTCAAATCGACACTTAATTTGCCCATTGGCGGCCAGGACAACGCCGCGGGGGCAGCGCCGAAGCCGCTTAAGTCCACACTTAATCTGCCCCAGACTTCCTTCCCGATGAAGGCCAATCTGCCGCAGAACGAGCCAGCCCGCCTTGAAACGTGGCAGCAGCAGGACTTGTACGGCCAGATTCGCGCTGCCCGGGCCGGTGCGCCAAAGTACATTCTCCACGACGGCCCACCCTACGCCAACGGCGCCATCCACCTCGGCCACGCCCTCAACAAGTGCATCAAGGACTTCGTCGTCAAGACCAAAACCATGGCCGGCTTCGACGCGCCCTATGTTCCCGGCTGGGACTGCCATGGCCTCCCGATCGAGATCAAGGTAGACGAGCAGTTAGGCCGCAAGAAGCTCGAGATGGCTCCCATCGCCGTCCGCCGCGCCTGCCGCGAGTACGCGCAGAAGTACGTCGATCTCCAGCGCAGCCAGTTCGAGCGCATCGGGGTCTTCGGCCGCTGGAACGACCCGTATCTCACGATGTCCTTGAGGTACGAGGCGAGCATAGTAGAAACCTTCTACGATTTCTTCGAAAAAGGCTTCGTCTACAAGGGCCTGAAGCCCGTCTACTGGTGCATCCACGACCGGACAGCCCTCGCCGAAGCGGAAGTCGAGTACGAGCAGCACACTTCGCCCAGCGTCTACATCCGCTACGCCCTCACCAGCGACCCCGCGACGATCCACCCCGCGCTTGCCGGACGCGAGGTTTACACCATCATATGGACCACCACCCCCTGGACCATCCCCGCCTCGCAGGCCGTAGCCTTCAACCCTGCTATGGAGTACGTAGCCATCGCCTGCAACGGAGGCACCTACATCGTCGCTCAGGCGCTCATGTCCTCAGTCATCGCACACTGCCACTTGATGAGTGCGAAAAATCCCGCTGAGCCCGCCTCTCAGTCCGATATCATCTCGGTCTTCACCGGCAATCACCTGGAACACGCCACCTTCCAGCACCCATTTCTAGACCGAAGCATCCTCGGCGTCCTCGCCGACTACGTCACCGCCGACCAGGGTACCGGAGCCGTCCACACCGCCCCGGCTCACGGCGTCGACGACTTCTACACCGGCAAACGCTACGACTTGCCCGAGATCCAGTACGTCGACAACGCCGGACGCCAGCGCAACAGCGAAGGCCTGCCTTACGCCGACCTTACTGTCTTCAAGTCCAACGCTCCCATTACAGAACTCCTCCGCGAACAAGGCGCACTCCTCAGCGCCACTACCTTCGAGCACTCCTACCCGCACTGCTGGCGCTGCCACAACCCCGTCATCGTTCGCGCCACCGAGCAGTGGTTCATCGGCATGGAAACTCCGATGCTCACCGGACAAGGCGCCGAAACCACCTTCCGCCAGCGCGCCCTCGACGCCATCCAGCAGGTGAAGTGGGACCCCGCCTGGGGCGAAGAGCGCATCTCCAACATGATCTCCACCCGTCCCGACTGGTGCATCTCCCGCCAGCGCATCTGGGGCGTCCCCATTGCCGTCTTCCTCTGCGAGCAATGCGGCGAGCCCCTCAACGATAAGGCCGTGAATAAGAGCGTCGTCGAACTCTTCAGAAAAGAAGGCGCCGACGCCTGGTACATCCACGAAGCAGCCGAGCTGCTGCCCACAGACACCACCTGCGCAAGCTGCGGCCACAAAGAGTTCCGCAAGGAGATGGACATCCTCGACGTCTGGTTCGAGTCCGGCGCAAGCTGGCACGCCGTCCTCGAACCCGAGCACAACTACCCCGCCGACCTCTACACCGAAGGCGGCGACCAGCATCGCGGCTGGTTCCACTCGTCTTTATTGACGTCCGTGGCAGTGCGCGGTGAAGCTCCCTACAAGATGGTCGCGACCTCCGGCTGGACCCTCGACGAACAAGGCCGCGCCTTCTCGAAATCCCTCGGCAACGGCGTCGATCCCGTCGACATCGCCAAACGCCTCGGCGGCGAGATCATCCGCCTCTGGGTCGCCTCGGTCGACTTCCGCGAAGATGTAGCCGCCAGCGAAAATCTCATGCAGCGCGTCAGCGACAACTACCGCAAGCTGCGCAACACGCTGAAGTTTCTCCTCGGCAACCTCTACGATTTTGACCCTTCCATCAATGCCCAGCGGGATTTTGCGAAGCTCGAACCATTAGACCAGTACATCCTCGTCCGCCTCACCGAACTGGACAGGAAAATCCGCGCCGCTTACGATTCTTTCGAATTCCACCGCGCCTATCACGCGCTCAATGAATTCGTGAACACCGACCTTAGCGCGCTGTACCTCGACGTCCTCAAAGACCGCCTCTACACCTTCGCCCCCAACCACCCCGGCCGCCGCAGCGCCCAGACCGCTCTCTGGCACATCGCCGAAGCCCTCACCCGTCTCATCGCCCCCATTCTCAGCTTCACCGCTGACGAGGTATGGGCGTTGCTGCCGAGGGTAGAAGGTCGTGAATCGAGCGTCCACCTTACAGTTTTTCCAAACCTTGACGGCCTGGTTCCCAGCAGCAGCCAGCAACTCGAACAAGACTGGGATCAACTCCTCACTCTCCGCGACGAGGTCCTCAAGGTTCTCGAAGAGGCTCGAACCGCCAAGACCATCAGCAACAAACCCTCCGAGACCCGGATCGTCTTCGGCTGGCTCAACCCAATCTCCGAGCAGCCGAACCCAGTCTTCGACCGCTACAAAACCATCCTCCCTGAACTTTTCGGCGTAGCCCAGGTTGAAATCCTCGACGCCCTCGTGACCGAAGGCCAGGTCGCCAAGGGAGCGTTCTACGTTCAGGCCAAACCCGCCGCCGGGTCGAAGTGCGAGCGCTGCTGGCGCTTCACCACCGACGTAGGTGACGAAGGCAACTATCCCACCGTCTGCCTTCGCTGCGCTGAAGCCCTTGCCGCAATCGACTTTCCTCCTTACACCGTGCCGACCAGCACACCTGCGGAGCCGTCAGCCTGATGTCTTCGAACTACGAAACTTCCCACGAAACCTTACCTCCGGCGACGAGCCCAGCGGCACGAGACCGCCGTCCCCTTCTGCTCGCCATCTCCGCCGCCGTGGTCCTCTTCGACCGCATCACTAAACGCATCGTCGTCCGCCAACTTCCAAACGGCCAGGCCCATACCGTCATTCCCGGCATCTTCCGCATCACCGACGTCCACAACACCGGCGCGGCCTTCAGCATGTTCGCCGAGACCGCCTCTCCCGTTACCGTCCGCAACATCCTTATCGGATTTTCGATAGCCGCCGTCCTCATCCTGCTGGCTTTTCTCTGGCGAACCGGCCGCGCTATCACCGTCAGCTCCGTTGCCCTCGCCCTCATCCTCGGCGGAGCCTTCGGCAATCTCTTCGACCGCATCCGCTACCACTTCGTCGTCGACTTCCTCGAAGTCCACATCTACCACTACCACTGGCCCGACTTCAACGTAGCCGATAGCTGTATCGTCATTGGGGCCTGCCTCCTCATGATCGAAATCTTCCGACCGCAACCGTCCGCTCATAGCTCATAGTTCATACCTGCCAATGAACGATCAAATCACAATCCGCGGCGCACGCACCCACAACCTCAAGGGCATCGACGTCGACATCCCGCATAACGCACTCACCGTCGTCTCCGGTGTCAGCGGCTCCGGCAAATCGTCGCTCGCCTTTGACACCGTCTACGCCGAAGGGCAGCGCCGCTACGTCGAATCCCTCTCCGCCTACGCCCGGCAGTTCCTCGAGCGCATCGAAAAACCCGATGTCGATTTCATGGACGGCCTGGCCCCCGCCATCGCCATCAAGCAGAAGAACCAGACCCGGAACCCACGCTCCACCGTCGCCACCGCAACCGAGATCTACGACTATCTCCGTCTCCTCTACGCCCGCTGCGGCACCGTCACCTGCCTGCACTGCGGCGGCATCGTCAAACGCGACACCGTGGACGAAATCATCGCCGCCCTCTTCGCCCTGGCCGAAGGCAGCCGCACCTACGTCCTCTTTCCCATCATCCGCGCCGAACTCAAACTCGAACCGCTGCAGCAGCCCGCCACCGAAGCAGTGGAAGAAGCTCCCAGGCCCAAGAAGTCTGCACCAAAGAAATCCGTTTCCTCCGTGGTCGGTCTTTCTTCTCTCACCGACACCCTCAAAGACCGCCTCACCGAACTTCGCCGCCGCGGCTACAACCGTCTCTACCAGTCAGGCGAAATCGTCGAGTTCTCCACCCCCGAGTCCCTCCTCGAACTCGACTTCGCCAGCCCGATCTTCGTGCTTGTAGACCGCCTGGCCCTCACTCCCGACTCCCGCGCCCGCATCGTCGATGCCATCGAGACCGGCTACCGCGAATCCGGCGAGGTCCAGTTCCACATCCTCCCCCGCGAGGACGAAGCCGAGCCCCCGCGCCTGAGGTTTTCAGCCGCCTTCGAATGCACGACCTGCCACCGCGCCTATCGCGAGCCCGAACCCCGCCTCTTCTCCTTCAACAACCCCTACGGCGCCTGCCCCCGCTGCCAGGGATTCGGCAACACCATCGACTTCGATCCCAGCCTCATCATTCCGGACAAATCGAAGACCCTTGCCGAAGGCGCAATTGCCCCCTGGACCACCGCCAAGTACCGCGCGCATCACGGCGAGATGATGCGCGCCGCCAAAGCCGCCAGCATCCCCACCGACCTCCCCTGGTACGACCTCACCCCCGTCCAGCAGCGGTTCATCGAAGACGGAGGCGGCAGCTTTCCCGGCATCCAAGGCTTCTTCAGCGCGCTCGACCGCAAAAAGTATAAGCTCCACGTCCGCGTCTTCCTCTCCAAGTATCGCGGCTACGCTCTCTGTCCCGACTGCCGTGGCCAGCGTCTCCGGGCAGAAGCCCGCGCCGTCCTGATCGCGCCTCAAAACGGTCCAGCCCAAAATATCTGCGAGACCTCCGCCCTCACCATCACCGCGGCGCAAGAGTTCTTCGACAATCTGCAGCTATCACCGGCACAAACTGAAATCGCCGGAAAAATTCTCGAAGAAGTCCGGCAGCGCATCCACTTCCTCCACCAGGTCGGCCTCGACTACCTCACCCTCGACCGCCTCAGCTCCACCCTCTCCGGCGGCGAAGCCCAGCGCATCCAGCTAGCCACTTCGCTGGGCTCCCGTCTGGTCGGCGCACTTTACGTCCTCGATGAACCCAGCATCGGCCTCCACACTCGCGACACAGCCAAGCTCATCGGCATCATGAAGGACCTCCGCGACCTTGGCAACACCATCCTCGTCGTCGAGCACGATCCCGACGTCATCCGGGCCGCCGACCACCTCCTCGATCTCGGCCCCGGAGCAGGCGAACTCGGCGGTCAACTTCTCGCCGCCGGCACCGTAGCCGAGGTCACCGCCAATCCCAATTCCGTCACAGGAAAATACCTCTCCGGCCGCGCCACCATCCCCGTCCCCAAACACCGCCGGGAGCCGGGCCGCGAGCACCTCAAACTTACCGGCGCCCGCATCCATAATCTCCGCGGCGTCGACCTCGACATCCCTCTCAATCTCCTCTGCTGCGTAACTGGCGTCAGCGGCTCGGGCAAGTCGACCATCGTCCACCAGGTCCTCTACCGCGCCCTGATGCAAGCTCTCGGTCAGGCAGAGGGATCCGGCGACCCCGCTCATCTTTACCGCGACCTCTCCGGCGTCCAGCACCTCAACGACGTCATCCTCGTCGATCAGTCCCCGATCGGGCGCACGCCGCGCTCCAACCCCGTCACCTACATCAAGGCCTTCGACGACATCCGCGCCCTCTTCGCCGCGCAACCCGACGCCAAACGCCGCGGCTTCGGCCCTGGACACTTCTCCTTCAATGTGCCCGGCGGCCGCTGCGACGTATGCGAAGGCGACGGCACCGTGACAGTCGAAATGCAGTTTCTCGCCGACATCGAACTCCCGTGCGAGGAATGCAACGGAACACGTTACAAATCGGCCATCCTCGACATCAGGTACAAGGGCAAGAACATTCACGACGTCCTCAACATGACGGTCAAGGAAGCCCTGGTTTATTTCGCCGGTCATCCCAAAATTGTAGACAAGCTCTATGTCCTCGACGAGGTCGGCCTGGGCTACGTTCGTCTCGGCCAGTCCGCCACAACTCTGTCGGGAGGCGAAGCCCAGCGCGTCAAGCTGGCCTCGCATCTCGCCACCGCCCGTAGCATTACGAACCGTAGTACAAGCAACGAAGCCGCAGCCAAGGCCCGCAGCCGTACCCTCTACATTCTCGACGAGCCCACCACCGGGCTCCACTTCGACGATGTAGCCAAGCTCCTCGCCGCCTTCCGCAAGCTCATCGAAGGCGGCGGCTCGCTCCTCGTCATCGAGCACAATCTTGATGTCATCAAGTCCGCCGACTGGGTTATCGACATGGGCCCCGAGGGCGGTAGCGGCGGCGGCCAGATCGTCGCCACCGGCACCCCCGAAGAGATCGCCGCCAACCCCGCCAGCCACACCGGCCACTGGCTGGCCCCGGTCCTCAGCCTCCCCACCCGGAAAGCAGAACCCGAACTCCAAACCACCGCCTAGTCAGAAGAGGAGAACTCAGGTTCAATCTTTTCTGCAATAAGTTGCGGAATGACCAACCTCCAATTGGCGAGGAACGCGGGAATCGGGCGCGAAACATTTAGGCCCGCGAATTGCATAACACTTCTCCAAACAAGTAGCTCAGCCATGTTGTCATCTCTGATCAGGGGTGTCTTATGCGAAGCACTGTCTTACGGCTGCTCTGTCTTTCGAATGTCTTTACCTGAGCCAACGCTTGTCCCTCAACCTCGAGGCATCCATCGGACCCATCACGAACCCGGACTGTTACTCAGGCTCGGTTTGTAATGGACCGAATGAGGCGCTCATTCCAGATTGAAGAGATTCACGAAGCAATGCCTTTGTTATTTCGACCGAGCGGGAGATGACTATCCCGCCCGCAACAAAAAATTGATTAGAGATATCCTCCCGGAGAACAAAATGAAAGTCGCTCTTCTGCTCGCTTCGATCCTCGCCGTCCCAGGCATCGCGTTCGCCGCCCCCGTCACCTACACCGTCAACAACGCCTTCTCCACCTTCAGCGTATCCGGCACCATCACCACCGACGGCACGTTGGGTACCCTGGCCAGCGCCGATATCACGGGCTACAACCTTACCGTCGCAACCGCCACCAAAACCGACACGTTGACCGCCGCAAACTCCAGCGAATCCATCGCCGGTTCAGGCGTCACCGCGACATCTTCGGGCCTTTTCTACGATTACGTTTCGGGCGAATCCAGCTCCACCTACGACTACCTCGGCTTCTTCGGGGGAACTACAGGCTTCACCGACCTCTGCTATCAGTCCAGTGGCTGCCTCACATTTAACGGATCCGCCTATGAGTCCGTCTTCATCCCTTTCGGGGGCGGAAACCCTTTGCAGTTGCAGTCGGGTGACGTAGAGATCGCGTCCGTCGGCTCGACCGCCGCAACTCCGGAACCTGAGAGCTTCTTGCTTCTGGGTACCGGGCTGCTTGGCGTCTTCGGCGTCGCTCGCCGTCGATTCCTCAGCTAACAGATACTTCCCGCGCGGAAAGGGGAGAGATCGAGCTCCCCTTAGCGCTTTAAGCCGGGCCGATCGCCACTCCTGCAGCATAGGTCTTTCCGCCAAAGTCCACTCTGGTTGCGGGGCGCACCCTTGACGCACCTGTTATCCTTAAATTAGGGAAAGATCTCCGCATGGCCCGGCATCGAGCCGGGCTTATGTACTTAACGGCAGCATGGAAGTCCGGACCTAACGTTCCTGTTTCGAAGACTTTGCACACTTTTGTAGTAGGGGAGGGGGTACATTCATGACGACGCTGGCGCACCACCAGTTCCAGGCAATCACAAGCCGCAATCCCCGTCGCTGCCCCTCCACCTTCTCTTCGGCAATATTTTTTCTGCTTCTCCTCTTCGTCGCGCCCGCAGCCCACGGCCAGCTCCCCGCCGGCACCACCGACGCCACAGCCCAGCCCCAACCCGCCCCGCAAGACCCTCTCCGCGCCGAAGCCAACGCCGCGCTCGACAAGCAGGACTATCCCACTGCCCTCAAACTCCTCACCACCCTCGCCGAAAAGACCCCCACCGACCCTCACCTCCTCTACGATCTCGCCTCCACCCAGGATGCTCTCGACCAGCCCGCCGCCGAAGCCACCTATCGCCGCGCCATCGCTGCCGATCCCACTTACTTCGAGCCCCACCTCGCCCTGGGCCTCCTCCTCGCCCGCAGCGGCAAACTCCCCGAAGCCCACGCCGAACTCGCCAAGTCCACCGCCCTGACCACGGACAATTCAATCCTCAAAGCCCGCGCCTTCCGAGCCCTGGCTCGCATCGACCGCACCTCCAATCCAGCCCTCGCCAGCGACGAACTCCTTTCCGCGATGAAGCTCTCGCCCGAGACCCCCGACGACATTCTCCTCTCCGGCGAACTGGCCGAAGCCTCCGGCGACCCCGCCGCAGCCGACGCCGCCTACCGCCGTCTCCTCGCCGCAAACCCCAGGGACCAGGACGCCACCGCCGCCCTCATCCACCTCCTCCTTACCCAGAAAAAATCCGACCAGGCCGAGACGCTCCTCACGGCCGCTCTCGCCAAAGATCCTGAAAACCCCACCCTCAATGCCCAGCTCGCCGGCCTCTATGACCAGCAGGGCAAAGCCGCCCAGGCAATCCCCATTGTGGAAAGGCTCCGCGCCGCCCACCCGGACGATCCCAGCCTCGCCCGTCTCCTCGCTCGCCTTTACACCCGCGACGACCACTACGACCAGGCCGCACCCCTCTACGCCGCCCTCGTCGTCGCCTCCCCGCAGGACCCCACCCTGCTCGACGATAGCGCCGACACCCTGATTCATCTGAAGAAATTCGCCGAAGCCGAGGCTTTCCTCAAGCGCGCCGTCGCCCAGCCCTCCGCCTTCCCCAGCAAGGACGACCTCGGCGCCGCTGCCAGTCACCTCGCCTTCGCCGCCTCCGAAAACGACGACCCAACCACCACCTTGCAAGCCATCGCGCTTCGTGATACAGTGCTGCCACAGTCGCCATCGTCCCTGTTCCTCGCGGCTACTGCGCACGACAAGCTTCACCAGGTCAAGCAGGCCACCGGCCTGTACCAGCAGTTCCTCGCCGTGGCTAACGGCAAGTTCCCGGACGAGGAGTGGGAGGCTCGCCACCGCCTTCTCACCCTCGCGCACATGAAGTAGGCAAGCGCTCCCTTCGAGGTGCGTTATGAACCGCAGATTTCGTCTTCCGGCTCTTCTCCTCCTGTCCTTTCTCCTCATCTTCTGCGCTCCCGCTATCGCCGCCTCGATCGACGAGTCCCTCCCCGATGCGCAGGCCCTCAACCAGCTCGAACTGCGCGCCCGGCAGGCCAGCCCCCGCGACCAGTGCTTCCTCTACGCCGAACTGGTCCACACCATGACCGAGATCGCCGGCAGACAGATGCTGCAGGGCGATGTAGATCAGGCCAGCGCGACCTTGAAGCAGGTCGAACGCTACGCCGCCCTCATTCACCTCGGCCTCTCCAACGACACCAAACGCGTCAAAAACACCGAACAGCTCATGCACCACACCACCTACCGCCTCGGCGAGTACCTTCACCAGGCCTCCGGCGAAGACCGTGCCACCCTCCAGGCCACCCTCAAGCAACTCGACCAGGTACACGACGAACTCCTTGCACAGGTCTTCAATCACTAGCGCGCGTCGGAATGCAGGTTGCCATATCTTTAGTCGGCTTCACCACCGGAAACCAATGCTCCGTCGCCTCGTCCTCGCTCTCCTTTTCCTATCGTTTGCCGCGCCCCTCCGTGGCCAAAACGGCGACACCGCTCTCTCAGAAGCCGAAATCGATCAACTTCGCGATGCGGCCTACATCCCCAATGACCGTGTCCTGGTCTTCATCAAACTCCTCGATACCCGCACCAAAGAGATCCAGGACCTCTTCGCTCATCCCCGCAAACCTGGACGAGAACAGGACACTCACGACCTCCTGGAGCAGTTCACCTCCATCGCCGACGAACTCAACGACAACCTCGACGAATACGGCCCGCATCACCGCGATATCCGCAAAGCCTTACCCAAACTCCTTGATGCGGCCGAACGCTGGTCCTCGACCTTGAAGTCGCCGCCCGACAACGACGCGTATAGTCTCTCGCGCAAGTTGGCACTGGAGTCCATCCGCGACATCCGGGAAGAGGCAACCAGACTGGTCGAAGACCAGAAGACCTGGTTCGCCGCTCACCCGCCGGCAAAGGAAGACAGGAACGGTCCAATCGATATTCCTCGTTGAGTGACACGCGCACTCCGGCAAAGTTCTCGGAGATGGTCTAGCCTTGTACTCAGGGCGAATCACGGAAGACCCACCGATGAGCGGACAAGACCACAACGCACCCATGCAGGAGAGTCAATCATCTTCCCCGTGCTGCGCCCCTGCGGCTGAGCGCGGCCGCGCGGACACTCACCAGCCAACTCCCGTTACGCCCGCAGTCACTAGACCGCCACGCCAAAGCGTCGCGCTTCCTGGCGGCACGTTTCTGATGGGCACCGATTATCGAGAAGCCTTCTCCTCCGATGGCGAGGGTCCGGTTCGCCCCGTCTCGCTCTCACCGTTCTCCATCGATGCCTATCCCGTGACGAATCGTGACTTCGCCGCCTTCGTCTCCGATACGCATTACCTAACCGACTCCGAGCGTTATCGCTGGTCTTTCGTCTTCTGGGCGCACCTGCCGCCGGACCGCCTCGACGAGCTTGTCGAAGACACTGTTGCCGCCGCGCCCTGGTGGTGCAAGGTTCCCGGCGCCTCCTGGGAGCACCCGGAGGGTCCCGGCTCGCAGGTTATCGACCGTCCAAATCATCCCGTGGTTCACGTCTCCTGGAACGATGCTGCGGCTTACGCATTGTGGGCCGGCGGAGCGCTCCCCACCGAGGCGCAATGGGAGTACGCCGCACGCGGCGGCCTCATCCAGAAGCTCTATCCCTGGGGCGACGACCTGACGCCAGATGGCCGGCACCTCTGTAACATCTGGCAGGGCGAGTTCCCGCGCATCGATACAGCCGAAGATGGCTTTGCCGGTGCCTGCCCCGTGGACAGCTTTCCACCCAATCTTGTCGGCCTCTACTCCATTACGGGAAACGTCTGGGAGTGGTGCTCTGACTGGTTTCACACCGCCTTCACCTCTGCTCCCCGCCATGACCCGCGCGGCCCGGAGGCAGGCGAAGCGAAGGTCATGAAGGGAGGCTCGTTCCTGTGTCACGCATCGTACTGCAACCGCTACCGCGTCGCCGCACGAACGGCAAACACCGTGGATAGCGCTGCTTCGAACGTCGGCTTTCGCTGCGTCCAGCAAGCTCCGTGATGCGTCAAACCTCCAGAGGCCAATTGGAGGAAGATGAGCAATCCGAAAGACAGCCACGAGTCCACATCTGTAAGTTCCCGCCGCAGCTTCCTCACCAAAGCTGCCGGAGCGGCACTCGCCACCGCTCTGCCGGCCGCCGCGCAGCCCGCAAGCCGAACCACTGCCACCCAAGTGGCCAGAAAACGTCCCCTCAACGTACTTTTCTTCATGTCGGACGACATGCGCCCGGAGCTAGCCTGTTACGGCAGCCGCTTCAACGCTCACAGCCCCAATATCGATGCTCTGGCCGCAAAAGGAGTCCGATTCGACCGCAATTTCTGCCAATTTCCTTTGTGCAATCCCTCGAGATCTTCTCTTTTCACCGGCCATCCGCCCCATACCACCAAAGTCCTCGGCAATAACGCGAGCGTCCGTAATTTGCACCCCGACTGGATCACGCTCCCGCAACTCTTCCGAGAATACGGCTACACTACACTGCGAAGCGGCAAGATCTTTCACGCCGGCCTTGACGACCCGAAGGCCTGGACCGACTTCGATGGGGACGTTGAATCCATGCACCCTACGCAGACCGGACGGCCGATGGACATCCCGCACGCCCGTATTCCCATGCCCAACGGCGTCCTTCCCGTGCTGCCCGGCGACAACCAGCGCGCCGCCCACTCCGACCAGATTCTCGTCCTCGAAGGCAATGGCGAAGGCGCTAGCGACTACATGGTGGCCAACCGGGCCATAGACTATCTCCGCCAGTGCAAGCGGCAGCCAGACAAGCCCTTCTTCATCGGCTGCGGCTTCTCCAAACCCCACAGCCCGCCCACAGCTCCGCAGCGCTTCTTCGATCTGTACGACCCAAGCCACATCCAGCTTCCACCTGACTTTGCCGCCTGGCCAACCGTCCCCGAAGGCTTTCCAAAGGCAGCCATCCGCATGCGCAATGCGGACCTCTTCATTGGCCGCGGCGCATCCGAGCCGGAATCCAAAGAGGTCATCCGCGCCTATCTCGCCTCCATCTCCTGGGCCGATTGGAATCTGGGCCGCGTCGTAACGGAGTTGGATAAACTCGGGCTGCGCGATAATACGGCCATTGTCTTCGTCGCCGATCACGGTTATCAACTAGGCGAAAAGGGAAAATGGTCCAAAGCCGGCTCTCTCTTCGAGAACGGCACCCGTGTTCCGCTTATCATCCATGTGCCGGGAGCCCATGGCAACGGTCGCTCGTCTACCCGTATCGTCCAGTCGCTGGACCTCTACCGCACGATGGCAGAACTCTGCCGTCTCGACGTGCCGGAGGGAATAGAGGGCACCAGTCTCTCTCCGCTGCTCAACGATCCGCGTGCCACCTGGACCCAGCCGGCTTTCAGCATCTGGAGCGAAGATGGGAAGACAGTCCACGGCACTGCAGTCCGGACCGAACAGTGGCGCTACGCAGAGTTCGGCAAAGACGCAAGCAACGGAGCCATGCTCTTCGACGTTCGTGCCGATCCTATGGAACTCACCAACCTCGCTTCCAATCCGAAGTACCAGGAGGTTCGCGCCCCACTTGCGCAACTCATCGCCGGTTACGGAGATACTGCCTGACCTTGTATTTTGCGTTCGTTGATCGACCTGTCAGCCGGTCAGCGGGCGCTTGCGAGTTGGCCGGCGAAGGCGTCCAGGGAGAGGCTGCGAAGGAGATTGCGGCGTAGACCGCTCTGCACCTGATCGAGGGCGCGGGAGGCTTGCTCGATCCACTGGAACGAGAGGGATTGCGAGATACGTTCGAGTTCGGCGCGGAGATCGGTATTGCGGAGGAGTTCGGGAGTGCCGGCACCGAGAAGAAGGATATCTTCGAGGAGCAGAGAGAGGCTGCGGAGAAGCGCGGCGGTCTTCTGTTGGCCTTCGGCTCCGGCGCGGTAGGTTTCAGTCATTTTGAAGAGGGCGGTGTGGTCGGGCTCCGATGAGCCAGTGCTGCCCGCGGCGGCGTTGCGTAGGAAGATCAATGCGTCGGCGCGGGCGGCGGTGTAGGCGGCGAGGTCGAAGCCGATAGCCTTCCCGGCGGCTCCCTGAGCGAGGCGGGCGATAAGGGTGCGCTGCTGGGGCGGAACGTCGGGGCGGCGGTCGGCGAGGAGCATCTCGATCTCTTCGACCGGCAGGGCTCCAAGACGGACGGTAGCGCAACGGGAGCGAATGGTTGGGAGTAGTTCGCCGGGGTTTTCGGCGAGGATGATGATGTGGACGGTGGGCGGGGGCTCTTCGAGGACCTTGAGGAGGGAGTTGGCGGCTTCCTTCATCATGTTGGCGGCTGTCAGGATGAAGATCTTGCGGGGCGCTTCGCTGGGGAGGTAATGCGAGCGCTGAATGACGGTGCGAACCTGGCCGAGTTTGATGAGGAGCTGCGGAGGGTCGGGCGGGATGATGAGGACGTCGGGGTGGGGCTGGATGAGAACGCGGGTCTCTTTTTTGTCGGTCTCGCGAAGCTCTTCGCGGGCGGCTACGGCTTTGTCGACCTCGTCTTCGAGGCTGGCGGCGGAGGCGATACGGGTGCAGTTATGGCAGACACCGCAGAAGCTGGCGAGGGACTGGCCATTGGACCCGAGGGCTTCGCTGTAGGAGCGGAGCTCGCGCGGCTGGCGTTCGCATTGGACGGCCATGCTGAGCATGAGGGCGAGGGTATATTTTCCGGCTCCACTGGGTCCGCTGAGGATGAGGGAGGAAGGCAACCGCCGGGCGGCGATAGCGGTGCGGAGGTGCTCGATGGCAGTCGTGTTGCCGAGGAAATCGTTGAAGGTGGCGGGAAGGGCGGTCGGGCTAGACACGGAGCGGCTCCTCATCCTCTAGGGTAAATGGAGTGCGCGATCCGAGAGCGCTCGGCGTGGCCGGATGCGATGTGTCACGAACTTTCAAACGAATCTTCGCCCGGTTTCCGCCCGCAGCCAAGCTGAAACGTAAGAACAACAGCAGCAACTGCCACATTCCGGTTCGCAAAGGAAATGAGTTATGGACCGGAACATAGAAATCTTCAACGTCTGCGGACCGGTTGCTGGCGTACAAATGAAGTGGGTTAATATTTGGTGGGTTCGCGACCCGCGGAACTGTGCGCGATGTCGAGGCGATGTCCGAATCGGAGAGGCTCTTTTTGAAATTTCAGACGAGTGAAACAGTTCCGGGGCACGATCCGGAGAGGGTGCTGAATGCACTAGAGGTGGCTCTGCGCAATACTTTCGAGGAGGTGTCTCGGGAGGGTGCCCGCCTTTCGGTGCGCGGGTTGGGGCCTTCGCCGCGAAGGGTGAACCTTCAGGATGTGACGGAGCTCTCAGTCGAAGCGATGCAGGGAGGATCTGTAATCAAAGCGGATATGAGCTTTCAAGCTTCGGCGCTGCTGGGGGATATGCCGCAGAACGAACTGGTGCGGTCGAAGCTGGAGGGCGTATTCCAGCAGATGAAGGCACAGCTGGATCTGGAGACCATAAGGACTCCGGTCGTTGCGGCGAACGGGGCAGGTAGTCTGGGTGATCCTTCGGGGAGCGAAGCGGCTACGACTGCGGTTGGAAAGGGTGTCGAGGCTCAACCCGTGGTGATGGTCGTGCCACCGGCTGAGGATGTGACGGATGAGGATGGTTCGAACGGTGTAATCGAGACGGTGCCCGAAGCCGTGGAGGTAGTCCGGAGCGCGAAGACGCCGGATTGGGGTGCTGCGCCAGCGCTCGAAGTGGTGAAGCCCGATGTGACGAAACATCCCCTGCGGAGGGTCGAAATGACGAAGCCCGATGTGGCCAATGAGGACGTCACGAAAACCGCTGCGGTGGAGACCCAGGTCGCGAACTTCAGTCGTGCGGGGTCTTCCGACTGGGTCGTCGATTCCTCGGTGGAAGCCGCGGGGATGGAGGAGGAGTCCGGGTGGAGCTTTGGGGAGCGGCTTGGCTTAGCTTTCGCTGTACTGATCCTGGTCGTGCTTTCGGCTGCGGGTGCGTATCTGTTCTGGGGACGTTATCAGACGACAGCGGAAAGAAATGCCGTCGCGATTTCCCAGAGAAAAGCAGCAGATGCGTCCCGCATGGCCGCAGCTTCTGCCGGCGCGGGGCACATGGGTAGCGATTTGACGGATCCCAAGGCATGGGTGGAGAAGTGGGGCGATGCGATGCGGTCGAGTGACGCTGCGACACAGGCTTCGTTCTACGCCATTCCGGTTTCTCGCTATTTATTGAAGTGGAATGTGAGCAGGGAAGAACTGGTGAAAGAAAAGCAAGCGGCGATCAATGCCCGAAAGGGATTGTGGACAGTGCGGCTGGAGAAGATTGTGGTGGAGAAGGAGACGGCTTCGGATGCTACTGTTCGGCTGGTAAAGCATTCGATGGTGCAGGTCCTGCCGTACAAGATCTCGGAGCGGTGGGTCAAGACGAGGCTGCAGCTAAAACGGATAGATGGGCGGTGGAAGATCATTTCGGAACGCGACATTCTGCCTGATTGAGATATCCCGGCTCTTTCAATTTCTCAGGCGATCTGCGAGCTTCGTGCGTGCGCGTTGGAGATTCGTGCCGTTCTTTCGATAGACTGGAAGGCATACTGCCGAAGCGGCTTCAGATCTACCTGGAATTGTGCCGGTGTCAGTCTAAACATAAAGGATTTGCCTCTTATGAAGTTGCGGTTTCTTGTTGTATGCCTCGCGCCAGTTCTTCTAACGACCGCTGCGCGTGCGCAATTCGGCCTGTACGTCAACCCGGTTGGCGTCCATGTGAGCAATTCGAAGACCGATACAGGCTCATTTGCATTTCTGGGCGAAAATACCACATCCCGGACATTTTATGGCGCCAACATTGGCGGCTACTATGATTTTTTCCATGCCTCCAAGGCTGATGTCGGGGTGGATATACGGGATTCGATCGTGAAGGGAAACAATGCCTCGCTCAACAGCTTCCTGGTGGGGGTGCGGGTTGCGGCCAAGCCGATCGCGAATTCATTCAAGCCTTATGTGCAGATATCGGCTGGAGTGGGAAGCTCGAAGCCGCCGACCAGCACGGTTCACCTGAGCAGGGTGGCTTATGGGATCTTCGGCGGCCTCGACTACACGCTTGCCAGTCATGTAGATTTTCGCGTGGTGGAGTTGGGTTACGGTTCGGTGGGGACAGTGAGCAGCGGGAATTTTGGAGGCACTGAAGGCCAGCTGACCTCACGCCTGTTCAGCGTGAGTACGGGGCTGGTGTTCCGATTCAATTTGCCTGGTAAATAGGGCGGTTTTTTGCCAAGAGAGACTCGCCGCCGACTTTGCTGTTGGCGGCCAGTTGAAATATGGCCGGACGGTGACCGCCGATCAGCGCGGAACAAGGCGAATCGTTTCCTGTGCGGCTTCGCTGGCAATCGCACTCGGGTAAGTGCCGTTCCTTAGCGGGGGGTTAGCTGCATCATCAATGGGCCCTTGGGGCGAAGAGTGATTTTAGCCTGGACTTCGGGCGGGGTGGCCCCGAGGTAGCTCATACGCCAGCGACTCGCGATGGTAGCGATGGAGAAGACGCCCTCCATCCAGGCGAAGCTCTCACCGATACACTGTCGGCTGCCGCCGCCGAAGGGGAAGTAGGTGAACTTCGGGCGCGCAGCTTTGTTCTCCGGGGAGAAGCGGTCGGGATCGAAACGGAGAGGATCGGGGAAGTACTGTGGGTCGCGGCCCATGATGTACTGGCTGAAGAAGAAGTGTGCGCCCGGCGGGATGCGATAGGGTCCGAGAGTGACGGGTTGGGTGGACATGCGGCCCATGGCCCAGGCAGGAGGGTAAAGGCGCATGGATTCGGCGAAGACCTGCTCGGTGTAGCGCAAGGCGGGGTAGTCGGCAAGAGTGGGGAGACGGCGAGTTTCGGAGGCCCTGTGGGAACCCTCGTCGCAAAGTCCGGACACGGAGCACCCGGAATCTTGGCTGGCTGGAGAGCCGAGGACGGCGTTTAGTTCGGCGTGAAGACGGGCTTCGACCTCGGGGTTCTGGCTGAGAAGATACCAGGTCCAGGCCAGCCCGTTGGCGACGGTCTCGTAGCCGGCCAGAAAGATGGTGAGGACCTCGTCGCGGACCTGCTCGTCGGACATGCCGGCGCGCTGGCTGTCATCTTCGTCGCGGCTGCTGAGGAGCATGGAGAGGAGATCGCCCCGGTCGAGTTCTCCTCGGGCTATGGACGTGCGGCGCTCGCCGACAAGGCGGTCGACGATGGCATCGAGGCGGCCTTTGGAGCGGCGAAATTTTCTGATGCCGGGGATCGGGAGGTTCAGGAATGACTCGATCTTCGGAAAGGCGACGATGAAGTTGTAGAGGTCCATGATGGTGTTGACCTCATCGTTGATGCTGCGGATGTCGGCGGTGACTTCGCTGTCAAAGAGCGTGCGCGCGACGATTTCGAGCGAGAGGGCCATGCTGCCGGCGGCGATGTCGATGTGCTGGCCGGGCTCCCAGTTTCGCTGCTGGGCGGCCGCGCAGGCGACAATCTGGTCTCCGTAGGCGGCGATGCGCTGGCGGTGGAAGGCGGGGGCGGCGATCTTGCGCTGCCGCATGTGGATGGGGTCGTCGGAGGTGATCAGACCTTCGCCGAGGAGAATCTTCATGCGGCGAACGGTGCGTTCCTTGACGAAGCTGGCGGCTTGATTGATGAGAATTTCACGGATGTAGTTGGGATCATTGATGAAGACGATCGGCGTGCCGAGAAATTTATAGTGGGCGATGTTGCCGTAGGTTTTGAGGAGGTGCTCGAAGAGGAGGATGGGGCTGCCGAGCTTTACCCAGGGTTTGTGGGCGTAGAAGGGAAGCGAGCGCTTGAGGCCGGGCGGCATGAGCCACTTGCCGGGTTCTTCCGTATCGGATCTCGGCTCAGGCGGGTTGCGAAGGGTGGGTGTCGGGGTTGTCATCAGGTGCCGTACGGCGTAACGGTGATACAAGGGATGACTACTGGATAGCATCGGATTGGACGATCGCCTGGCGGATCAGAGTGCCGAAGTGGCTAGTCTGGCGGACACAATACGATGGATGACGGTTTGGATCTGGCCGATGGATGCTTCGTCGCGGATCGGCACGATGCGGTGAGGTTCGCGGGCGGCTATCTCTTCGTATTTGTCGTAGATGCGCCGGTAGAAGTCGTCGGACTCTTGCTCGAAGCGGTTTTCGTCGGTGCCGTGCTCTTCGACGTGGCGCTGATTGCGGCGGCGGGCGCGGCGAAGGGACGACTCGAGAGAGGGGAGCAGGAGAAGTGTGAGGTCGGGCTGTAGGTTGTCACAGGCAGCGGCGTGCATGGCGAGGATGCGCTCGCTGCCGAGCTGGCGGCCCCCGCCCTGGTAGGCCTCGGAGGAGTCGGTGTAACGGTCGCAGAGGACGATGCCGCCGCCGGCAAGAGCGGGGAGGATGACCTGGGCGATCGATTGGGCGCGGTCGGCGAACATGAGGGCCATCTCGGAGGCAGGAGCGATGGGGCCGAGGGCGGCTTCGGAGCGGGAGTCGAGCAGGATACCTCGAACCCGGTCGCCGAGGGCGGTGCTGCCGGGTTGGCGAAGAGTTGTCACGCGATGGCCTTCGGCTTCCAGCGAAGCGGCGAGACGGCGGAGTTGGGTAGTCTTTCCGGAGCCGTCGAGCCCCTCGAAGGTGATGAAATAGCCGCTCGGCATAGACATCAGGTTATCGCAGATGGACACGGACGGGCAGGACGGCATCCCATGAAGGGGAGGCGGCGCTACAGGATGGAAGACGGAAGCACGACGTTGCGCCCCGTGAAAATCGTTCGATTCAGGGTAGAAGGTTATTTCCAGGGCTCGTTCCACTGGCCCGAGATGATGCTGACCAGCTATGACGAGAGCATCTGCAGAGCCGCTCTTTCAGATTGGAGACAATTCGATGCTTACGGTTATTTTTGTCGGGATTATGGTTGCACTGCTGGTGGTTGCCGGCGTGTTCGGGTTGATGGCGAAGGACAAAAAGCGGCAGGGCAAGAGCGGTTCACCCGACGCGGCGGGCAGCGGTAAGGAGGGACGGGCACCGGGTCTGGACTAAAGCCAGAGACGAAGCAGTGTCGAGAAGATTCACGTGGCCCGTCAGGAACGAGCAACGGCCAGCAGTGGGAAGCGGGGATTCCGCTGCTACAGCTATTTGGACGGAGCTATGGCGCGGGATGATTGCCAGGTGACAGCTTCGGGGGTGATCGTGATTGCGAGTGGGCCTTCGGCACCCTCCTTGAGGAACGGGCCGGTTGAGGTGTGGTCGTGATGCGCACTGTCTGTGTAGAGGAGCTTCATGCTGCCTTCGCCGAGAACCTTGAAGCGATAGTGAAAAGTTGCGCCGGGGGACAGGCTTTCGGTTCCGAAGCTGGCGCTCGGGTAATCGACCTCAAGCAATTCGATCGTCTGCGTAGTCCGGTTGCTTACAGCGGCTTCGACGTAAGGGGAGTGGCAGCCGATCGCCGCAGGGAGGATAGCGGAGACGGCAAGTGCGTGTAGGAAACGCATAGCCTCAAGAGTATCAGCGTCGGGTGTGTACTGAGATGTGCGGAAGCGTGGAACCGCAAAGCAAATGACCTCCGCGGACTTTGAGGCGATTGTCGGATGAGAGACATGGCTGCATCCCATGTCCCATTCCGCTCCTCTGTGTGAGGCCCGGCGGCTTGAGTCAGCAGGATTCCGAACTACTCAAACGGAAACAATTCGGGGTTTGTGAAGGCTGGCCTTTCGAGGACGCGCGCGGCCAGGACGGCGCCGGATCGGTTGTCGTGCAAAGTGATAGGAAAGGCGAGGACGCTCCAGGTGAGGTTGCCTTCATCAGACCGGGGGAGGCTCAGCAGACCGCGATGGGTCCGATCGATGTACGTTTCGCGGGTGAGGCAGACGTTCTGGATGATTTCCCGCCAGTCGCGCATGAGAGTGGACATCTCCTCGAAAATACTGCGTCCGAGGAACCATTCGCGAGGCTGCTGGAAGTAGTGGGCTGCGGCGTCGTTGCAGTGCTGCCAGATACCATTTGAGTCGAACACCTGAACCAGGACGTCGGAGCCGATGGCCATGGCGATGCGGGAATAATAAAAGTCGCGGGCGTCCACGACGACGGGTGCGCCGCGGCGCTTGGCTTCGAGCGAGCTGAGGGCGTCAAGGAGGTCTTCGACCGAGCTGTGGCCCTTCAGCAGATGCATGTCTTCGACGCCGCCGAAGAAACGCTCGAGAGTTGCAGAGAGAATGATGATGGGGACGTGGGGACGCCGACGACGGAGGAGTTCGGCGACTTCGGTGCCAAACTGCCCGGCGCCGAGATGGTAGTCGAGAACGGCGATATCGATATTGTTGAGCACTTCCGTGGCTTCCTCTATGGTGCTGGCGGGGATGCACTCATAGCGGTGCTGGCGCAGGATGGCGGTACGGAGCAGGAGGTTGGTGGGTTCGTCATCGAGCAGAAGGATGCGCACTGGCTGAATGGCGCGGCTCGGCGTCTGAGAGGAGCTGCTGACGAGGCTGTCGGGAGGTTCAATCACGGTCCTGATCCTCATGGATTTTGTACAGCTCTTTGTTATACGACCAAAGTCACCATTTGGATGGTTATTTTAGTGTAGTCTTCAGGCCGCGGACTACCTCCGGGAATCGATTGAAGAGAGCCACGGCCCGAAGCCACTGGCGGTTTTCAATCGCCGGGTACCCGCTGACCACCTTCCCGGGAGCTACATCGTTCGGGATACCGCTTTGAGCCGTAGCGATCGCGCCGTCCCCCACGGTGCAATGGCCGGCAACGCCGACCTGACCTGCGAGGATGACATTGTTGCCGATCATGGATGAGCCCGCGAGGCCCACCTGAGCACAGAGCAGGGTGTTCACGCCCACCGTGGAGCCATGGCCCACCTGTACGAGGTTGTCGATCTTTGCGCCGGCGCGGATGCGCGTTTCGCCTATGGAGGCGCGGTCGATGCAGGCGTTGGCCTGGATTTCCACGGAGTCCTCGAGAATAGCGGGGCCGGACTGCAGGATTTTGTACCAGCCGGTGCCTTGAGAGGATGGGTCGGGCTGGCGGGCGAAGCCGAAGCCGTCGGCTCCGATGATGGCTCCGTTCTGCAGGGTGACATTATCGCCCAATCGGCAATGTTCGCGGACTATGGCGTGGGCGTGAGCGAACAAGTTATTCCCGGCGTGGACATGTGGGTAGAGAACCACGTGGGGTAGCAGGGTGGCGTTGTCTCCGAGGATGACATGGTCGCCGATGACGACGTAGGCGCCGATGTGGGAGTTGACTCCGATGGTCGCAGTGGGGGAGATGACGGCGGTGGGATGGATGCCGGGCGCATAGGCCGGAAGCTGGTGAAAGAGCTCGATGGCTCTGGCGAAGGCGAGGTAAGGGTTTTCGATTCGGAGCGTGGGGGTTGTCAGCTCGGCGAAAGATGGCTCAACCAGAATGGCGGCGGCGCACGTGGTGCGAGCGAGGCCGGCGTATTTCGGGTTAGCGACGAAGGTGAGGTCGCCGGGCGTGGCGGATTCTATGCCTGCAACGCCGGTAACCTGCGCATCCGGGTCGCCTTGAAGGATGGCGCCGAGTTGCTCGGCTAGCTCGGCTAACGTGAGGGCAGGCATGTACAGATTGTAATTCGCGAAGCGGGATATGGACTGGAGCAGGAAGCGACTGCGACACTGGCTCGGCGGTGCGGTCCTGCTCGTTGGCTAGCTCGATTTTGCACTCAGGGCGGAGGGTTACAGTAACAGCCAGAGGGTATAGGCAACCAGAATAGCTATACCGGCCACCAGGCATACCCGGCGGCCTATACGGTCGCGCTTGCGTTCAATTTCAAGGAACTGGCCGCTGGCTGCTCCGCGGCCTATCGCGATGAGCGCGAGAGCGAAGGCAATGATGGGGAAAAGGAGAGCCATTTTGAGGGTAGGCGGCGCGTGTGGCAGCGGGGCGGTTGATGCTTTAGTTCAGGCGTGTGTTGGGCGGAATCAGGCTGTCGAAGAGTTCTTCCTGCAGGGTAGGGGAGGAGGGGAGCGGCTTGCGGCGGGATGGAGAGGTGATCACGGCAACGAGCTGGAGGTGGGTGAGGGCGGCGCGGGGGACATAGATCCGTTGCGTGTTGGACCGGATGTCGGGTGGCGTGAGGTGCAGGCCTGCATCGTTGAGCACATCGTCGAGGAGGCTGACATCGATCGGGGCGAGGCCTTCGAGGAGATCGCCGCTACGGAACGTCATACGAAGCCAGAGGCCCTCGGTGCGGGGGCGGGCGAGAAAGGTCCGCCGCATCAGGCGCTCGGGATTGAGGGTGTCAGCGAGATTGAAGTCCCGGACAAAGCTGATGTGCTTGATGTCGTCGAGGGGAAGCTGGAGGACTCGTCCGCTGAGGTCGAGCAGACCGATGGTGCGCTCGGGCGGCGATGAAGATAACTGGTGGCGGTCGACGAACCCGGAGAGCGGCAGATATCCGGGGAGGAGGGCGCCGGTGAAGCGGCGAACAATGACCTTCTTGCGGGTGGAGGACATGGGTGGTGGCGAATTGTCGCACGGGAGCGGAAGGAGCAGCGAAAAAGGTGCACAAAAGGTAGTCAAGTTGCTACTGCTGTGTTACATTGGCCTTTTGCGTCTGACAGACATCATCTTCTAAACGACTGATTCTCTGTAATTTAGTTCCGGCCGACAAGGTATGGGCCAAAGTTTATCAGAATCAAGGCGCACCGGTTAGGACCGGTTTGGAGTAAACGTAACAGATATGGCCGACTACATCTATCTGCTAGAGAACCGACTTTCGAAAGCACAGCAGTCCTCGTTGAAAACGGTACGGGATGTCGCACGTTCCAAAGGACTTACCGTATTCCTGGTAGGCGGTGCGGTGCGTGATCTGACCAGCGGCTCGCCGGTTCGTGATCTTGATCTGGTGGTTCAAGGAAATGCTCTCAAGATAAAGAAAGATATAGAGAAAGCCGGCGGATTCGTAACCGGGGAGTCGGAGGCAGGACAGGCACTTTTTGTTCGGTTCCCGGGTGGCGTTCGGATGGAGATTGGAAGCACTCTGTCGGTTACATATCCCAAGCCGGGGAAGCCGGTGGTGAAACCTGCGACGATCCTGGAGGATCTGCGACGGCGGGACTTTACGGCGAACGCCATGGCGCTGTCTCTGAACGACGGCTCCTATGGATTATTGATGGATCCCCTGAACGGGGTAGCGGACATTGAAAATCGCGAGCTGCGGCTGGTGAGCAACTACGGATTTATCGAAGATCCGGTTCGGATGATCCGGGCGGCGCGCTATATGGCGCGGCTGGGGTGGCATATGGATGAGAAGACCCTGGCGAGATATGAGACAGGAAAGTCCGAAGGGTACATCTCGGCGATGGGGGAGTTCCACCGCGGATACGAGACGGAGGAAATCTTCCACGAAGAAGACCCTTTGCGGGTGCTGAGGCGGCTGGAGGCAGAGGGATGGATGAAGCAGCTGTTTCCGGCGCTGTCGGCAGCAAAGGCGAACGTGCCGGAGCTGGAGCGGCTGCGGGAGAGCCAGACACAGCTGCAGATGCAAGGCATCCATCCTGAAGCGGCGGTGGCGAACTTCCCTCTGCTGACCGCTAAGATGACGCCCGCGGAGATTACTGCTCTGAAGCAGGGGTTCGCTAGACAGGGGTTTGTGACGGAGATTGAAGCGTTGGAGGGTGAGGCAAAGGAGTTTGCAGCGCAGTTTTCCGCCAGGACCGCGGCGTCACCATCGCAGGCCTGGAAGCTGCTGCACTCGGCCAAGCCGGAGGCTGTCCTCTGGGTGGCTCATACCAGCAAGAACGCGGCAGTCCAGACGAAGTTCAAGGCCTTCTACACGGAGTGGCCGCAGGCAAGACAGCGGCTGCCCTATGCACTGATGCAGGAGATGCGGATCGTTCCCGAGCTGCCTGAGTACGATGAGCTTCTTGACAAGCTGTTTTTCGAGTTGATGGATGGGAGGTTGGGAACTGCGGAGGAGATGAAGGCGTATCTGGAGCCGTATTCGCCGCCGGCACCCCCGCCCGCCGTACACCTGCGCCGTCCGAGAGCGCCAAAGAAGGATGCCAAGCCTGCGAAGAGCCGCAAGAAGGCAGTCGTTGCGGAGACGGTAGAGACTGGGGTGGAAGGCGTTCCTGGCGATGTCGGCGAGGCGGCTGCAACTGCTCCTGCGGCCAAGGTTGAGAAGGGCGCCCCTACGGCAAAGGCTGTTGCAGCCAAGGTCATTCCAACAAATGCAGCGCCTCCGGCTAAGAAGGTTTCGGTGACGAACGTTCCGGCGAAGACTGCTGCGAGGAACTTACCTGCCCCGGTCAGGAAGGCGGCTGCACCGGCAAAGACTGCCTCCAAGGCCCCGGCGAAGAAAGCTATCGCGGTAAAGAGCGGCGCGAAGAAGTTGGGCGCTGGGACTCCGGGGAAGAAGACCGCGTTGAAGGCTTCGTCTTCCACGAAACAACCGGCGGCAAAGGCAACATCAAAGAAGACCGGCGGTAAGACGAATCTGAAGAAAACTCCTGCGAAGGCGATTGCGAAGAAGGTTGCGACGAAGAGCGCTCCCGCGAAGAAGAACGCGACTCCAGCGACGAAGAGCGCGAAAAAGAAGCCTGTAAAAGCAGCGGGCAAAAAGGCGCGGTAATTGGGCAGTTCATCCTTCAGCGGTGACGTTTGAGGAGAATGAGCGAAGTGAGAAAAAGGCCCCCGGCGGTGATGACCATGAGCAGGATAGCGCGGCGGTAGGCTGCCTGGGTGGCCGGTGGCGTAGCGGCGGTGTTGTCGCGGCACTGGGTGCAGCCCTGCGCGTGAAGTTGCGGGGGCTGGAGGGTGAACAGGACCAGGGCTAAAGGAAGGATAGCTGGTCTCAGTAAGCCCATCCCGCGAAATCGGTGCATGTGGTACCCGTTCTCTGCCGTTCGTGTGCCGGCTGGTTCATTGGAAGAAGGCTAAAAGCGCGAAGAGAAATAGCCAGAGCAGTCCCATGGCGTGCCAATACCAGGCGGCTCCGTCGACCATGATCTGGCGAGTCTCCAGGCTGCGCGAGACGTAAAGGCCGACGAACGCGGCGAGAAGGGCGACCAGGCCGAGGATGAGATGGAAGGCGTGGACGCCGGTAATGAGATAGAAGAAATGGCTGCTCTGATTGGTGCTGAAGAAGACATGCTGGACCGCGAGTTGCCGCCAGGCGACCCACTGGCCTGCGAGGAAAAGCATGCCCAGAGCGACGGATGCCGAGAGCCAGGGCAGAGTTCGGCGGGTGATTGGCTTGCCGAGACCCAGCCACTCGTCCATGACGTCGTGTTCGCGGAACATCTGACGGCGGGCAATCTCCATGGTGACGGAGCTGAGCAGGAGTACGGCGGTGTTGAGCCAGAGGATGGGTGGGATGGCAGTGGGGAGCCACTCGTTGACGTACCGGTTGTAGGCGTCGAAGTGACCGGAGGACTGGTTGACGAAGAAGGTGCTGACGATGGCGACGAAGAACATGAGGTCGCTCGCCAGGGCAAAGAAGATGCCCATGCGGTAGCGTCGCAGCCGCTCGTGCGGGCCTCGGCTTCCCCGGGCGCGATCGTTCCAGTTGTCGTTATCGCCGCCGCCGCCGGTGCGCTTGTCGGTGGGGGGACGCCGGCCGGAGCCGTGGTCGTGGTCTTCGACGCGACGCTTTCGGTCCTGCTCGGTTCTGCTTGGCGTGATGGTTGCTGGCATGAAGGCGGCCTTTCAGCGCACGCGTTGTGGACAGCTTACTCCGGTTTCAGGTCTGCGGTGTTGTTCGGAACCCACTGCGGAAGGAAAATGTCCCCGGCTGGCGTGATGCGGTAGTCGCAAGGTGCTCGATGGACGGAGATGGAATCAACCTTAATCTGATAATCGGATGCAGGATCGGGGTGCAAAGGCTCTATGGCTGCGGCTGACATTACGTTGGCCGCTGGGTGCCATTCGAGTGTGGTGGCATACCAGGGGTTTTGCGGAGCAAGCGTTCCGCGGAACAGGCTGCGGACGAGGTTGTAGAGGAAGATGAGCTGGCAGGCTGCGAGAAAGATGGCAGCGTAGGTGATGTGAACGTTGAGGGGGAGGGTGTGGGAAAGGAGCGCGCCTGCGGGGCTGAGGGCTCCGTTTGCACCGGGGATTCCGGTGAGTTGGGCGTACTGCCGGGGTTCGCCGGCGAGGCCCGTGAGATGCATGGGGAGGAAGACCGCGTAGGCCCCGAGCAGGGTGGTCCAGAAGTGAACGCGGCCGAGTCGCTCGGACATAAGGCGTGGTGGTTGGCCGAGCGCTGAGGTGATGAGCGGGAACCAGTAGTAGGTTCCGGCGTAGAGTCCGAAGATGCCGGCCATCGCCATGATGAGGTGGAAGTGGGCGACGACGAAAAACGTATTGTTGAGGTACTCGTCGAGAATGGGCTGGGCGAGGATAGGGCCAGTCAATCCGCCGGTAATGAAGAGGCTGACGAAGCCGAGGGCGAAGAGCATGGCGGTGGGGAAGACCGGACGTGAGCGCCAGACTGTGGCGAGCCAACTGAGGACCTTGGCGGAGGCGGGCAGGGCGATGGCCATGGTTGAGATGGAAAATACGGAGCTGGCGAAGGGGTTCAAGCCGGAGACGAACATGTGGTGTCCCCAGACGAGGATGCCAAGGAAGCCGATGAGAAGTGTCGTCGCGATCATGACGCGGTAGGCGAAGACGGGGCGGCGGCTGAAGTTGGCGAGCAGCATGGAGGTGAGTCCCATGCCGGGAAGGATGGCGATGTAGACTTCGGGGTGTCCGAAGAACCAGAAGAGGTGAAGCCAGAGAAGAGGGCTGCCGTTGCCCCCGGTGTGGATGGCGCCGTTGACGAGGTCGCCCGCGGGCAGGAAGAAGCTGGTGCCGGCGTGGCGGTCGCAGAAGAGCAGCAGGATCGCAGCCAGCAAGACCGAGAAGGCCAGAATGCTGAGCAGCGCGGCGGTGAACCAGCCCCAGACAGTAAGAGGCAGGCGTTCCCAGCTCATGCCAGGGCAGCGGTTGCGGATGATGGTGGTGAGGGTGTTGATGGAACTTGCGGTGGAGGCGATAGCGAAGAGAGCGATGCTGACGAGCCAGAGGTCCATGCCCTGGCTCTGTCCCGGCCCGGCGCTGGGAACGGCGCTGAGGGGCGGATAGGCCGTCCAGCCGGAGATGGCCGCGCCTCCGGGGACGAAGGTAGAGCCGAGCAGAGTGATCAGGGCTATAGCGGTGATCCAGAAGCTGGCGGCATTGAGGGCAGGGAAGGCCATGCGGCGCGCGCCGATCTGGGATGGAAGGATCAGGTTACCGAAGCCGGCCTGCGGTGCGGTGGTGAGGACGAAGAAGAGCATGATGGTGCCGTGAAGCGTGACCAGAGCGAGGTACTCTTCAGGCAGGATGGGACCGTGGATGGGAAGCGGCAAGTCGGGCCAGACGAGATGGATGCGCATCAGCAGCGAGAGCATGGTGCCGATCGCGACGGCGATCAGAGCGAGTGAAAGATACTGGAGACCGATGATGCGATGGTCGGTGCTGAAGAGGCGGGAAAGCAGGGCGTAGGGCTTGCGGATCGGGGTGGAAGAGCTCTTCGGCTGCGAAGTCATGGCGTCGCCTCCCTGCGGTGAGAGGCCAGCCAGGCGTCGAACTGCGTGGGAGAGACGACGCGGAGGGTGGCGCTCATGCGGTAGTGGCCGAGGCCGCAGAGCTGGGTACAAAGGATCGCGTAGGTGCCGGGCGCCGTGGGTGTGAAGTGGAGATGAACTGTCTGACCAGGGATGGCATTCTGCTTGAGGCGCATCTCGGGGACAGAGAAGCCGTGAATGACGTCCTGTGCGTGCAGGCGGAGGTCTACCTCGCGGTTGGCGGGGAGGACCAGTTGGGACGATACCTGGTCGTCCGCGGAATGGGGATCGGCGGGATCGAGGCCGAGGGAATTGCCTTCACCGGGAGCGACGAGTTGGGGGCGGGTGATGCCGAAGGTGGCGTCCGGGCCGGGGTAGCGGAAGTACCAGGCAAATTGGACGCCTGTGACCTCGACCTGTAGGGCGGCGAGGTCGGCTCCGGTGGTGCGGTTGGCGGCCCAGATGCGCTCCGCCTTGAGAGTGAGGGCGGCGAAGAGGACGGCGAGAGCGGCCAGCGGAAAATATTCAATGCGCCAGACATGGTTGAATTCCGGGCGGCGCCGGAGGGTAAGACCGATGAGCAGGATGAGGTGAGCGAGTGCGAGGAGGGCGAGCGCGATCCAGAGGTTGAGCAGGAGATGACGATCGAGCGCGGGACCATGAGCGCTGGCGTCCGCCGGAAGATTCCACCGGGCGAGGAGGATCGCAGCGGTACTGGCGAGCGAGAGCGGTGGGATGCAGGAAAGCGTCACGCTACAAGGATACCGCCTGCGACTCCTGTGCTGGCGCGGCCGATTCACGCCGGAATGCGATACGAGAGCGGTTCTCCATCAGATGTGCTCGAGCCTTCGGTCTCCATCCCGACCGACGGGAGGGCATATGTAGCGCGTCGAGCCGAGACAAGGTATACAAGTCACGAATTGACCGCCCTCAGCGCAGAAGGCCCGTCCGGCAGGACAGCTTCGCAGGGTATCTCCATCCGAAACGCGGTCCTAGAAGGGAAGCCGCGCGGTGAAGATGAGGTTGTGGTTGTTGGCGTGGAAGTCGTTGAGAGCGATCTGTTCGCCGATGCCGAAGGTGAGGCCGAGACCGCGATGGCCGCTCTCGGGTGGGCCGGCCTTGATGAGTGGGACGCGTCCGACGATGATGCCCGGGGTTGCGTAGGTGGTGTATTTGCCGTCGTTGCTGCCGCCCTTGAAGTAGCTGGAGTTGAACTCAAGCTCCGGCCAGAAGAAGCGGCCGAAGCCGGAGCTGGCGACGCGGTATTGAAGGGCCGTGTTCCACGCAATGGTTCGCCCCAGACCCTTGGTGTTGGAGATGGGCAATGAGCCGCCGGCGGTGGTAGTGACGTCGAAGTTCCGCCAGCCCTTGCCAAGCGCGAGGGT
The DNA here is from genome assembly GCA_965277265.1 of Edaphobacter sp. GTDB lineage: Bacteria > Acidobacteriota > Terriglobia > Terriglobales > Acidobacteriaceae > Edaphobacter. The sequence goes on from CBDICF010000002.1 coordinate 328,398, forward strand.
GGGGGTGACGACGGCGCAGCAGCTTCCGTTGCCGTTCTTGCCGGTGGGGACAGAGGCGGCGAAGAAGGCGGTGATGATGGCGTTGCCGTGCTCTTCGTTGCGGGCGAAGATGCGGTACTTCGAGTTGATGGAAAAGTCGCCGAAGCCGTCTTTGCTCTTAGGAGCTGAGTGGTCGATGAAGGGCGGCACGTTGAGGAGGATTTCGATGTGGCGTTCGGGGATAAATTCCAGGCCTTTGCCGTTGCCGAGGTTCCAGGTGGTGTATCGCGACGGCAGAACCTGTCGGACGAGATCGGTGCGGAGCTCCTGCTCCAGGCGTGGTGTAACGAGCACCAGCGGCGTGGCCCAATGGGGCTGCTGGTTCTGGGTAGCGGTGACGCGAGCTTGATAGCGCGCAATGAAGCCGGCGAAGCCCGTGACGGTGGCGGGAGTGGGGGCGGTTGCGCCGGGTTGGGCCAAGGTAAGACTGGAGGTTTCCATCATTGCGGGTCGTGCGGCCGTCGAGAAGATAGCTGCGGCGTGCGCAGTCCCGACGGTCTGCTGCGCGGAGAGTGAAATCGGCGCAAAAAGGGTAGCGACAAGCGCGAAAGCGATCGGGGCACGCGATGCGCTTCTGGCTGGATAGGATAATGGGCTGGTGTTATTCACGATTCGATACTAAACGATTTTATGTAACGAATACCGGCAAGCGGCGTATTTTGACACGAAGGTTCTGAAGGGAGCCGGACTATACTGGCTGCGGATTCAGGAGGGGTGCTATGGCGGATGTGGATGTTCTGTTGAAGCCGCGGGAGGCAGCGGCGGCCCTTGGGGTAAGCTACGCGACCGTCAAGCAGTGGATTCTGGCGGGGACGCTGAAGACAATCAAGACACCGGGAGGCCACCACCGGGTCCCGCAGAGCGCGTTGACGCCGATGATGAAGTCGGCTCCGAAGAAGGAGAAGACAGCCTCGCGGGAGCGGTTCCGGCAGGTGAGCGGACGGAATCAACTGGTCGGACAGATTGTCGATGTGAAGATCAGCGGGCTGTTGGCGAAGGTGGTGCTCGCGGTCGGAGACCAGCGGATTACATCAATCATCACAGCGGATGCGGCGCGGGAGATGCAGCTTCGCAAGGGACAGACGGCCGGAGCTCTTATGAAGTCGACCGAGGTGATGATCGTCCGGGTCTAACGCGGCTGCGGAGTTTGGCTGAAGCTGGATTGCGCGAGGATCAGGTCGAGAAAGAGCTGGTGAACGCGCGGATCGGCGCTGAGTTCGGGGTGGAAGGTGGCGGCGAGGAAATGGCCTTCCCGAACCAGGACGGGGAAGCCGTCGCGGGTGGCCAGAATCTCCACTCCCGGACCTGTGCGGGTGATGCGCGGAGCCCGGATGAAAACCATTTCTAGAGGGCCGCCGGGCAGCTCTGTGGCAGCACTGAGAATGGTGGAGTCGAGTTGACGGCCATAAGCGTTGCGCTCGATGGTGATGTCGAGTGCGGCGAGGGAGGTCTGGGCGGGGCGCTGGACGTCTTTGGCGAGGAGGATGGCGCCTGCGCAGGTGCCGAAGGTCGGTGTTTGCCGGATGAAGGTGGCGAGGGTGTCCAGAAATCCGTGACGCTCCAGGAATTTGAGCATCGTGGTGGACTCTCCGCCGGGAATGATGAGGCCGTCGACAGGAGCCGGATAGGTCAGTTCATCGGGCGTACGAATAAGCCGGCTGTGTACGCCTAGATCCCGGAGCGTTCGGACGTGAGCCTCGTATGCCCCCTGCAGGGCGAGGATGCCGATGGTGAGCGCTGCTTGTGCCGGGCGTTCGTTCATGCGTGTAGCCGCTCTCGCCCTGTTGCTCTGGGCAGGTCTGCACTATGCCACAGGTCAGTGTGTCGCTGAGCTCGATCAGAGCAGCGAGGCTGAATTCGATGGAGTGTCAAGCAGCGGTGGGTCATGCGATCTCTGGAGTATAGAGGAGCGAGTGGAGACTGTGTGTGACGCACGTTGCTCACGGACGTACGCTAATCGCGATTCTTGAACGCGGCACTACCCGCAGGTTTTAATAGCTGGCTGAGACCCCGGATGCGCATCTCGTGTTCGAACCCGGCGTGATCGAGGTACTGAATGGCTTCCATGCCGCAGGCCAGGGCCGCGGAGATGTTCTCGGCTCGGTCGTCGATGAAGAGAATGTTCGCAGGTGCCGTGCTGAGTCCTTCGGCGGCGTGAGCATAGATGGCGGGGTCTGGCTTGGCGAGGCGGACGGCGTGGGACCAGGTGTGGTGGTCGAAGGCTTCGATCCAGGAATGGCGGGCGCGGAGGCCGGTCTCCATGGCATCGGGCATGTTGGAAAGGATGCCGGTCGGGATTCCGGCCTGTTGCAGGCGAGCTGCCCATTCGAGCATAGGCCCGTTGAGGGTGGACCAGAAGTCGACGTCGGCGGCGACGAGGTGCTGGATCTGGGCAGGGGTGAGTAGGATTCCCGCTCCTGCGGCGACATTGGACCAGTAGGCGTTCGCTGTCAGGTGGCCGCTGTCGTACGGCTGCCGATGGGCCCAGTATTCGCGGTGGAGCAGATCTTCGCTCAGGCCTGAGAGGTTGCGCATTTCAGCCCACGCGGCGGGGTCGGGAGGCCCGGATAGGACCAGGCCGTAGTCGAACAGGACTGCTTGAATAGATGGCATGAGTCAATAGTGTAAGCGACGCCTCCTGTGCTCAACGAATGACATTGGGAGGTCCTTCCGCATGGAACAATAGGCGATGGTGAGCACGGACCGGTGAGCCTTCAATTTTCAAAACGGACGGGCTGGGATGTAGGGGAGAGCGGGTTCGCGGCTGCGATTCGCGAGGCGCGGGCTTCGGGACGCGAGCTGGTAGACCTTACCGTGTCTAACCCTACTGCCTGCGGGTTCGAATACGGTGCGGAGGCGATCTTGGGTGCGCTGGGTCGCCCGGCGGCACTGGCATACGACCCCGACCCGCGAGGGATGCGCTCGGCACGAGAGGCTGTGGCGGGGTACTACGCCGGACATGCGGCGGAGTTGGACCCGGATGCGCTTGTGCTGACGACGAGCACCAGTGAAGGATATGGATATCTCTTTCGGCTGTTGTGCGATGCAGGAGATGAGGTCCTGGTGGCGCAGCCGAGCTACCCGCTGTTCGATTTTCTGGCTGATCTGGAGGACGTGCGTCTGCGGACCTATCCGCTGTTCTATGACTTCGGATGGTGGGTCGATTTTGCGGAGCTGGAGCGGAGGATTGGACCGAGGACGCGGGCGGTTGTGGTGGTCCATCCCAACAATCCCACGGGCCATGCTACAGGGGCGGCTGAAAGACGCAGGCTGGAGGAGATCTGTGCGCGGCATGGGCTGGCCTTGATTGTGGACGAGGTATTTCTTGACTATCCGGTGGAAGACCGACTGAAGCTGACGAGCTTCTCTGTGGGATCGCATCCGGTGTTGACGTTTGTACTGAGCGGAATGAGCAAAATCGCAGGGCTGCCGCAGATGAAAGTGGGGTGGATCGCGGGGTTTGGGCCGGACGCGGTTCTGGCCGAAGCGCTGGGGCGGCTGGAGGTGATTGCGGATACATTTTTGTCGATGAACGCTCCAGCGCAACTGGCGCTGCCGGTCTGGCTTGCGGGCCGGAGTGGGATTCAGCGGCAGATACTGGAGCGCGTGCGAGAGAATCTAGCCCTTGCCCGGGATGCCGGGGTGGAGACGCTCCGGGTAGAGGCGGGGTGGAGCGCAATTCTTCGGATCGTTCAAGGTGGAACCGGTGGGAGTGCGGATGAGTTGCTGCGGAACCTGGGTGTGGTGGTCCATCCGGGCTCTTTCTACGGAATTGCCGAAGCGGGCAGGGTTGTGGTGAGTTTAATCGGTCCTGCGGAGGACTTCGGGTCGGGGATGCAGAAGATTGCAGATGCGAGCTCCGGAACCTAGATTGATAACATTTCACGTGACGCATGTAATGTAGCGGATAAGAAATGATGCGTAAGTGAATGACAATATTGATACATGGTCTGGCGCGACAGAGTTATGATGGAGAATCAAGTCAGCCCTGGAGGAAGGGATTCAATTCACGTTCGGCGCCTATGGTGGTCTTCAGACCATGGCCCGGGATCACAATCACATCGTCGGGCAAGGTGAGCAGGCGATCCTGGATGGATGTGATGAGCTGGCGGGTGTTGCCGCCGGGCAGGTCCGTCCGCCCGACGGAGCCGTGGAAGAGCGTGTCGCCCGCGAGGAGCAGCGCTTGGCCTGGGATGTAGAGGCAGACGCTGCCTTGAGTGTGACCGGGGGTGTGCAGGATCGAACCGGAGATCCCAGTCACCGCGATGAGCTTGCCGTCGTCGAGGGTGTCGTCGGGCGGCAGGACTTCCGGGGTGCTGATCCCGAGCCAGCCGGCCTGAATGTCCATCATCGTTACGAGCGGCAGATCGTTCTGGTTGTAGAGGATGGGAGCTCCGGTGAGCTGTTTGAGGTGAGCGGCTCCGGCGATGTGGTCGATGTGCGCATGGGTCACAACGATCTGCTTGACAGTGAGCCTGTGCTGACGAAGGACGGCCATGATGCGGGAGATGTCGTCGCCGGGATCGACAACGATCGCTTCGAGGGATATCTCGTCGCCGAGAATGGAGCAGTTGCACTGGAGCGGGCCGACGGTGAGGATTTCGTGGATCATGCCTTAAGAATAAAGCCCCGATCACCGAGATGAACGGATCTGCGGATTGAAGTCAGGCGCGGATCAAAGCGAGTGCTTCGTTGAGGATTACTTCAGGGCTGCGAGGCGGTCGTATTCGGCCTGGCTGATGCGGAGGAAGGAGCCGTGGCGGAGACCCGCTGGGAAGGTGGTCTGGCCGGTCGCGTCGGTCCAGCTTTTCAGGTCGGGGGAGAAGATCGCTCCATAATGCTGCGGATTCCGGTAGTGGTCGTAGTACGCGAGAAAACCGCCGGGAACCGGGATGATTGAGGCGCCTTCGGACCACGTCTCAGAGATGGGTGCGCTGATGCCGGTCCAGGGACCTTCGAAGCTGGGGCCTTCGGCGGTCTGCAGGTGCTTCTCAAGCGGGGTCTTGCGTTCATCCTTGAAGATGAGGTGGAAGCTTGGGTGCCTCGCGGTTCCGGCCTGAAGGAGCGTAGCGTCGATTACGCTATAACCGGGATCGAAGAAGACCTTTGCCGGGGCGAGATGGCTGAAGTCAGGGGTGGTGGTGAAGAAGATGCGGTGGTTGAGGTTGCCATCGCCGGAGCCGTCACCGGGAAACCGCTTGGGGATGGTGGAAGACCAGAAGATGAGCCACCGTTTGTGATCGGGCTCGTAGTAGAGGGCTGGAGCCCAGACGTTGAGGGCGGCAGGTTCATTGGCCATGACAGCTAGCTGCTGGGGTGAGGTCCAGTGGAGCAGGTCTCTCGAGGTAGAGTGTCCGATGACGGTGGGCGCGCGCCAGGACCATGTCCAGACCATGTGAAAGGTACCATCGGGCGCGCGCTGGAGGAAGGGGTCGCGGATGAGTTCGCTGGGCTGGCTGGGGCGCAGGATGGGTTTGCCTTGGTTGGCAAGAGCCCAGTGATAGCCGTCGGGGCTGATGGCGTAGTAGACGCCGTCTTCGCTATTGCCCTTGAAGCCGGCGAAGAGCCACGGACCTGTCGCGCCGGAATTGCCGGATTGCTGCATTGGGACTGCGGCGGCGCAGGCCAGTGCGGAGAGCAGCGTCAGAGCAGCAAGCTTCAACATAGATGATGGGTCTGATTTGCGGACGCGTAAAAATGCGCAAGCTCTGAGCCTGCGCATGGTCACCTGAGAAGCGCGTTACTTCCTGGGCTTCGGAGGAGTGGTGGTCTGGGTGGTCGGGTGCGAGGCGGCACCGGAGAGAACGGAATGCTCTCCGCTGGCCCGCGAGAGCATGACGGTTAGCCCAATGGAGGTAAGCATGAAGACGATCGCGGAGTAGGTGGTCACCTTGGTGAGGAGACTGGCTGCACCACGCGGGCCAAACGCTGTCTGAGAGCCCTGACCGCCGAAGGCTCCGGCGAGATCGGCCGATTTGCCCTGCTGAAGGAGAACAATGCCGACGATGAAGAGCGAGACAATCACGTGGAGAACTACGAGAAGATAAAGCATCGGGCTAGTCTGGTGACCTCTTGAGATGTGTGCCTGAAGTTAACTTCCAGGGGATGTGCGAAAGGCAAGAAGAGTAGGGACCGAGCCGCTACGCCATGCGTCAACTGGTATAAAGTCTATCATCGGGCTTGCTGGAAGCCAAGAAGCCGATGCCAGAATGCCGGCCTGGCGGAGACACCGCGAACGGAAGTTCCTGCCGAAGCGGGCGCCCTTCTAATCAAATTGTGCAAGCTGGATTTCGCGATCATCTGGTGCTCACCCGGTCTCAGCGGAAATTCGTCAATTGCGGGAGGTCGGCTATGGAGTGGTTTCACACGCGAAGCTCGTAGCGGCTGTGATGTCGCCTCCTCGATACTTCGGCCAGCTTGGCCACGCGCACATCGGCCTCGTCCGGGCAGCTCCCTTGTTCTGGTCCGAAACGACCAGCCCACCGGGGGCGACGCCCCTGTCTGCCCAAGCATCGATAACACCTACGGTATCGAAGCCCGCATTGAACACGCCTCGGCCATGGCCGTAGCCTGGGATAAGGTAAAGCCGCATGAACGCGTCTGCGCGGGTCTGTCCCATGGCCTCCACGATGCGCCGGTACAGCATGACCGAAGCCTCGGTCGGAATGGTGGAGTCAGCCGTGCCATGCACGAGGAGCAGCTTGCCACCGCGCCGCTCAAAGGGAGTCAGGTCCGCCAGACTGCCGTCGTCCTCGGCCGACTGTTGCAGGATGCCCGGAATCCAACGCCCGCCTGCGCCCCCGGTATTTGCATCGAAGGTCAGGGCATTGAAGTGAGCGTCTTTCGTGAGGAAGAATCGTAGGACACCGTCTCCCACGAGGTAGTAGAAGGAGTTCAGCAGCACAATCGGAGGATGAAATGGATGATGCAGCAGACCCATGCTTCCCACCAGATCGGCGCCTCGTAGGAGGTTATAGCCCGGCTCCGAATCGATCCCGTTCTGAACTGTGAAATCCGAAACCGACGTCGCCGTGAACGCCACGATCGTGCGCTCCTGGCCGTCCGACAGGCACCCTTTGCGATCCTTGCCGTCCGGGCAACGCAGGGTAGCCGCGTCGAAATGGCATCCGGCAGGATCGCTTACGATCCCATCTCTCAGACCGTCATGGGCGTCGCAGGCGTTGAGTACCGCGTCACGCAGCAGCTTTGTCTTCGCAGGCGGCAGCCACCCGGATTTGGTGTACATCGCCTGCGAGACGCGAATGAACTGGAGATCGCTTTCGATCTGGTTCCACGCAGCGTATGCTGCAATGACGCCGTCGTAGTCGGCAGGCCAACGATCGACAACCTTCATGGCCTCGCGCCCTCCGGTAGAGCCGCCGATGAAGTACATGCGCGTAGGCACACTTCCGTAGTGGACTCTCATCACTCCCACGGCGACGTCATGCGTCTTCTTCAGGCCATCGGATGCGAAGTTTTTCCGCTGCTCCTCGTTGAGGGCGAACCGCGCGTTCAAGGCGTTTAGTATGTCGGGAAGAAAGAGATAATGATGGTGGTGGCCGGAGTCACTGCCGAAGGTTGCGTAACCCCTGGCAAGCGGTCCCGCTTTATGCTTTTCGCCAACAACAGTGGTTCCCAGTCCATCCGATTGCCGCAGATAGCCATTGAACGCGCCTCCCCCGAACTGCACCGCTTTGCTATTCCAGGCATCGGGTAGATTGATCTCGAATTGGATCGGGTCGGCCGCAGGATCGACCGACCGTACCTGCCCGAGAACTCTGCAGAAGCCGCCCCATGGTTTGCTGACATCTTTGGCGGAGGTGATGATTGCGCCGCGCGTCGGAAGAGCAATCTCGGCCGAATCGATCGTGCGGCCCTTCAAACTGCCGCATTTCCCTTGCGCTGCAAAAGAACTTACTGCCGAAAACACAAATACCGCAGTCAGCGCCCACACACGTACCATTCGTGACCCCATAAGAAAGAAACGCGAAAAACTTACACTGGCTGCCGGGCGCAAACAACTGGGCAGCCACTATCGGCGGCTGCCCGCACTCGCATTCGAGCGTCACACTGCATGCGGATTCAGTTGTTGGCAGCAGCGGGGAGTTGGCCGTTGATCCAGCGGGTGGTGCGCGCATCGAGGATGTCGAGGGGCAGGGAACCGCCGCTGAGAATCTCGTCGTGGAAAGTCTTGATGTTGAATCTCGGACCGAGTTGCTGTTGAGCACGGTCGCGGAGTTCGCGGATCTTGAGCTGGCCGAGCTTGTAGCTGCAGGCCTGCCCGGGCCAGGAGATATAGCGGTCGGTTTCGGACTGAATGGTGGGCTCGTCGATGGCGTGGGAGTTGCGCATGTATTCGACCACCTGCTCGCGCGACCAGCCCATGTCGTGAATGCCCGTGTCGACCACTAAACGCACAGCCCTGAAGAGTTCTGAGCGCAGGCGGCCGTAGTCCGAGCCGGGGTCCTGGTAGAAGCCGATCTCCTTGCCGAGCTGCTCGGAGTAGAGCGCCCAGCCTTCCGTGTACGCGGAGTTGCCGCCGTGCTTGCGGAACTCGGGCAGGCCGGTAAGCGACTGGGCGATAGAGATCTGGAGATGGTGGCCGGGGACGCCCTCGTGGTAGGCGACGGCTTCATCGTTGATGAAGGAGCGCTGCTTGTAGTCCGATACCGCGACCGATACCCGGCCGGGGCGTTTGCCGTCGGGTGTGCCGCCCTGGTAATGGGTGGCCGCGGCGGCCTGAAAGGCGGGTATGGCTTCGACAGTGACGGGCTGTTTGGGCAGAATGCCGAAGAGCTCGGGAAGGCGCGGCTGCATCTGGTCGATGTACTTGCGGAAGTCATCGACGATGGCCTGCTCAGACGTCGGCTTGTACTTGGGGTCGTTCTCGATGTGCTCGCGGAAGCTGGCCAGATCTTTGTAGCCGTTGGCCTTGGCGAGTGCGGTCATCTCGGCGACGATGCGGTCGTATTCGCTGAGGCCGATGCGATGGATCTCGGCGGGGGAGAGGGTCGTGGTGGTCAGACGGTGGAGATCGGCCTGGTAGCGGCGCTTGCCATCGGGCAGGCTCTCGATAGAGAGGGTGGTCCGGCCATGGGGTACGTAATCCGTCTGGATGAAGGCGGAGAACTGCTTGTAGGCCGGAATAACTTCGGTCGTGACTGTAGTCGTGATCGCATCGGTGAGGCGCTTCTTGTCCGCATCGGAGAAGGAGGCGGGAAACTTCTTGAGGGGAATCAGAAAGGGATCAGAGCTGATGATGCCGTCGCATTGCGCGGGTATCTTCTCCGCCAGAAATGTGACCATGACCAGATGGTCCTTGACGCCGGCCCGGAGGACGTCCTCCGTCTGGAGAAGCGCCCTGGGCATCTGGTGCAGGCGCGCGATGTAGTCCTCGTAGTGCTTCACGGAATCGAGCGGGATCGAGAGCGGCAGGTCGGCTAGACCGGTATGGACGCCCCCCTGCGCGTTGATCGGCATCTCGTAGTTCTTCAGGTCGTAGTCGTCCATACTCTCCTGCAGGTTTCGCAGGAAGAGGTCATGTGAGATAGTGTCCTGGTCGGAGAAACCTTCGGTCGAGATGGCCTTGATGCGGGCGAGATAACCGGCGTTGATGTCATGCCGGCGCGCGATTGCCGCCAGTGAGTTATCGCCGAGCTGGTCGTTGTAGCGATAGTCGCCGACCGCCGTGGCCAGTGTGGGGGAGAGTTTGAGATTTGTCTGCCAGGATTCGTCGAACAGGGCGTTCTGGGCGGCGAGGCGATCCCCGACCGGCTTGGGCGTCTGGCCAGGAGCGGCGAAGGCAGTTACGGTGAGCAGAAGAACAGAGGCGGCGAGCAGGTGAGGGCGCATGGCTCTCAGCCTAGCAGAGCCTGAAGACGGCTGGCGAGCCTGAAATCTCACGCCGGATAAGCTTCGGAATCAATGAAGTACCGGATCCGAAGCATCCCCTGTTTCTTGCGTCTCAGGCAGAACACGAGCGAACGATGTCCTTCCGATCGCACCCCGGTTGCGCGGATCGTGGCGCACAGGGCTGTTCCGTTTCAGCGAAAACGCGTATCTTCAGTGAAATGAAACCATCTCATATTCTCCTCCCTCTATCTTCTATGATCTTGTCGTGTGGCCTGTTGATGCCGGCTGCTCTTGCCCAAACCGCCGGGCAGGACATGCACAACGCTGGGTCCGATACCAAAAACGCAGCCCAGGACACCGGACATGCGGTCAAGCACACCTCCAAGAAGGCGTACCACAAGACCGCGCATGCGACCTCCAACGCCACAGCAGACACCAAGAGCGGTAGCGCCAAAGCCTACGACAAGACCAAGGAAGGTGGAACAGTCGCAGCCGATAAGACCAAGGAGACCTCGGTCAAGGCATACGATCGCTCGAAAGAAGGCGTCCAGAAGGTATTCGATCCATCTGCCGAGAAGAAGAGCAAAGTGGTCGATCACACCCGCGAAGCCAAGATGGGTGCGAAAGACAACGTGAACCAGGACCAGCAGAAGATCCAAGATAGCAAGCCACATTAGACTGAGACGCCTTCCTGCATCAACGATGGAGGAGGAGGCGCGGGTGCGTCTTCTCTTCGTTGCCGCGCGCCATCGGCCACGTGGATGTCGCTTACTGCAAGCGCTCCCACGTCTGCGAGCGGCCTATCAGCGAGAAGCCCAGAAATCCTCGAACCACCAGCCTCCTGCCCTGGTCGGCAAGCCGGAACTTGCACTTGTAAATCGTCCCGGTGTTTGGATCGAGGATGTCGCCCCCCCGGTACTCACCGTTGTCCGGCTTCATGTTCCGGATGATGACAAGACCAACCACCTTCTTATCTTTCCTGTCGTCCTTGCACTTGTCGCACGTGCTCGCTTCATCCGCCGCGTTGTAGACGTGTTGAATCCGGCCGAAATACGTTCCGTTCTCCTCATAAATACGAACATCGCTGCTCGCCTTCCCGGTCTTGTCATCGATCGTCTTCCAAACGCCCACAGGTGATTCCAGGCTCGAAGGCGGTCCGGCAGCTGGGGTCGCAAACAAGGTGCTTGCTGAAAGAGACAACGCCAGGGTAGCTAAGAAAAATTTCCGGCTGTTCATCGGCTCTCCATAATCTTCTTTCCGGCGTGGCGATGCACTTCGAAAGGCTGCGCCGTTGAATAAGTCGCCCCTACACCGCTGTCGCCTCCAACTCCCGTGCCAAACGCGTATGCAGCGCCGGCTCAAGATTCCCCCCGCTCAGCACCACGGCCACCTTCCTCGACCGTGGCAGTTCATCTGCGTGGAATAGCGCCGCCGCCAGAGTCACCGCCCCACTCGGCTCAGGCACCAGCTTCGTGGCCCCGAGCATCACGCGCATAGCAGCTAAGATCTCCTCTTCCGTCACCGTCACAATCCCATCCACAAACCGCAGCACATGCGCGAAGTTCAACACACCCAGACTCTGCGTTCGCAATCCATCCCCAATCGTCCGTGTGGTCTTTTCCGCGGGCCACTCCACCAGCTTCTTTGAATAGAAACTCTCCTTCGCATCCGCCGCCAGCTCCGGCTCTGCCCCCCAGACCTTCACGCCGGATTCAGCCAGCCCCTCCTCCGCCGCCAGCTTCACCGCCGTAGCAATCCCGCTCAGCAAGCCACCGCCGCTGACCGGCGAAACTACCAGTTCCACCCCCGGCAGCTGCTCCACAATCTCCAGTCCGCACGTAGCCTGCCCGGCAATTATCTGCGGCGCATCGTACGGCGGAATCATCGCATAGCCAAACTCCGCCACCAGCTCCTCCGCCTTCAATCGCCTCTCCGAACTAGCCGGCCCAACGAACACGACCTCCGCCCCCAACGCGCGGGTCGCATCGATCTTCACCTCCGGCGCATTCTTCGGCATCACGATCACCGCCTTTGCCCCCAGCGCCCGCGCCGCATACGCCACGCCCTGCGCATGATTCCCGCTCGAGTACGTAATCACCCCGCGCCGCAGAGCCTCCGGCGGCAACTGCGCCACCATGTTGTACGCGCCCCGCAGCTTGAAGCTCCCAATCGGCTGCTCGCTCTCCGCCTTGATGTACAGATCGAACTCCGGCTCCGGGAACCTGCCCATGCGCAGCCGTGCCCGCTCCACGCGATAGAGCGGCGTCCTCACGGCAACTCCGGCGATCCGCTCCTTGGCCGCCCGTATCTCATCCAGCGTCACAGAATCACTCATATCATCTCCTTCAACCAGGTTAAAACACACGTCCTATCCCAAAAAACCACTTCCTGTGTCCACTGTCCCCAATGCTTCCCCCGCCAAAAATCGGCCCAAGGATCGTCTTCGCGACCACCCCGCCTGAGAAATCATTGGGCAGCGAAGAAGTCCCATCGGCCCCACCCCAGACCTTGCCGATCTCGTACGTACCCACCGCATAGACCGCATCCCCAATCACCGGGTTCAGCCTTGCCACACGAAACAGCGCGCCCGGTTGGAACAGAAAGTAGTCGCTCCCCACCAACTCGCCGCGCGCATACGAGCTCAACCGTAGCGGCCCTCCCAGCGTAAACCCGGCCAGGCCCAGGCCCGTCGCCCCGAAGCTTGTCCCTCCGCTCGCCGTGCCAAACAAAATCGTCCTGCTCGCCACCGGAATAAAGTGCGCCGTGTAGGTATTCCATTGCGCAAACGAGCCCGCGGCATTCGGCCTCTGGGTGTAGTAGTTCAACTGCGTTTGCACGATCGATCCGCGCGACGGCACCATCACATCATCCTGCCCGAGCAATTGAAACCGTACCGACGAGACCCACGGCGTCAGGTGAAACTCCTGCGCGATCGGCATCCCGATCGTCCGGGTCTCGCCATACCACTGGTAGTCCTCCCCCACCCGCAGCTCCGACTTCGCGTTGAACTGATATCCCACATCGAACCCGAAGCCGTTCCTGTGCTCCAGGTACTCCGCCAGTTGTTGCCCGCTGGTAAAGAACGCCCTCTCGGTATGGGCGAAGTAAGCCCGCGGAGCCACAAATAACTTCATCCCCGCCGCCACAGGCTTGTACAGCTCCCCATTGGCCCCCGCCACCTCGCCCACCGCACCCTCCACTCGCAGCTCCGACCCCGTGCCCGCGACATCCAGAAAGGTGGCCCGCGCCCCCAGGCCAAGCTGGATATTGTTCGAATCGTTCGACGACAACGTAACTCCCACGTTCAGAAACGGCGGCGCAAAGTTCTTCGGCCTCGGCCGCACCAGCAATCCCGTCTCGCCATCCTTGTCGACCAAGCTGTAGCTGACGTTCGAATAGACCTCTGTTCCTTCCACCCTCGCAGCCGTCGCGTCGAGCTTCGCCGTATCCACCGGCTTGCCCACGTATTGAGCAAACTCCTGCGCCACCTCTTTCTGCTGCAAGCCCTTCAGCCCGTACACCTCCACAAACTTCGGCACCGGAAGGTTCACCCTGCGCCGGGAGTTGCGTTCCGCCACATAAGCCTTCCAGTCCGCATCGCTCAACGCATACTTCTCAAGCTCCGCCGCATGGCGCTCCGCCACCTGCGTACCCCGCGGAATAATATTCGCGCTGTTGTCGTAACCTCCGGGCTCAAAGCCGCTTACATCCGCCTTCAGCAGAATGTTCGCGTTTTTCATGCTCGCTTCTTCGTTCTGCATCACGACAATCGAAACGTTCCTGCCTACAATCCCGCCCAGTGAAGTCAGCTTGTTCGGATCGTACGGCCCCGTATCCAGATACACCGCGATAATGATCTGCGCGCCCATCTGCCGCGCCACATCCACCGGCAGATTGTCCACCGCCCCGCCATCGGAAAAATAATGTCCATCCTGCTCCACCGGGGCGAACACCCCCGGGATCGACATCGAAGCCCGCATCGCCTCCGCCAGCGATCCATTCTCGAATACGTGTTTCTCGCCTGTCGTCAAATCGGTCGCCACACAGCGAAAAGGAATCGGCAGGTCGTCGAAGCTCTTAAGGTCGTAATACGGCAGCATCTTGCCATTCAGCAGCAGCCCCACTGCCGAACCCGAGTTCAACGCATCCGGCACGCTCAGCCCGTGCCTCAATCCGAACTGCAGCCGGTTCGGATAGGCCAGCCGATCTTCCTTTCGCCGAAAGCTCAACGCATTGTACGAAAGCTGACCGCTCAGCACCTCCGCCCACTCGATGCCCTCGACAAACGCCCTCAGTTGCGCCGGACTCTGGCCCGAAGCATATAACCCTCCCACCAAACCACCCATGCTCGTTCCAGCCACGTAATCCACCGGAATGTGATGCTGTTCCATCCACTCGATCACCCCGATATGCGCAAATCCCAGGGCGCCGCCACCCTCCAGCACCAGCCCGATCTTTGGCCGCTCCGGCTTCACCTCCGGCTGCTGCGCCCGCGCCGCTATCCCCACTATCTCCGCCGCCGCAATCACGACCACGGCCGCGCGCAGGCATAACACACCCTTCCACATCAAACTCACCCTTCCATTCAGCCAGGCTACGAATCCGGCAAACCACCCATCCCGCCATTCACCAGGAGTATCGTCTGCGACATTGATCTTACTCTCCGGTGGCGCCACCGTTCGTCGCCTCCACCTCTGAGAAGCAACACCACTCCTCACCGTCTGGAATGCTTCCTTGCCGTCGCTGTCGCCTGTCCCTCTCTACTCACATCAGCTCCGTGATCTCGGCCGAAAGAGCGACCTTATCGCCTCCCCCGCGTCCATCACAACGACACGCCTGCGAATCGGCGCATCCAAGCACAGAGCACCCACCGAAAGGAACACGGCACACAGATGACTCCTCAAGAACAGGACATGATCGGCGATCTGATCGATCGCATCCAGAAGACCAATCTCTCCGAAAAGGATCCGGACGCCGAGCAGATGCTCCAGCAGGGTCTCGCCCGCACCCCGGATGCGCTTTACATCCTCGCTCAGACGGTCCTTGTCCAGAAGTACGCCCTCGATCAGGCCCAGTCGCAGCTTGCCGCCGCCAAAGCCCAGATCGAGCAACTCCAGCAGCACCCAGAGCCCAAACACGCCTCCAGTTTCCTCGGCAATCTCCTGGGCCTCAACCAGACTCCAGCCCAGCCAACCGCTCCGCCACAAAGCTACAACCCCCCGCCCCCGCCGCCATACGCTCCGGTCGGCGGCTACGGCGCAGATCCCGGAGGTCCCTACTACGGAGCCCCGCCAAGGATGAGCGGGGCAACAGGCGGTGGAGGAGGATTCCTCCAGAACGCCATGCAGACCGCGGCCGGTGTTGCCGCCGGCGCCCTCGCCTTTCAGGGCATCGAGTCACTCATGCACGGCTTCGGCCATGCCGCAGGCTATGGCGGCGGACCCGCCTTCGGCGGTATGGAGAGTGGCATGGGGGGGCAGGACAGGCCCGTCGAAAACATCACCAACAACTACTACGATGACAATCGAGACGACCGCGGAGGGCAGGGAGCACACGACGTCTCCACCGCCGAACGGGAAATCGGCAACGACTCCGATCTCAACGCAAACACCGCCGATCAAAGCGACCGCGACACCCTCTACGGCTCCAACGACGACACCTCAAACGATACCGCCAACCTCGACGACTCATCCTTCGACAACAACAGCAGCAGCTTCGACGATGACTCCAGCAACAGCGGCGACGACACCAGCTTCTAGCGGGAGGGCCGTACAGCAGATGGTGTCAAGACCGGTATGCAAGTCACGAAGTGACCGCACTCCGCGGAGGAGGCCCGTCCGGCGGGACAAAAAAAGCGCCCCGCAAGGGGCGCTTTCCTTCCAACGGAAGACCTCAAATCTCCAGAATCACCGGCATAATTAAAGGCCGCCGGCTTGTACTCTTCTGGATGTATCGCTTCAGATCGTTGCGGATCTTCTCCTTGATCACGCCGTAGTCCGCCTTCTCTTCCGCCGAAGACCCCTCGAGCGTCCGCTGCACCACCTGCCGGGCCCCGGCAATCATGCCCTCTTCGGGCGTGGTCATTCCCCGCACTACGATCTCCGGCGCATTCTCAAGCCGGCCCGTCTGTTTGTTGATCGCAATGATCGGCAGCACGATCCCGTCTTCGCTCAGGTGCTTGCGGTCGCGAATAACCACATCTTCCACCACGTCGGTCGAAGTTCCACCCGAGTCGATACAGACCCTGCCCACGTTGATCTTGCCCGTCTTCGTCGCCGAACCCCTATCCAGCTCCAGAACGTCTCCGTCCTCCAGCAGAACCACCTTCTCCACAATGCCCATCGAACCGGCCAGCTCAGCGTGACGCTTCAGGTGGCGATAGTCCCCGTGTACCGGGATAAAGAACTTCGGTCGAACCAGGTTGATAATCAACCGCAGCTCCTCCTGGCTCCCATGTCCGCTCACGTGGATCAGGCCCGACTGGCCATCGTCGTGGATCACCTTTGCATCGCGCCGCTCCAGGTGGTCGATCATCCGGTAAATCGATTTCTCATTGCCCGGAATCACCCTTGAGCTCAGCAGCACCGTGTCGCCGGCATCGATATGGGCGAACTTGTGATTGTTCACCGCGGCCCGGCTCAGCGCGCTCATCGGCTCGCCCTGCGTCCCGCTGATCATCACCAGCACCTTGTTCGCCGGCATATCCCGAATCTGGCCCGGATTGATCACCAACCCCTGCGGCAGGTCGAGGTAGCCAAGGTCCTGCGCAATCTCGGTCGAGTTATCGAGCGAACGTCCGATGATCGCAACCTTGCGTCCATGCTGGTGCGCCAGCTCCATCGCCAGCCGGATCCGGTGGATCGAAGACGAGAAGCAGCTGAAAAACAGCTTCTTCTTGGTCTGCGAAAAGATCTCATCCAGCTTCGGACGCACCGCTCGCTCGCTCGGCGTATACCCGCTGCGATCCACGTTGGTCGAGTCCTGCAGCAGCGCTAGAACGCCCTGCTTACCCAGCTCGGCAAACGCGTGAAGATCGAACGGCTTGTTGTCCGGCGGCGACAGGTCGATCTTGAAGTCGCCCGTATGCAGAATCACGCCCACCGGCGTATGAATCGCCAGCGCAACGCAGTCCACCAGCGAATGCGTCACCCGGATCGGCATCACCGAGAACGGCCCCAGCGTGAACCGCTTGCCGGGAATCATCTCAATCAAATCGGCGTCGTCGAGCAGCCTGTGCTCTTCCAGCTTGCCCTCGACATAGGCCAGCGTAAACTCCGTGCCATACACCGGAACGTTCAGCTCGGACAGAATCCACGGCAGACCGCCGATGTGGTCTTCATGCCCGTGGGTCAAAAGGATAGCGCGAACCTTGTCGCGGTTTTCAGTCAAATAGCTGATATCAGGGACAACAATGTCCACGCCCAGCAACTCTTCTTCAGGAAACATCAGACCGGCATCGATGACGACAATGTCATCCTGCCAGCGGAGGGCCATGCAGTTCATGCCGAACTCGCCAAGTCCCCCCAAAGGGATCATCTTCAATTTATCTTGTGCCATCAACCTTCCATCTTATCAGCCCTGTCGCGGACCGCTCCCGTTGCTGCCTCATCGGCGTGAAGAATCGTAACCCCGGTGTCGTTCGGAGCACGAACGCTCCCCACCCGCGGCAGAATGCAGACCCGTTAAGACGAGTCCCCGAAAATAAAGTTCAAAGACGTGGCGTACTTTCAACCCGGGGAAAAGCGTCCGTCCGCTCTCCAGCTTCGACACGCAAGTGTCCACAACTTCACCACAAATCACCACCACGAATCAACGCAAAATGTCCTCTAACACCAGCGAAAGCTCGGTTTTCTCGTCCCGATATTTAACGATTACCGGAGCCGAAACACTCAACCCCCACTCCGCGCCCTTGCCCTTCGAAACCGCCCTCGACCCCGGCACCACCACCGCCCCCTCCGGAATCACCAGCGGCATCTCCGCCGTAGCCTTGTAGATCTCCCCCCGCACCAGGTCATACACCGGCGTTCCCCGCGTCAACACCGTTCCAGCCGCCAGCACCGCCCGCCTCCGCACCACAGTTCCTTCGTAAACACCTGTATTTCCGCCAATCAGGCAGTCGTCCTCAATGATCACAGGCGAAGCATTTACCGGCTCCAACACCCCGCCAATCTGCGCCGCCGCGCTCAGATGCACCCGTTTCCCAATCTGCGCGCAGCTTCCCACCAGCGCATGCGAGTCCAGCATCGTCCCCTCATCCACATAAGCTCCAACATTCACATAAGCCGGAGGCATCATCACAACCCCTTTAGAAACAAAGGCTCCAGCCCTCACGCTCGAGCCGCCCGGCACCACCCGAACCCCATCCTTCACCGAGAACCGTCGCGCCGGATAGGTCCCTTTATCCACGAACGAAAGTCCTTCGGCCGAACCCATCTCCATCGACGAGCCCAATCGGAACCCCAGCAAAATGCCCCGCTTTACCCACGCATTTACCCGCCAACCCAGGGGAAGGGAATCATCCGGCTCCGCAGCCCGCAGATCTCCGGCCTCCAGTTTGGCTCGCAATTCGAAGAATGCCGCCTCAGCCTCACCGCCCCCAACTGCCGCCGTACCTTGCCCCGACCAGAACTCCACCCGCTCCTCCAACGTACCGTTCACCAAGTAACCTCTTTCATTTCATCAGCCTCAAGTGCCATTCCATCTAGTACATCCGCTGATCTTCAGCCGCTCCCGCGACCCCAACCAGCATTCCCAACTCTCCCACCATCCGCTCAAGCTTCCTCCGCGTCGCCTCCGAAACCGGAACCATCGGCAGCCGCAGCACATCGTCGCCCCGGCCCAGCATCGCCAGCACAGCCTTGACCGGAGCCGGACTCGCCTCCCAGAAATGTGCCTGCATCAATCCCAAAAACCGCCGGTTGATCTTCCTGGCAGCAACCCAGTCGTTCGCGAGCGCCGCCTGGACCATATGCGCCATCTGCCCTGGAATCGCATTCGAAGCGACCGAAATCAGCCCTGCCCCACCCAGCGCCAGGACCGGTAGCGCGAGCGAATCATCCCCTGCGAACACCTTGAAATCGTGTGGAACCTGCGTCAGCAACTCCGTGATCTGAGCCATGTTTCCACTCGACTCCTTGATCCCGATCACATTCTCCAACTCGGCCAGCCTCAACACCGTCGCCGGTTCCAGGTTCGCCCCCGTTCGCGGAGGAATGTTGTACAGCAGCAGCGGCAGCTCCGTTGCCTCGGCCATCGCACGGAAGTGCTGATACTGTCCCTCCTGCCCAGGCCGGTTATAGTACGGATTGGCCGATAAAATTCCAGTCAGCCCATGCACACGCGACAGCTTCTTGGCTCGCAACACCGCTTCATGGGTGGCATTGTGGGTACATCCCGCAAACACCGGCGCCCGTCCCGCCGCTGCGGCCACGACCACTTCGATGACCCGCAGCCACTCCGTCTCGGTCAGGGTCGAAGCCTCGCCCGTCGTTCCGCACGGAACCAGAAAATCAATCCCATTCTCAATCTGCCAGTTCACCAGCGAAAGCAGCGCCGGCTCGTCGACACCGCCGTCCCGCCGAAAGGGAGTCACCAGCGCCGTTCCACAACCCGTCAATTCCATAATGTAAGCAGTTTACCGCCTTGACCTTGTGGATGGCGCACCGGTAGCCGCTAAACCCACTCTCCTCTGCGCATCAAGGGCTCCGCCGTCCCATCCGCGGCGATACCGTCCACATCCATCTCGCCCGACCCAATCATCCAGTCCACATGGATCAGGCTCGCATTCGCTCCCACCCTCGCGAGCGCCTCCGAATCCATCGTCTCGCCGCCAATCAGGCAGGTCGAGTAAGCCTGCCCCAGCGCAAGATGACTCGCCGCATTCTCGTCGAACAGCGTGTTCCAGAACAGCACGCCGCTCTGCGCAATCGGAGACGAGTGAGGCACCAGCGCCACCTCCCCAAGCCGCCGCGCCCCGTCATCCGTGCTGATCAACCGGTTCAGAACATCTTCCCCAGCCGTCGCCGTGGCTTCCACAATCTTGCCGCCCTCAAACCGCACCGCTATATTCTTGATGAGCGTTCCTTGGTGCGACAGTGGCTTCGACGCCCGTACCGTCCCATCGACCCGGTCTTTGTGCGGCGTCGTAAAGCACTCCTCGGTAGGGATATTCGGCTGGCAATAAACTCCGTTTGCCGCCGTCGTTCCTCCACCTGCCCATAGATGCCGGTCCGCAAGACCCACTATCAAATCCGTACCCGGACCCCTGAAGTGAAGCGCGGAAAATCGTTTCGCATTCAACAGATCAACGCGTTCCTTCAGCCGCGCCCCATGCTCTTCCCACTCCACCACGGGATCGTCCACGGTTACGCGCGACGCCAGAAAAATGGCTTCCCACAGCTTCGCGACCGCCGCGTCCTCTGTTTCTCGGGGAAAGACCAGCTTTGCCCACTCGGGGGTTGCACAGGCTACGATCGTCCAGTTGATCTCGTGGCGCGTTATCAATTCCATCGCCGGCTTGCCTGCCTTCGACGCCGCCACATTGGCCCGTGCCACCTTCGCCACATCCTGGCTAGCCAGCAGCGCAGGGTTTGTCCCCGAAATGGCCAGCCGCGCCGCTCCACTCCTGAAACCCGCGGCGATTCCATCCTGCAACCAGCTCGGTGCGTAGTCGAAACTCGCGTCCGGGGCGTGCTCGAAGCGGGCCAGCACGCAGGCATCATCAGAGTAGAACGACGTCACCAGCAACGCGCCGGCCTTGTACGCTTGCTCGGTAATTCTCCGTACCAGAGGCACCGCCTCCAACGGAGCCGACACGATCAACTCCTGACCTTCGCGCAGTCCAAGCCCAACCCGTACCGCAACTTCAGCCAGGCGGTCCAGCTTCTCGTCGAAGGTCAAATCCGCAAACTTCGTATTCTCAGGCCTGGTGTCCACAACTACTCCCGTAATGCTCATCATTCATCCTTCTTGCCTGGATCACATCTCCGTGTAGACATCCTGAAAGTCAAAGCATCCGGTCCGCGTGGACAGCCACTCCGCAGCCCGCACCGCCCCTTCGGCAAACCCGCGCCGCGAAAATGCCTCGTGCGTCAACACCAGCCGGTCCGCGGCACTGCGCGCTTCCAGGACATGCAACCCCATCACGTCGCCCTCGCGTATAGCCTCGACTGGAACATCCCGCACACCTGAGGAGGCTTCAACGATCCTCGCCAGGCTGATCGCCGTCCCCGAAGGCGAATCCAGTTTGCTCGCATGATGCGTCTCTTCAATGGAAAACGTATACCCCGCTCTTCCGAGCGCCCCTCCCATCGCATCCGCCATCCGCAACATCACCTGCACCGCAACGGAAAAATTCGTCCCATACAGCAGCGCCCCCTGCTTGCGTTCGGCAAGTCCGCGCATGTCCGGCAGCTTGCCATACCAGCCGGTCGTTCCAATCACCATCTTCGCCCCAGTCGCGAGGCATGCGCGCATATTCTGAACCACCGCCTCAGGCGTTGTGAAGTCGATCACCACATCGAACCCGGCCACAAACGGCGGTGTCAGCGCCGAGGCGTTCGCATTCTCCTTGGCGTCCAATACATGCACGCTATGCCCGTGCTCCGCCGCAACCTCTGCCACCAGCCTGCCCGTCTTCCCCAGCCCCAGCACCAATACCCGCATCGTGTTCCTTCCCCTGCTTCTTCTATCCAGTCCTGCCCGCAACCTGCACCCGTTCCGCCACATCGAACACCGTCTCATCCGGGTCCGCAAAGAATACCCGATGCAGACTGCGCACCGCCTCGTCCACGTCCTCCTCATCGATCATGAAGCTCAAGTTGATCTCGCTCGCGCCCTGCGAAATCATCCGCACATTCACATGGCTGATCGCGCTGAACACACGCCCCGCAATGCCGTTGTGGCCGCGAATGTCCTCCCCCACCAGGCAGACCAGCGCCTTGTGGCCCTCCAGCTTCACATCCGCGATCCTGCTCAGTTCCTCGCAAATCTCCGGCAGTTGCTGATTGCTGTCCACCGTAAGCGAGATGCTCACTTCACTGGTCGATACCATGTCGATCGCGCATTTGTACTTGTCGAACACATCGAAGACAGCCTTCAGATATCCATGCGACATCAACATCCGGCTCGCCACCACGTCGATGATCGTCAGCCTCTTCTTCGCGGCAATACTTTTGAAAGGGCTCGCGCACTTCGCAGCCATAGCGGTGATCTTCGTGCCTCCACTGTCGGGGTTCCGCGAGTTCAGCACCCACACAGGAATGCTCTTTTGCATCGCCGGCAGAATCGTGGCCGGATGCAGTACCTTCGCGCCAAAGTAAGCCAGCTCCGCCGCCTCTTCAAAGCTGATCGCCTTTACCCGCAGCGCGTCCGGGCAGATTCTGGGGTCGGTGGTCATGATTCCGTCCACGTCCGTCCATATCTCGATTGCGCCCGCGTGCATCGCGCCACCTACCAATGCCGCCGTGTAGTCGCTTCCACCCCGTCCCAAAGTCGTCGTCACACCGTCTGCCGTCGCTCCGATAAATCCAGCCATCACCGGCGTCTTACCGGCTAAAACCAATGGCAGCACCATCGCCGCGAGCTTCGCTTCGATCGCACTCTCCTGTGGCACCGCTTTGCCGTAGCTGGAGTCGGTGATGATGCAACTCCGCGCATCCACGTGCGCGCCCTCAAGCCCTCGCTCCTCGAATGCCTCGGCCATCATCCTGCTCGAAAGCCTCTCGCCAAAGCTCACCACCAGATCATTCGTGCGCGGCGTCAACTCTCCGACCGCAGAGATTCCTCGCAACAGATCTTCCAGCGCATCGAACTCCTGGTGCAGAACCTGTTGCACCCGAGGAAAGCGCTCCGCATCGAGCAACGACATGGCCGTATCGACATGCCGGTGCCGCAGTCGAGCCGCGATCGCCAGCGCTCCTGTTTTGTCTCCCTTCCCTGCCGCCGCCGCCGCAGCCAGCAGCAGGTCCGTCACCTTCGCCATGGCTGAAACGACGACCACCGTCTGCAATCCACGGTCTCGCCGCCCCCGAACGATCCCGGCGGTCCGCTCCATGGCTGTCGCGTCCTCCACCGAAGTCCCGCCGAACTTCATCACGACGAGCCGCTCCCGTATCCCACTCAAACGGCCACCGCCCCGTCTCCAATCACAGCTCCAGCCCCGGCGGTCGAAGCCGATCCCAGCTTATCCAGCTTGCCCAGTCGCGCCAGCACCTCGGCATTCAAAACCGCCGCTCCCGCCGCGCCGCGAATCGTATTGTGCGACAACACCACAAACTTCCAATCCAGCAGATTGCACTCGCGCAGCCGTCCAACCGTCGCGGCCATACCGTTGCCGCGCATCCTGTCCAGCCGAGGCTGCGGCCGGTCTACGCCCGCATCGTACTCCACCGGCTGGTCTGGAGCCGTCGGCAGATGCTGACCGCGAAGCGGAGCAAACTCGCTCCACGCTGCCAGAACCTCCTCCCGCGTAGCCTTCTTTTTCAACTTGATGCTCACACACTCCGTATGCCCATCCTCAACCGCGACCCGATTGCAATGCGCACTCACCTTAGCATCGAGGACCTGAACGCCAGCTTCCGCGCCGTCGTCATCCAGACGTCCAAGCAGCTTACCGACCTCCTCCTGCAGCTTCTCCTCCTCATTTCTAATGAACGGCACCACATTGCCCAGGATGTCCAGCGAAGCCACACCCGGATAGCCCGCGCCGCTCACCGCCTGCATCGTGCTGACGAAGAGACTCTCAATGCCAAACCGCTCCTCCAGCGGCTTCAGCGCCATCACCAGCCCGATCGCGCAGCAATTCGGGTTTGTGACGATGTAGCCCCCCAGCTCGCCATTCTGCTTCCGCCAGCTCTGCGCGCCAATCAGCGAAAGGTGATCGACATTCACCTCCGGCACCACCAGAGGAACTTCCTTGGCCATTCGGAAGGCGCTGGAATTCGAGATCACCGCGCATCCTGCCGCAGCAAACTTCGGCTCCAGTTCCCGCGCCACATCCGCATCCAAAGCCGCAAAGATGATCTTCGGAATGGGCAGCTTCCCCGCGGAGGCCTCCGGCGTATTCGGCTGCACCATCATGGCAGCGATGTGCGCCGGCAGGGAAGTATCCAGCTTCCACCGGCATGCCTCACCATAGGTCTTTCCCGCACTGCGCTCGCTGGCCGCCAGCCATGCAATCTCGAACCACGGGTGATCGCTCAACAACTGAATAAATCGCTGGCCGACCATGCCGGTCGCACCAAGTATTCCAACCTTGCGCCGTTCCATATCTTGTAAGGATAACGCGCCGTCACGCGACCGTCACGGACACAGCGCACTAATAATCGCCCCGCCGCCTGCGCCTCGAATGGTAGCTTCCCGACCCGCCCCACACCAGCAGCGCAACGACCAGATGAATTACAAACCAGAGGCTCAGACCCTGGTCAACATAAATTAGAAAAAGCACCAATACACGCGGCAGCAGCAGCCAGAACAGAAGCGGAACCAGACCCTGCAGGTGGAACGGCACCAACATGCCCTGAAACCACGCCAGAACCATCGCCAGCCGTGGGAGAAACAGCGCAAACACCAGAAACCACAACGGCAGTTCATGGACCGTCAGGGTCAGGTCCAGTTGCGCCACACGCTGCATCATTGCTGCCAATACCGCACCCATCGCCGTCTCCTGTCATTCGATCCCAGAGCTTCTATTTTTTGCTGAAGCTGAAATCCGCCTTCGCGGTCTCATGCGGCTTTACTGTGAGGTCGATGTCCTGCTCGCCCATCTTCTCGTGTACCGCGCCAAGCACGTAGTGTCCCGCCGGCAGACCCGGTATGACGAAATGGCCATCCGCATCGGTCACCGCGAAGAACGGTGTATTCGCCACGTTGATAAAAGCATTCATCCAGGGATGATTGTTGCACCGTACCTCCATCATCACCTCGGGTTTGGTGAACTGCTTCACCACGGGCGCGCCCTTCGCGCCCTGCGACACATCGATCGTCTGGTCGCCCGCGGTCTCAGGCATCGTATGGATGTTGTGCATTGTCGCGTCGGAGTTGCGAAACTCCACAGACCCGCCGCGCACCAGCGCAATCACATGCGGCACATACTTGCAGCCCACCTGGTCCAGCACCACCGGCGCAGGTGTAGGCCCTGCGTAGCCCATCATCATCGGCGGTCCGCTCTTCACATACACATACACATTCGCGAGCTTGCCGTCATGCACCACGTACTGCTCGGAGAAGTTGTCGCCGCCCGTCATTGAGCACACCGGATCCTGGCTCATGTCGATCTTCACCCGCTCCGGCGCCTTGCCTGCAAAACGCACGGTCCCGCTCACCATACCCATCGTAGCCCGGTCGAGAGGCGCACTCGGCGGGTGTTTGGCAGCCCCGTCCGCCTGGGTTTTATCGCCGATCACCTGCGCCTGTTTCACCGCGGGACTCGGCTTGCACCCTGCCAATCCGCTCACCAGTCCAGCTACGACAGTGCCCGCCATCCAAAGCTGTATCCGTCTCATTGCACCTCACTTCATCGAAGCTACCCAGCTCTCATGCCGGCCTTGGGTGCAGTTGAACGGGCAAGGAACCCCGTACTCTGCTTCCAGTCCTGCACTGCATTGCTTTAAACCTGCGCCTGAGCCACCGGCGCTCCCATCGCTTGCAGCACCGCGTCGGCAAATTCCCGGGTTCCGCTGGTGCCCCCAACATCCTTAGTCAAGGTCTTGCCTTCCCGATACACCTGCTCCAACCCGGCCTGTACACGCTCTGCAGTCTCGGGCTCGTCGATATGATGCAGCATCAGCACCGCGCTTTGCAGCAGAGCCGTCGGGTTCGCCAGGTCCTTGCCCGCAATGTCCGGCGCAGACCCATGCACCGCCTCGAAGATCGCGCATTCGGTTCCCAGATTCGCGCCGGGAACCAGCCCCAGGCCCCCCACAAATGCACTGCACAGATCGCTCAAGATATCGCCGTACAGGTTCTCCGTCAGCAGAATGTCATATTGATACGGGTTCATCACCAGCTGCATGCAGGTGTTGTCCACAATGTGCTCGTGGTAGGCAATCTCAGGAAAGCTCTCCCCCACCTTCCGGCAGCAGCGCAGGAACAACCCGTCCGAAAGCTTCATGATGTTCGCTTTATGGATTGCATGAATTTTCTTGCGGCCCTGCTTGCGCGCGTACTCGAACGCAAACTTCGCGACCCGCGTCGAGCCCTTCTCGGTGATGATCTTGAAAGCCTGCACCACGCCCGGCACAACCTCATGCTCCAGGCCGGCATACAGATCCTCCATGTTTTCCCGCACAATGATCAGGTCCAGCCCCGGATAGCGCGTCTTCAACCCCGGCAGATTCTTCACCGGGCGAAAGTTCGCAAACAGCTCAAACTTCTTTCGCAACGTAACATTGATCGAAGCAAACCCACCTCCGATCGGCGTCGTCACCGGTCCCTTCAGTCCCACCCGGTTCTGCTCGATCGAGTCGTACAGCGCCTTCGGGATATACTCGCCGGTCTTTTCAAACGCATCCGCACCCGCATTGTGCTTGTGCCAGTCGAACGCCACCCCTGTCGCCGCGCCGGCCGCCTCCAGGATGCTCACCACCGCGCCCGAAACCTCCGGCCCAATTCCGTCGCCCGGAATCAAAGTAATCCTGTGCGTCCTCTTCTCAGCCGCCATCTACTACCGCCTTTTCTTGAGGTCTTTTCCGCTCAGCAACTCTTCCAACTCAGCCTTGAACTCGCGAACGTCCTTGAAGTCCCGATACACACTGGCGAACCGAATATAAGCGACAGTATCGATGTCCTTCAGCCGGGACATGATCAGTTCGCCCACCTCGCTGGTGGATCGCTCCCGCTCCGGCGAATCGACAACATATGCCTCGGTCTCATCCACAATCTGTTCCAGCTTCACCGCCGCGACCGGTCGCTTCTCGCAGGCATGCAGCAGCCCGCTCAGCACCTTCTGCCGGTCGAACTTCTCCCGCCGCCCATCTTTTTTTACCACCATGTACGGAATCTCATCGATCCGCTCGTATGTCGTAAATCGCTTGTTGCAGCCTTCACATTCACGCCGACGCCGAATCGAATCCGCATCCTTGCTCTCGCGTGAATCCACAACTCGGTCCTGGGCAAAACCACAATAGGGGCACTTCATCGGAATACGTCGATTCTAGCAGCGCAATCCCGGCCCCACGTTCCCAGCAGCGCATCCGGCAGAACCTCCGGGATAGCACGCTCTTATCCGCTTCAATCCCTCTGATCACCGTTACGCCTTAACCCCCGCAGCCTCACTCTCCTGTGCGACTTTCTTCAAGCTCACGTGCTCCACGCGCGAATACACGATTCCCGTCGGAATAATGCACAGAAACGTAACTACCAGCAGCATCGCTCCGCACGCCGTGGCTGCCTCGACTGGTGCGCCATAGAACGCATGCATCGCGGCTGCAGTCACGGCAATCTGCGTAAACCATCCAATGATCGGCAACTGCAGCAGCGATCCTCCGATACTCGCCGCCATCAGCAGCATCGTGCGAGAAAACGTCAGCCCGGCCAACTCCGGGGTCTGCACGAACGCATGCGCCGTCTGCACATACGCGCACCCGATCATTCCCCACATCGCCAGCGACAGTAGCGTCACCACGCCGAAGTCCAGCACTGACGACAGCGCATTCAAGCCATCGCGAAACCCGACAATCTTCGTCGCAACACTCTCCCCCGCAGCCTTCGACAGCTTGCCCACCCAGATCCGCGCAAACCCCGCCATCGCTCCACCGGCCATCCGCACCGCCGCCGCAAACAGCGCAATAGCCAGCGTCGCTCCCATGCTCAGCACACCCGCCCGCACGAACACCTCATGGTGCGGGGAGCCCTTCGGCGTAAAGGCCAGCGCGGACGAGAAGATCACCGCCGCCGCTCCCAGGTCGAACATCCGCTCAATCGTATACACGGCCACCTGCGAACTCAGAGATAGCCCTACCCGCCTCGAAACCAGGTACGGCCGGGTCAAATCCGCCAGCCGCCCGAACAGCGCCACCGCGGTAAATCCAATAAATTGCGACCCCAGCAGGGAAGCCGCCGAGACCTTCTTCGTCGGCGCAACAAACACCGACCACCGCACCGACCGTAGCCAATACGTCGCATAGATCAGCGCAATCGCCGCCACAATGTGCCCAACGTTGACACGCCGTAGTTGCTGCCAAAACATGGCCCAGTCAAAGTGCACCTTGCCGCGAAACAGGAACACCACAATTGCAAGCGCGGCAATCGCGACAATCCACAGCACTCCACTTTGCTTGTTCATCGCTCCCTTGCCTCTGCTGTGCGTTCGAATTGCTACCGTCCCTGTGCGACCTGCATCATCCGCTTGCGCCGGTTGAACTCGCGAATTACCCGGGCCACATACTCGCGCGTCTCGCGGTACGGAGGCACGCCATGATACCGGTCCACAGCTCCCGGCCCGGCGTTGTAGGCCGCCAGCGCCAGCGCCACATCATCGTGATATCGCGTCAGCAGCGAATCCAGATACGCCGTCCCGCCCGCAATATTCTGTCTGGGCTGAAATGCGTCATTGACCCCCATGGCGTTCGCCGTTCCGGGCATCAACTGCATCAACCCCCGCGCGCCCGTCCGCGAAACAGCCGTCACCCTGCCCGCGCTCTCCGCCCTGACTACGCTTGCCAGCAGGTCTTCGTCAATGTGGTGTGCCTCGCCTGCCTGTCCCAGCATGGCCTGTATCTCCATCGCGGTCGCCGCCCTCAAAGCAGGAGCCGAATCCGCAGCCACCGGCCGCACGTCATCCGGAACACTCTCCACCCGGACCACCGCACCTCCTGCAACCTCAAGGTAGTTCGATCCCTGCCCCGCAAAGTAGAGCCGGACCTTATCCCCCACCACCTCCCGTCGAACGCAGTCCAGCTCAAATCCGTTCTTCAAGGTCACATGCTCAGCCCCGCGCGCCAGCGGACACACCGCCAGCACCACCCCCAAGCCAAACCGAACCGCTCTCAAACTCATCGACACCATCCAAGGCTACCACTGGCGCCATCCAAATCCATCGCTTTAAGCGCCTCCACTATCGTGTTATCGACAGCGCCTCATCCGAGGAAGCCGCCGGATCCAAAGGCCTGCCTTTGACCTCCGCCAGAACCGCTTCAATCACCTCCGCCACCCCATCCTCATCATGTCTCCGACCGACAACCCAGCCGCACTGCCCGGCCACCGCTTTCAAATCCACCGGAGCATTCCCCAACAACACCGACCGACCCGCCACCTCCAGCATCGAAACATCATTCCAGTTATCCCCAATCGCCACAATTTCCTCCGCTGCGATCCCCCGCTCAGCCGCCAGCCGCAGCAGCGCCGTCCCTTTGCCGCAACGCGCCGGCAGGATATCCACAATGCTCAAATTCCGCTCCGCATACTCCGTCCTGTGCAGCGCCGCCGCGACGCCTGAAGTCCTCTCCTGTCCTTCAACCCCGACCGCCGAAATACCAGGATGCTCCAGCAGTCGAGCCTCCGCCCTCCGCATCCGCTCCACCGTTCCGCACAGCATCATCTGGATCGGCGCCTCTCCTTCAAGCGCCCTCTCGATCGGCGACACATGGTCGATATACGGCGCATTCGCCTCCATCCACCTCCCAATGCTCGCGTTCAGCACATCCATGTGCTCGACCACCAGCGCCCCTCGCTCATCCTCCCCATTCGACCCTACCTTGTCGAAGGTGATCACCAGCGCATTGCGAAACTCCTCCATGTGCCCGCACAGCCACCGTGCCGTATCGGTCGGGAGCAGCGTCCGGTCGAGCAGCCGCGCTCCAACCGTCCGAGTGACGGTCCCATTCGAGCTGATCAGCGCGCTCTCCTCGCGCAAGCCCAACTCCCGTAGCACCCGCATGGCATAGCAGTGCCGCCGTCCCGTCGCCACCACCACTTCAATGCCCGCCCGCTCCGCCGCCTTTACCGCAGCCAGGTTCCGAGCGCTAACCCGCCCATCCGGTCGCAGCAGCGTCCCATCCATATCCACCGCAATCATCCGCAAATCCGCACCTCGAAAGCATCCATATTGTCTCACTTGCACCTGAAAAAGATTC
Source organism: Edaphobacter sp. (assembly GCA_965277265.1). Lineage (GTDB taxonomy): Bacteria > Acidobacteriota > Terriglobia > Terriglobales > Acidobacteriaceae > Edaphobacter. Next base: position 358,361 of record CBDICF010000002.1, read on the forward strand.
ATAAGCCATTCTTATTCAAATATTTACGGCAAATTAGCCGTACATGTTCCCTCTCGCCCGGCACACTCGGTACAGGCACCACAAAGCTAAACCTCGTTACCAGGCGACGCCCGCGCCCCTCCGATCGGTGGCGCTCAACTCGGTGGCGCTCAACCGGCGCCATCTGTGGGAATCGTTGTCAGACCATCCTGCCTGCGAATCCCGTAAAATTCCCGTATGTCTGAAGTCGCTCTTATCGAGTGCTCCTGCTGCCACCAGCGGGTACCGGCCGACAAAATCCAAACTCTCTGTCTCATATGCGCCGAAGCCGCCCGTTCCAACTGCGAACCTGACTGCGACCGCCACCGGAGAGCCAACCTCCCTTCCAGCATGCCCGTTGGCGGAATCATCACCCCGCAGTAGATCTTCAACGCTTTGCTCAACTCTATGATCGTTCGTGCCGACGTCCTGGAATCGCCGAGGAACCATCCCATGAAGCAGCCGCCCACCTCTCCCGACCGCCGCCATTTCCTCAAGACCGGAGGTGCCCTCGCCGCTGGCCTCCTCACCCAGGCTGCCATTCCCGCCCACGCGTCCACGTCCGCGCTTCCGCCCATGCCTGTCAATGCCCAAACCTCCGCCGCCATGCCCACTCGCAACCTCGGCAAGACCGGCTACAAGGTGGGCATCTTCAGTCTTGGCGGACAGGCCGCGCTCGAAAAGCCCAACAACTTCGATGTCGCTGTTCCAATCATCGAGCGAGCCCTGGACCTCGGCGTCAACTACATCGACACCTCCTCGATCTACGGTGGTCCCGAGCGCTGGAGCGAGCAGTACGTTGGCCGCGTCATGAAGACCCGCCGTCAACAAGCCTTCGTCGCCACCAAAACCAAGGAACGCACCCGCGACGGCTCCCTGCGCATGATCGAGAGATCCCTGCAACTGCTCAACACGACGCACGTCGACCTCTGGCAGTTGCACGACGTCGGCCTGCCCGAAGACGTCGACGCGATCTTCGCGAAGGGAGGCGCCATGCAGGCTCTCCTCGAAATGCAGGACCAGAAGGTCGTCCGCTTCCTCGGCGTGACCGGCCACTACCGCCCCGAAGCCCTCATCGATGCCGTCAAGCGCCACTCCTTCGACACAATTCTGATGTCGCTCAACGCCGCAGACAGCCACATTCACAGCTTCAGCGATCGATTGCTTCCTCTCGTGGTCGAAAAGCAGATGGGCATCATCGGCATGAAGGTGCCCTCGCGCGGTAGATTGCTCTCCACCTGGACTCCGCCTCCGCTCGCAGAACAGGAACACTCCTGGGAAGGTTCGGCTATCGCTACCCGCCCCGGCGTGATGAAGATGCGCGACGCCATGCACTTCACCCTCTCGCATCCGGTCAGCACCGTCATAATCGGCTGCGACAACGTCGGGCAGCTAGAAGAAAACGTCCAGATCGCTCGGGATTTCACCCCGCTCTCCAAGACCCAGATGGCCAGCCTGAACGAACTCGCCGCGCCCGTGGCGAAGCAGTCGCTCTTCTTCCGCTTCACCGACCGCAGCAAAGGCTGACGAAAAGCCCTCGTCAGTTCGATTGACTGCCCAGGGGAGAGTCAACTCAGCACGATCAGTGTCGTGACATCCTCGTGACCCTACACACTCGCCTCAGCCTCGCCCACGCTGGGAAAACTCGTCAGAATCTCCTTCACCTTCGTCATCTCCAGCAGGGCCATCACCCGCTCATTCACCCCCGCCAGCAGCAGCTTTCTGCCGTGGCTCTCCGCCGACACAAAGTAGTTCATGACCAACCCCAGCCCGGCCGAATCCATATACGGCACGCCGGTCATATCCAACACCAGCACCTGCGGCGTTCTCGCCCGCAGTTCATCCTGAAATCCGAACATTGTCGACAGGGTCAACGGCCCGTCCAGCGTCAGAATTGTCGTCCCATCGCTCCGGCCAGCAGCAAAGCTATAGCTCAAAGGTTCGTCGCGCATGACAGAAGTCTACGGACGAACCCTTCGAGCAATGTGAAAGCTCTGTGAATGTCGCAAGCTTCAGCGCCTCCTGGTCTTGAATCACACTCACCCTGCCCCGCATCCAACACCCTGACAGCCGACTCTCTCGGCCAAAGGACCCCATCATGGAATACAAGACCCTCGGCAATACCGGCCTCCTCGTCTCGACTCTCTGCTTCGGTACTATGACCTTCCACGGCGGCACGGGCATGTTCAAAGCCATCGGCTCAGTGGATCAGGGGGGTGCCGACGAACTCATCAAAGCCTCAATTGACTCGGGGATCAACTTCTTCGATACCGCCGACGTGTACTCGGAAGGCGAGAGCGAAAAAACGCTTGGCCAATCGCTCAGAAACCTCAACATTGCCCGCAAGGATGTCGTTATCGCCACCAAGGTCTTTGGCCGCGTCGGCCCCGGCCGTAACGACGTAGGCGCCTCGCGCGGACACATCATGGATGCCGTCGAGGCCAGCCTCACACGCCTTCAGACCGACCATATCGACCTCTATCAGATACACGGCAACGACACCATTACTCCGGTCGAAGAGACTCTCCGCGCCCTCGATACCCTCGTTCAGCAAGGAAAAGTCCGCTATATCGGCGTCTCCAACTGGCAGGCCTGGAAGATCGCCAAGGCCCTCGGCATCTCCGAGTTCAAGAATCTCGCCCGCTTCGATACCCTCCAGGCCTACTACTCCATCGCGGGCCGCGATCTCGAGCGCGACCTTGTCCCGTTGCTCGAAGCCGAAAAGACCGGCCTGCTTGTCTGGAGCCCGCTCGCAGGTGGGCTGCTCTCCGGGAAGTTCAGCCGCGAAAACCAGAAGCCGGAAGGCTCCCGCCGCTCCGAATTCGACTTCCCCTTGGTCGATAAGGAACGCACCTGGAAGATCCTCGACGTCATGACGCCTATCGCCAAAGCCCACGACTGCAGCCCCGCCCGGGTCTCCCTGGCCTGGCTGCTGACCAAACCTGTCGTCACGTCGATCATCATCGGTGCCAAGCGCCTCGATCAGCTTCAGGACAATCTCGCCGCCGTAGATCTTAAGCTCACCCCGGACGAGATCAAGCAACTGGACGATGTCAGCGCCCTGCCACCCGAGTACCCGGGCTGGATGCTCCCCTTCCAAGGCGCCAATCGCCTCAAGCCAGTTCCGCGTCCCTGACCGAACCCAGGCCCGGCAAGTAGACTCAAAAAAATGCGGCCATGCCGGGGTGGTGTTTTATTGGGTTATTTGGAAAAACCGGGTGGCTAAACGTGGTCTTTTTTGTGCTTGATGTGGACATTTGCATGGTAGAACATGGTTGCCGGACAGACGCTTTTTTGAAGCGAAAAGTACGCCAGGAAAACGGGTTTATTTTAAACTCGGGCAGTCGGTTTAGCTGAACCGCTATACTGGGTACAAGCATTGAAGAAGCTCCGGCATCCCACCGGAGCTTTTCCTTTTAGAGAGGGTCTGATTGAGTTGCAGGGTTCCCTTGGCGACTAAGGTTGCGTTGTCGTGATTGGTTCACGGCGGGACTGAAGTCCCGCCTTTTCAAAAGGGGAACTTGATCAGAGGTTCCTTGGAAGAAGCTAAGAACGTGTCGATACGTCAGCAGATCCGGCCCATGCTCACGCTCGCCCTCCCACTCATCCTGGCGGAGGTCGGCTGGATGGCCATGGGTATCGTGGACACGATGATGGTCGGGCACATGGCCAACCCCGCCCTCGCCATCTCCGCTGCGGCGATCGGTCAGATTCTCTACAACACCATCGCCTTCGGCGTCGCCGGAGTCCTCCTCGGCCTCGACACGTACCTCTCCCAATCGCACGGAGCCGGCCGCTTCGACGAGGCCAACCGCTGGCTCCTGCATGGCCTGATCCTCGCCGCCGGGCTTGCCGCTGCGCTCATCCTGATGGTCCTGCTCGCCCCGCCTCTTATGCTACGCCTGCCGATCGATCGCGCCGTCCTGACCGGCTCGGTCGCCTTTCTGCGCGCGCTGAACTGGGGAACCCCGGCGCTCTTTCTCTATTTCACCCTCCGCCGCTATCTCCAGGCCTTCAACCATGTTCGTCCCATAGCAGCGGCGCTGGTGACGGCAAACCTCATCAACGCAGCCGGCAACTGGCTCCTCATCTATGGTCATTCGTGGGGCCATATCCACGTCCCGGCTCTCGGTGTCACCGGCTCCGGCCTGGCCACCTCCATCTCCCGGTGCTATCTTGCCCTGGTGATGGTCGCCGCTCTATGGCGCATCGAACGCCGCCGGCACTACGGCCTCCGCTCCATGCCCCTCCACTTCGAGCCGCAGCGCATCCGGCGTCTTGTCCTCCTCGGAGCGCCGGCCGGAGGCCAGATCTTCGTCGAAATCTCTATTTTCGGCATGGTCACCTTTCTCATCGGCATCATGGGCCGTCTGCCTCTTGCCGGCCACGAGATCGCCCTGAACTGCGCCAGCCTGACCTTTATGGTTCCCTTCGCCATCTCTGCCGCCGCCTCCGTCCGGGTCGGTCAGGCCATTGGCCGCAGCGCCCCCGACGAAGCTGCTTCCGCCGGATGGACGGCCATCCTCCTTGGAGCAGGCTGCATGGCAATCTTCTCCGCCGTCCTCCTGCTCTTTCCCCACGCCATCGCCAGCGCCTTCACGGCCGACGCCGCGGTCATCGCCGCGACCATCCCCCTTCTCTTCGTCGCCGCCCTCTTCCAATTCTTCGATGGCCTCCAGATCACTGCCACCGGCGCTCTCCGGGGCGCAGGCAACACCCATGCCGGCCTTCTCGTCCAGATCGTCGGCTACTGGGTCATCGGCCTGCCCATCGGCTACATCCTGGCCTTCCGGCTTCATCACGGAGCGGTGGGCCTCTGGCTTGGCCTCTGCGCCGGTCTCGTCGTCGCTGGTGTGACCCTCACTCTTATCTGGAAGCGGACCACCAACCACCTCGCGTCCGTCCACAAATTGCCACCAGCAACATCACCCAGAGCTGAGCAGATCTTCCCGCACCCTGGTCTTTGACTTGGTCGTCAACGTAATCGCCGACGCCAGGATCAGTCCGCCTCCAGCCCATGCGCTCGGACCCAGGCGCTCTCCCAGCACAAACACTCCCAGCAGACTCCCCATCAGGGGCTCCATATTCAACAGCACACCGGCCTGCGATGCCGGAACCTGAGTGATTCCCCAGTTCCACAGCAGCGTCGTCGTCGCCGTACACAGAACACCGCTGGCCGCCAAGGCCATCCACGCCTTCAACGAAACTCCCGCCACCGGCGGCATCCCATACCGCAGAGGAACCCACACCATCAGCATGGCCGTCCCCAGCGCCAGTCCATAGGCGGTCACAACTACGTGCGAGTGCCGCTCCATCAGCCGCTTATTCAGCAGTATCCAGAACAGCGCAATCAGCAGCGAGACCACCACCAGCAGGTCTCCCTTCAGCGTCGGTCCGCCCGCGCCATGACTGCCGCCCAATGCGATCAGCGCCGCTCCGCCGGCCGACCCGCCCAGAGCCGTCCAACCCACCCGGTCCATCCGCTCATGCGCAAACACGGCCGCCCCTACCGCCAGGATCACCGGCAAGGTTCCCACCATCAATGACGCGTGACTCACCGTCGTAATCGAAAGCGCATAGAACTGAATCAGAAACTGCAACGGCACTCCGAGAAAAGACGCTGCCAGCAGCAACCCCCACTCCCGCCGGTTAAGCTGCGGCCGATGCGTGATCAGCAGAGGCAACAAAGGCACTATCCCGAACAGAAAGCGGTATAACACCATGGACGCGAAGCCCATCTCCGCGAGCGCGATCTTGCCGAAGAAAAATCCGCATCCCCAAAACGAACTTGCGACAGCGCACGCCGCGAATCCGAGCGCTCGTCTTTTCGCTAAAACCGCCATGCTTTCACTCTCGCATACTCCCGCAGGCGCAAGAGAAAACGGGAGCGAAAGCCGCAGCTCACTCTCCCGTCACGACGATCGCAAGGCAACGAACTGCTACCAGACGCGGCAGCTCTTGACCGGTACCATCGGCGAGCCTTTCCTGCATCCGAACGCAGCCGCGAAGCCCGGTTGATTCACGATTGCGCCGTTCGCTCGGAAGTGATCCGGTGAGTGGGGATCGCTGAGCACCTGCGCCCGCACCGACTCCGGCCGCGAGTTCTCGCACCAGTTCTGCGCATATCCGATGTAAAACCGCTGCGGCGCCGTGAATCCATCCTTTTTCGCGGCGAGATCGACACCCTCCTTCTTCGCCCGTTCGAGGTACGCCATATAGGCCAGCACCAAGCCGCCATTATCCGCAGTATTTTCCCCCAGCGTCAGCCTGCCGTTCACCTTCACATCATCGACGGCTGTGAACGCGCCATACTCGTTGACCACGCAGTCTGTCCGCGCGACGAAGTTCTTTGTGTCTTCCGGAGTCCACCAGTCGTCCAGATTGCCCTTCGCATCGAACTTCTTGCCCTCATCGTCGAACCCGTGCGTCAGCTCATGTCCGATGACCGCACCGATATGGCCATAGTTCACGGCATCATCCTGGGTTCGGTCATAGAACGACGGTTGCAGAATACCCGCAGGGAAGTTGATATCGTTCATGCTCGGGTCGTAGTAGGCGTTCACGGTAGGCGGCGTCATCTCCCACTCGCCCCGGTCCACCGGCCTGCCGATTTTGGCAAGCTGGCGGTCGTTCTCAAACTCGTCCGCGCGTATCGTGTTTCCAAGCGCGTCGTCCGGCTTGATCTCCAGTTTCGTATAGTCCCGCCACTTGTCCGGATATCCGATCTTGTTCGCCACTGCATGGAGCTTCTCTTTTGCCCGCACCTTGGTCGCCGGAGACATCCAGTCGATCTGGTCGATATCGCGTCCCATGGCCGCCTCGATATCGCCGACCATCTGCAGCATCTTCGCCTTGCTGTCTCCGGCGAAGTACTGCTCCACGTATACTTTGCCCAAGGCTTCGCCGAGTGCGATATTCACCGCGTTCGAGCAGCGCTTCCAACGTGCGGCCTGCTCCGGCTGACCATTCAGCTTGCGCCCGTAGAAGTCGAAGTTCTCGTCATCGACTCTCTTGGGCAACCGCCCGGCCGACTTCGTCAGCACTTCATATCGCATGTAGGCCTTCAGCGTCTCCAGATCGGTTGCCTGGATCTCCTTCAACAGGGCGGGGAAGAACGCCGGAGTCGCATCATTCAACTCGCTCACCCGCGGAGAATGCACGGCGTCCTCGAACGCCCCAAAATCGACCCCCGGCAGCGTTGCTTCAAAGGTCTCGATCGACTTCAGATGATAAATGTTCTCCGGATCCCGCATATCGGTAACGCTCAGCGAAGCCCTGGCCAGCGCGGTCTCGAACGTCATAATTGCATTGGCATCCTTCTGCGCCTGCTCCGGCGAAGTGCCTGCCAGGGTGAGCATCTTCGCGATATGGGCGACGTACTGCTCACGAATGGTCTGGTCCTTCGCGCCGGTCCGCAGATAGTAGTCCTTCTCCGGCAAACCAAGTCCACCCTGCGAGACATTGGCGATCTGCTTGGTTGCATCTTTAAAGTCCTGCTGCTCGCCGTAACCAAAGAATACGTTCACCCCGATCCGCTGCAGCTTGCCGATCAAGGCAGGCAATTGCGCCTTGCTGTCGATGGCGTCGATCTGCCTCAGAAGCGGCTCGACGGGCGCAAGACCCCTGGTCTCAATCTGGTCCGTGTTCATGCAGGCCTTGTAATAATCGCCGATCTTCTGCTCATCGGGCGACCGGTCCGCACCTCCTGCTTCGGCCTTCTTCAGAATTCCGTTCAGCGCCTGCGTGTTGACGTTATAGAGAGCATAAAACTGATCTACGCCCGCCTGGTCCGCCGGAATTGGATGGTTCGCCGCGAAACGCCCGCAGGCGAATTTATAGAAATCGTCACAGGGGTTCACCGAGGCGTCCAGTGACGTCGTGTCGAACCCTGGGATGGGTAGATATACCTGCGGCGGCTTTTCTGCATGGGTTGGAGTTTGATCCTGCTGAGCAAAGCCTGCCCGCCATGCTCCGGCTGTTACCGTCATTAGCGCAATGGCTGCTCCGATTTCGATCCGGCGTTTCGTACTGGCCGCCTTCACTGACGTTTGCCTGCTCAACATGGTATCTCCCCGTAGATTCGAAAAAGTCACTCAGCCTTTGTATCATTAGGCAATCGAGGGCCGTCCCGGCGTTCAATTCCTTTCAACCCCTTGGCGTCCCTCATCCGTCTGTGAAACAGTAATGCTATTCGCTGCGCAGGCCGGGCAGACGATGGTAGATGACCGGCAGCGCCGTGCAGGTACACGTAGATGCTTCCAGAGATCTCCAGACACTCCAGATACGCGCCTCCTGCCATGATCGTTCCCCACCCGATCCCGTTCCTTAGACCGCGCCTTCGTGTCACCGGCCTTGCGTTGCTTCTCCTCCTTTGTGTGATGCCGCTGCAGGCTCGCGGTCCCGAGCCCCCACGTCGCATTCCACTCGAACCACTAGGTTTCCAGCCCCTCTCCACGCAGTTCCTTCTGGCCGGCAGCTCGCTCTTCACGGTTCACTATGTTGACGACACACATCTCCTTCTCACTTTCACAGTCCGGCGCCTCCTCTCCCGCCTTCCGGATGAACCTGACGACGACCAAGACCGAAATATCGACGCCCTGCTGCTCGATCTGCCCACGGGCCAGGTTCTAGCGCGGACCTCCTGGCGCCTGCACGATCATGGCCAATATCTCTGGAGCCTCGGCCGGGGCCATTTCCTGCTGCGCATCCGCGATCGACTCACTACCTTCGCGCCCCTGGCTCATCTGGAAACCGGCAGCCCATTCGCGGAACGGCCCTTTCTCAACATCAGCGGCCGCCGCATCGGCGCTCTACTGCTGTCACCCGATGCAGACATGCTGGTCATCGAGAGCCTCCCGCGTACGCCGCCCGTTCCCCGGACCAAGACGCCTCTCTTCGGCCCCACTCCTGCCCCGGCCGCTGAGCCGCGCGAGCCGAACTCGGTCCAGATTAACTTCTATCGCATCCCCAGGCCGGACGATTCAGATGGTGAAATCCGGCCGCGCTCCGCAGGCGTAGTCCGCTCCAGCAATCTCGGGAGCATTCCCATGGACACCGCAGGCTACATCGACGTGCTCGATCAAGGGCGGCAACACTGGGCGTTCGACTTCGACTCCTACGCGGGCAAGAGCAGGGAACTCTCCGCCTTCGATTCCACCTGCCGCCCGGCCCCTGTCTTTGTCAGCCGCAGCGAGTTCATCGCCTTCGGCTGCCACAGCGGCAACACCCGGCAACTGCTCGGTGGATTCAACATGCGCGGCGAGGAGATGTGGGAGCAGAACCTCTACGGCGACTACCTTGCCCCGTCCCTGGTCTTCGCTACGTCCAATCACCGCTTCGCCCTGGGCCGGGTGCTGGTGCGCACCTCCGCGGTTCCGGACCAGCCATTGAACTCCGACGAACTCAGTTCCCAGAATGTTGTCGTTTATCAGGCGGGCAGCGGGAAGCAGATTCTCCGTGCCGAGTGTTCCCCCATCGAGCGCGCAGGGCAGAACTTCGCTCTTTCACCCAATGGACTGAGCCTCGCCGTGATCCACGCTGACGCGATAGAAATCTACAGCCTGCCGCCTCTCACGGATAGAGAAGAGGCCGATCTGAAACTGGCACAGGCCGCAGCCCCGGAAGACAACGATTCGCCGGTTCACTTCAAGGCTGCGCATGAGTCGGTCGCCGAAGCGCAGGCCGCCCCCTCCGACGAGACGGACAACCTTTCGACGGACGCACGGCAGGGAACGCAAAGCAATCTGACCAGCACACGTGACGAGCAGACTCAACCACCGGCCGCCTCTGCCGCGACCGCAGCCGGGGATTCGTCGCCTAATCAGCCCCGCAAACCGCCGACTCTGTATACATTGCCCAGCGATCCGCCTCACAACTCTACCAACGAACGACCGCAATCGTAGTTCGGTGCTTTCAGACGAAAAGGGTTGGCCGATGAATTCCATCAGCCAACCCTTTTATTTCAGAATCTGAAGTAAGTTCTACGCTGCCTGCTTCGGGGCAACAGCCTTGACACGCGCATTCAGCCGGCTCTTGTAACGGCTCGCGGTGTTCTTGTGCAAAACACCTTTCTGCACACTCTTATCGAGTATCGAAGCGGTCGCGCGGTACTGGGTCGTGGCATCCGCATGGTTGCCGGCGGCGATTGCCTCACGCAGCATCCGCAGGGTGCCACGCAGCTTGCTTTTATTCGAGCGGTTCACCGCGGTTTTTACAACGGTCTGACGTGCGCGCTTCAGCGACGAAACATGATTTGCCATAAACTCTCTTCTCTCGACCTACATTCGCAGGTAAAATGGATGCAGGCCTTAAGCGGCGCGACTCGACTGGTATGACCATATAATCAGTCGCAAACCGCCATATCTCTGCACTTCTAAGTCTACGGAACTCCTGCTCCAAGGTCAACCAATTCATTGGCGGAAACATCCCACCAATCGAATGCAGACTCATACCCCGACTGCGACGGCCATCCACCCTTATTCAAAAATTTGCCTATTGACGCCACGTCTCGCACGTACTAGTCTTTGCCCATCTTCGACACAAGATCGGCACCTTCAGCCATCCCGGTCGCAGTTGGAAAGCGCAGCCATAGCGCTATCCGGCCTTTTCCGCTCTCGCTTAGGCTTTTTCCCAATCCCAAGTCAATTGCTCCAGAAGTCAACCCAGCTTCCCCTGACGGAGGTCAGCACACTCTTTGATTAAAAAAACACTGGAAATCACCGCTGGCATTGAGCCCCTGTACGGGACCCGCGACGAAAACCTCCGCCTTCTCGAAGACAAGCTCGACGTCACCATCGATCTCCGTTCCGACGCCATCCACGTCACGGGCGAACCTGCGAATGTAGCTCGCATTGAAGGCATCTTCAGCGACTTCGACGCCCTCCGCAAATCCGGCGTCAACCTCCAAAACGGCGAACTCAACAGCATGTTGAAGCTCCTGGTCGCCGACCCCGCCGCAACCCTGCGCGGCCTGGTCGACTCCGGCAAACAGAGGTCCGCGGGAGTCAAACGCATGGTCCAGCCCCGCTCTCCCAACCAGCGCAAGTACGTCGAGGCCATCGAGCAGTCGGACATGACCTTCGGCCTCGGTCCCGCCGGAACCGGCAAAACCTACCTCGCCGTCGCAATGGCCGTCTCCTCCCTTATGGCAAAGAAGGTCAGCCGCATCATCCTTGTCCGTCCCGCCGTCGAAGCTGGAGAACGCCTTGGGTTCCTGCCCGGCAGCCTGCAGGAGAAGGTCGATCCCTACCTTCGCCCCTTATACGACGCCCTGTACGACCTGCTCGACCAGGAGAAGGTGGACAAACTCCTCGAACGCAACGTCATCGAAGTCGCTCCTCTCGCCTTCATGCGAGGCCGAACCCTGTCGGACGCCTTCATCATCATGGACGAGGCCCAGAATACCACCATGGAGCAGATGAAGATGTTTGTCACCCGCCTGGGGAACGGCTCAAAAGCCGTGATCACCGGTGACCTCACCCAGACCGATCTTCCCAACCCGAAGAAGTCCGGGCTCCTTGAGGCCCTTCACGTACTCGACGGTGTGGAGGGCATTCGCTTCTGCCACTTCGAAGACGTCGATGTCGTCCGCCACTCCCTGGTTCAGCGAATCGTGCGGGCGTACGACAGCTACGGCAAGGCCCAGCAGCAGTTGCCGCTCGCTCTTACCGAAACCGTCGTCCCCGGTGCGGACCTTTCCGCCGCCAAACCGATCTCAAAGCCCCAGTGATCGACACACCATGCGGTACCATCAAGGGAGGGTTATCTTAGCTCTCCCTTGATTCTCCTCTGTTGCTTACGAGCCCTCCTTTCACGATGATCACCATCGACCCCCCAAGTACCATCTCCATCTCGACGCTCTCCAGCTCCGGACTGACGCGCTTCCTAAACCGCGCTCGCCTCGCCGTCGGTCTCGCGGGGGAAGTCGAGGTGCTGCTCACCGGGGACGCCGCCCTCCGCCGCCTGAACAAGGGATTCCGCGGTAAGAACAAAGCCACCGACGTCCTCAGCTTTCCCGCCCCCTCTGAATTTGCCCGCATCCATGCCGGCGATCTCGCCATATCGCTCGAAACCGCCGCGCGCCAGGCCTCCACGTTTGGCCACACCCTGCGCGACGAGGTTCGCATTCTCCTGCTCCATGGAATTTTGCATCTTGCGGGAGAAGACCACGAGACCGACCAGGGAGAGATGGCCGCTCGCGAGACGCTGTTGCGCCACGAACTTCGCCTGCCAACTACCCTGATCGAGCGAGCCGCAGCAGTTCCCGTTCAGCCTCGAAAGCATGTAGCCAAAGCCGCAAAATCCGCCGGCAGGGAAGCGGCGTCACGCGTCAGAGCTCAAACATCCGATCGTGCAGTCAATGCGAGAATCGCCGCAGCCAAACGCACCGGGGGACGCAAATGAGCCCGGCATCCGCATACACCCTCGCGCTGATGCTTCTGCTGGCCATCCTGGCGCTTGCAGCTTACGTCGACCGTGTCTACTCCGAGATGGGCAAATTCCTCGCCCGCGAGTACCAGGACAACATCGACGCCTGGGAAGAGGTCGTCGAGCCGCGCCTGCGCCTGGGACGAGAGTCCATCGCCCTCTCCGCTTCCGTACTCCGTCAACTCAGCCTCGCCGCACTCGCCCTCTTCTCCGGCCTGCGGCTCTACACCCACACCACGCTGCTACCTTCGCTCGCCCGCACCCCCTCCACGTCGGAGATCGTTCGAGCCGCATTCGAGCTCATTCTCCTGATCCTGCTGTTTGACCGTCTATTGCCGCAGCTTCTCTTCACCCGGACGCGCGGCCTTTGGATCGTGCACATCACGCCTCTCCTGCAAGCGCTGTTCTATCTCATCCTTCCCGTGACGCTGCTGCTCGGCCTGTTGCTCTCAATTGCTGCCTTGGCCGAACCCGAGGACACCGCCGAGGACGACCACCCCTCTGAAGCCATGGACGCACTGCTCGAGGCCGGTGAAGAAGAAGGAATTCTGGAAGAGTCCGACCGCGAACTGGTGCGCTCCGTCGTCGAGTTTGGCGACAAAGTGGTGCTTGAAGTGATGACGCCGCGGCCGGAGATCTTCGCCGTAACTGGCAGCTTGACGCTGCACGAGTTCACGGCAGAGATCAATGAGCATGCCTTCTCACGGGTTCCGGTGTACGTCGGGAGTCTGGATAACGTTACCGGCATCGCGTTCGCGCACGATCTGCTGAAGGTGCTGGATGCGGACGCGAATGCCCTTACCGTGGCACAGATACAGCGGCCGGTCGCCTTCGTTCCCGAGACCAAGAAGGTGGCAGAGCTGCTGCGCGAAATGCAGCGCGAAAAACAACATATGCGCATCGTTATTGACGAGTACGGCAGCGTAGCCGGGCTGGTCACGATTGAAGATCTGCTGGAGGCGATCGTAGGCAACATCGCGGACGAGCACGACATCTCCGAGGCCGACGACATGCCCACGCGCGAGCCCGACGGAGCATATACCGTATCCGGCTCGTTCGAGCTCTCGCGTCTGCGGGACCTGTTCGCGGACCAGTTCATCGCCCAAGCACCCGGTGACGACAACCGACAGGAGGAACCTCTTCAGACTGGACAGGAAAGCACAGGAAAAGAGCCCGTCGAGGCCCGCGCCGCCAAAGATGAACCGACAGCGCTGCGGATTCCCGAGCACTACGAATCAACCACGCTGGGGGGGTTGGTCTCGGAGCTCGCAGGACACATTCCCTTGCCCGGGGAGGTGGTGGAGGAGGAGGGACTCCGGCTTGAGGTGCTGGCCAGTACAGACAGGCGAATCGACCGTATCCGGGTCGGTCTCGCACATCCGTCGAATGCCGCTTAGTCTAGCTGTATTGACCTTTTCCCTTGCCGCAACTCGTCCTCTGCGTCCAACACCATACAAACGTCATCTCGTTTGAAGGCGGTGTTTGCCGCCTTCGGGATGAAGCCCCTGTATTTAGTCTCTGCCGCTTTATTTGATCCGCCAACTCCAGAGAGGCGACAACTCTAGTTGTGCTCAACCTTGTCGTGCCATGAGTGGGCCGCCTTCAGAGCGTTATTGACGTTGCTGATGTTCTCGACGCCCGTCGTGTTTAGCCAATCCTCGAATGCCTTCGCCCCTTGCTTCGCATAGATGGCAATGCCGTCCTTCCAGGTAGCGCGGCCGCACAGGACGCCGTTGAAGCTCGTACCCGATTCAGCGGCGAGTTCCAGCGTTTCGATGAACACAGGATTAGAGACGCCCGCGGACAGGTAGATGAAAGGCTTGTGCGTCATTGTGGCGGCGTCGCGGAAGTGCTGCAGGGCCTCGGCGCGGGTGTACGCCCTTTCGCCCTTGTAGGCGCGTGTGCCTTCGACAAACGACATCTCGACCGGCACCTCGACCTTCAGCACATCGACGTTATAGCGCGCCTTGCCGAATTCCGCCATCGAGCCCGACACGATTTCCGGCTTCTTCTTCGCGTAAGCAAGCGACTTCTCATCGCCGCCCTCCGCATCGTAGCCCACGAATTCGAGGAAGAAGGGAATGTCATGCGCGATGCACTCGTCGCCGATTCGTTCAATCCAGGCCTGCTTCAGGTCATTGATATGGGACTTTTCGTAAGGCGTGTAGTACAGCAGAATCTTGATGCAGTCCGCGCCGGCCTCTTTGAGCCGCCGAACGCTCCAGAGATCGAGCAGATCGGGCAACCGGCCTGGCGTATCGGAGTCGTATCCAGTCTTCTCATAGGCCAGCAGCAGGCCCTTTCCGTTGCGATGCCTAGAGGCGGGCAGCCCGTACTCCGGATCGAGCAGAATAGCCGACGCATAGCGCGTGAGCACCGAGGTCACCAATGTCTTGAACTCTTCCAGATCGTGCGCGTCCGAGGCAGCTCCGCGCTCTTTTGCGAGCGACTTCTGCAAAGAGCCGCGCTGGTCCATGGCTGCGGCGGCGATGACACCGCGATCGTCGGAGACGGCCTTCAGGCCGGCTAGTTTTCCAGGGGTCAACTTCATCATCGGTGCATGTCTCCTAAAGTATCGAATAAGGTGTGGAACATGTGTGCTGCGAGGACTGCTCGCGCCGGTGTGCCTACACGCGGAATTTTACACGGCGGCGGCTACGTTCGGTATTTCAGCCGAATATCGGCGCAGTGCAGATAGCTCTCGATGAAAACACCTGCGCAGCCCGAGCGGCCATTGACCGAATTACCCCCACCTCGTACACTCTAAAAGGCAGGCGGCGAGCACCCGTTCGCGACGCAAAGCGCATCGCGCTCAGCATTTTGCCCCCTAGTTCAATGGTAGAACAGTCGGCTCTGAACCGATCAATCGGGGTTCGAATCCCTGGGGGGCAACCAAAGCTGCACTTCATCGGACTTCCCTGAGCCTCCCGGCACGGCCACTAACCAAATAAAAAAAAACTTACAAGGAAATAGCGTTCAAAGACGTTCGCGGAGGTGCGCCTCTGTCCGGGGTTTTCTGTGGGGGCTATTGTGGGGTACGATCAGCCAAAGTGTGGGAGCTGAGAATTTCTCCACTTTGGAGGGCTCATCATGGGACTAACCATCAAGGAAATGAAACGCAAAGCCAAGGGACAAGCGATACAAAATCGCCGATGGTGGCGGCCTGTGTCTCCTTGTCTCACCATCGGGTGCGAAGCTGTGGGTCTGGCGTTACAGAATCGGCGGTGCGGAAAAGAACAGGGCATTTGGGGAGTACCCGCTCGTCACGCTCAAAGGAGCTCGTGAGCTGCACTTCGCAGCTCGAAAGACTCTGGACACTGGCATTGATCCGATGGCCGAGCGCAAGGCGGAGAGCGACGCTAGAAAAATGAAATAAAGGCTAGACAGCGTGAAGCGGAAAACTGCTTTGAGAAGGTCGCCCACAGGTGGTGGGAGTGGTGGAAAATTGGCAAGTTCCCACGTCATGCAGACACGGTTATGAGGCGTCTCCAAGCTGACGTGTTTCCAGTCTACGGACATAAGCTCATCGAAAGATTACGGCTGCTGACATCCGCGAACTAATGATTGCAGTCTAGGTGACCTGCCCCATCTCGATTATCGTTTGGAACCAAAGATCGGGGGTTGTAGAGCGATCACCCTTTAGAACAGACCTTTGAAGTGGCGTCGACAAAGCTTCGGCATGACTGGTTCGTCGTACGTTTATCGTACAAAGCATCCAGATGTTGCATATGTCATTCGTGAGAGGCGACTTAGAAATGGTGGAGGCGGCGGGAGTCGAACCGATACACCTGCCTTTATTATCAGCAAGTAACACATTCTAAAAGCGTCATGTTTGTCACGAATTGCATGATTTGCGAGCGGCTAGCACAAATTAGCACAAATCCGGCAACACGGTGAGTGCCCAGATCGCATCTGAGCAGGCGCCCCCGGCGGCTTTGGTGGTCGCCCACTCTCTCAAACTAGCACTTACCCCATCGCCAGAACCGGACGAGCGGCATACCTCCCCTTTTTGAGCCGGGCAGCTCCGTGTCAAGAAAAGCTCGTCAGCCGGAACGACTCGAAGCTAATTTGACCGAGTGTCATACCTGTCATACATAGATGGGCAACGGGGCGCAAATCGCGTCTCTGGATCACCTGCTGTCGTCAGGGAAACCTGACGGAACGTTTCGTCTCTACAAAACTGAAGTCGGACGGGAGAGCCATATGCCGCTTGCGCGTAATCGAACAGCGCCCTTAGACAACAACAGAACTTTTGCTGCGAACTCGCTCGCAGCCCTCGAAAAGCACTACTCAGTAGCTGATTTGGCGAAGCTGTGGCTTTTCAGCGAGAGCACTGTCAGGCGGATATTCATCAACGAGCCCGGGGTACTGAAACTCGTACACGAGGAGACCAGATACAAGCGACGCTATACGTCGCTAAGAATCCCTGAACACATCGCAAAGCAAGTGCATCGCCGACTTGAGGGTGCCGCACCCCAGAACAGCCAAGGAGTGTCAAAAGGACGGAAACCGGTCGCTCAAGAGACTGTTCGGGAGAATCTAGAGATTTCTGCATGAAATCGCCCGAGTGATCGGAGTAAAAGGTCGCGGCCGGGTTGACCACTGGGTCAAAGATGCTGAAAATGTTCACCAGGCGGCACCGAGGACCTCGATTGCGTGCTTAGGAAGCTGCACCGTCCAAGGAGTTGAAACATGCGGATGAAATTAATCGTAACGGCCGCCCTGCTGGTCGCCTCAACCGGTTGCAAACAGAATCCCAGTCCCCCGACGCAGGAGGACGCTATTACTGTCTGGAACAACTTGAATCAGCGGTCTGGATTAGGCGGTGATCTGCAACTCATTGAGCTGAAGAAGACCGACGGTCAATCTGCTGAAGTTCACGGGACAAATGTCTACACGCTTTTCTATGACGTGCGCGAGAAACACCTGACCAAGATGGGACATTGGAAGCCTGGAGATGTCGAAACGATCCACTCAAATTACGGCTTCCAAAAGACGGAGAACGGGTGGCAGGGGCCCGACGGAACGCATTTTGATCACTGAAAACCTCATTTGACTGAAATGAGGACCCATCCTACGCTGCCCCCGAGCTGACTCGTTTACCAAGGGGGAGCGGGATGTTTGATTCACCGGGTCATGCACTTTCGGCATTGAGCCGAGTCGGATACTTCACCGACCAGAAGACCGCGACGACGGTGTACCTGGCCGGGAAGATCAACAAGCCGATCATGCTGGAGGGTCCAGCCGGTGCCGGGAAGACGGAGTTGGCTCAATCGGTCGCCCGTGCGGCAGGAGCCGACCTGCTTCGACTCCAGTGCTACCAGGGAATCAACGAGGAGAAGGCAATCGGGCAGTTCGACAAGAGCCTGCAGGAGCTCTTCGTGCTGCTGAAGTCGAAAGCCGAGGGCGCTTTCGATTGGGATCAGATTCGCAAGGATGTTACCAGCCGCGCGTTCTTTCTCGCAGGACCGTTGCTCACGGCCATCGAGCAGGAAAAGCGCTGCGTTCTACTGATCGACGAGATCGACAAGGTCGATTACGCGTTTGAGGCGCTGCTCCTTGAGTTGCTGTCTGCATGGACGCTTTCCATCCCAAAGATGGGGACCGTTGAAGCGAAGACCATACCTTTCGTCTTCATGACCTCGAACCAGGAGCGACGGCTTGGCGATCCCCTGCGTCGCCGCAGCTTTTACTTGATTGTCGAGCACCCGTCGGCCGAAAGGGAAGCGGCTATTGTCAAGAGCAAGACCCCAACCGCGACTGCGGCTACGCACCGGTTCATCGCGGGACTCGCAAAAGCTCTGCGGGGTTTCAACCTTGAAAAACCGCCCAGCATCTCGGAGATGAACGATGTGGCGCAGGC
Organism: Edaphobacter sp.; assembly: GCA_965277265.1. Taxonomy (GTDB): domain Bacteria; phylum Acidobacteriota; class Terriglobia; order Terriglobales; family Acidobacteriaceae; genus Edaphobacter. The sequence goes on from CBDICF010000002.1 coordinate 376,668, forward strand.
CATGCAGCTGCTCAGCATGGACGAGATCCTCGCCGTGCACAAGGACATCATGCTTCCCCTGATCGTGAAGACGGAGGGGGATCGCAAACGCATGCTGATGAAGCAAGCCTTCGAGGTGATCATCCACACGGCGAAGAAGAATGCCGAAGCGATGGAAGCTAGCGAGGTAAAGGCCGCAATCGCAGATATAGAGGTGACAGCATGAGAACCGTGCGGACTGCGTTTTGCATGGCCTGCGGAACTCTGTCCCTGTTTGCACAGGCAGCAGCGCCGAGAGAGAGCAGGGCGCCTGAAGCGGTGTACTACGCCAACGCCTATGCCGATCATTACGGCCTACCCAGAGAACTAGTTCACGCGATCATCGAGCAGGAGTCGGGCTGGAACCAACACGCGCTCTCGAACAAGGGCGCCATGGGCTTGATGCAGCTGATGCCGGCGACCGCGGCGCGCTTTCTTGTTGCGGATCCAGCCTCCATCACAGGAAACATCGGCGGTGGGGTGCGTTATCTCGCTTCTCTCAACGAGCTCTTCCACGGCGACCTCCGCATGGTGGTGGCCGCGTACTACTGCGGCGAGCACCGCGTTCTTTCCAGCGGACTGCGGTACCGCAACGCCGAGGTGATCGCGTACGTTGTCTCGGTCCAGAACCGGTACGAACGCGAATTGCAGCTTCATCATCCAGGCACTGGGAAAGGAACAAGCAAATGAGTTCTTCAAGAAAGGCCCTCGCCGCAATGGCGGTCGCGTGCGCCACAGCGACTGCATTCAGTCAGCTGAAAGACTCCCAACCGATGGTGTCGGAAGTCACGATCTCGAATTCCGCTGTGACTGACGTCCATCTGCGGCCGCTGTTCACAACGACGATCCGCCTGCCTGCGGCGGTGAGCTCAGTTGCAATAGGGGCACCGACCCTGTTCGAGACCGAGCATTCGGATCAGGAGCCGCGGCTGGTGTACGTAAAGCCATCCACCAAGCAACCAGCGGAGAGCAATCTGGTGATCACCATGGACACGGGGGAGACGATCAGCCTCCGGCTCTTGTCGGACGGGTCGGCGAGTCTGAATACGCCGGTCGATTTCGTGATCGACTACAGACCGCAGCAGAGCTTCTTTATCGGATCGCCGGATGTGATGACGAAGGAGGAAGAGCGGAAAAAACTGCGAAGCCAGCCAAGCAATCCGCTGGCGAGTGCCCTCGACGGGCAAGCGAGAGTGGCGACGCCTACATGGCAACAGGGCACGGCGCTCGGAGAAAAGTCGACAAAGCACGAGCGTCCAGCCATCGTCGGTGCTCTTGGGGAGATACGGGAAGCCAATGGGCTGATGCTGGTGGCGTATTCGGTAAGGAACCAGAGCGACCACTGGATCGAGGTACTTCCGCCGCAGATCGAGGTGAGCAGTCCCGGCGATAAGAGCGAGGTCAGAAAGAAAGACAGGAAGCACATCGTGGAGGCGGAGCAGGTTCCGGTGAAGGACTACAAGGTCAACGGCCGGCGGCTCGCTCCAGGGCAACGGGCTGATGGCGTTGTGACGTTTGTCCGGCCTGGTTTCAAGCAAAGCCAGGAGCGGCTGCTGCTGCAACTTGCCTCCGCGAACGCGGTGGACAAGCCGCTCCTGCTTCACGTCTCTTTCGTCGCTCCCCGATAATCGTTCCGAAATCCTAGCCCGCGCTTCAAGGAGAACACCGTCATGGCCAGTCTGAATCCGCTTCCCAACCGTGAAGAAGAAATCGTGCCCCAGGAGAACGAAAAGCAGAGCACCCCGGTAGACCGGAAGGGAACGGATGGCCGACCGTTCGTGATGCCAGGTCGTGCGGGCGGAGCAGGAGGCAAGGACAAGACTGGAACGATGCTGCTGGTTGCAGGAGCGATTCTGGTGCTCCTGGTGGCGTTGTTTGGATTCATCTCGACCAAAGGAACGAACAATAAGAAAGGCACAGCGGAGAATGCGGGCAAACCGAACCTCGGTCGCGTTGTGACGCCCAGCGCGCCGGGCCAGCTCGTCCCCGCGGACAAGATGGCAGTCGAGAACGCAACCGCCAAGACGGGATCGCTCGAAGCGAATGACATCGAGAAGACAAAGTCACTCAAGCCCGGGGCTTTCGGAGGTCAGGCTGCAAATTCCTCTCTCGGAAGGAACCCGAGCGCCGCGAACAAGACGCTGGGCCAAGTGCCAGCCTTTCTGCAGCCTGACACAGCCCCCGATCACCTGAAAAGCTGGAGTCCAGAAGCCTACCCGGGGACAAGCGGCTCGCATGATGCGCAGGAGGCACACAACACGCAGAAAGAGCAGGAGGAATACTCGAAGCTGTCCATGATCTTTGTGGCCCACGAAAACAGCGGGGCAGCGAAGCCCGGTGTAGCGCTTCAAGCGGCTCCGGACAACTTCGGTCTTGAATCTGGTTACCACGTAGCAGCCCGTCTGGAGTCGATGGCCAGCACGGCTCTGCATGCGCCTGTGACTGCTGTCATCGAGTACAACTATGAACGCGACGGCAGGGTGCTGATTCCGGCCGGATGTCGCGCTGTGGGCAAGATCACTCAAGCCGATGCTTCCGGGATCGTCAACATCGAGTTCAGCTCGCTCGAGCTGGTGAATCACGAATCGCTTCCAATCTCTGCGATCGGAGCGACCACGTCGCTTCAAGCGATCAAAGGCGAGGTTACCGGGAAGAACGCGGGAAAAAGTCTGGCGGTTCGTTCGTTAGCCGGACTTGGTGAAGCAGGGGCCATGCTGGTGGGTCAAGGCGGCGTGAACAGCGCAGTCAGCGAGTCCGATCTCATTCGTCAGCGGGCTGCGGAGAACATCGGCAGTGGAGCGGACGCTCAGGTTATGAATCTCCTAACAACACAGCACATTGTGGTGAGCGTTCCCGCTGGGACGGAGATCTATCTCATCTTTACGAAGCCGCAGCGTGTGAACCCAGCCTCCGCGCAGAACATCTCCATTGCGCAAGACCGCTGACACGCCGCCCATCAAAAGCACAATCGGATCGGAGACCGCGGCCGGCGAAAGCCGGCCATTCTCGTGCCTTGGACAGAGTGATTTGCTTATCCGCCGCTTTGCCAAATCGCGCAGACGAGTAAAAGTGAACACATTCCTCGATTGCGCAAACGAGTAGAAGCAAACACATTGCCCGATTGCGCGGACGGGTAGAAGTGAACACATTGCTCGATTACGCAGACGAGCAAAAGTGAACACATGACTCGATTACGCAAACGAGCAGAAGTGAACACATTGCCCGATTGCGCGGACGAGTAGAATTGAACACATTGCTCGATCGCGCAAACGAGCAAATCCCTTCAACTTCTTCTCCTCCATGGATGATGTCTGAACCTGCATACCAGCAGGAGCCGTAACAAGGGTTCATGCAGCTGGGCTTTCTGCCTCCCGGATGCTGATTTCCGAAAAGCAGACTTCGCCAGATCCGACACAGGCCTCCAAACAAGACTTTTGTGGGATTCCGCGATTTGCCGGAGTTCCGGAACGGCCTTATGTTCCTTTTGCGGCGGGAGCCCCGCCGAGGAGGAACTACCGATGCTCACCTTTCTTCGTCACGCCCGAGCCGCAGTCCAGCGCAGCCTCGGACGCTTCTCACAACAACTCATGCTCATGCTTACTCTGACCTTTGTCGGTGCAGCGTGCCTTGCTCCCGCATCGGCCATGGCCCAGAACCTCGGTACGCAGCCTGCTGTCGGGCAGGCGGTCCAGGGTCAAACTGCGGCACAGCCGGAAGGGGCGTTTCTCAATGTCGTCAATTGGGTGGGCAACGTCATCTGCCCGGTGGGCGCCGGTCTGGCGGTTGTCGGCACCGTGATCCAGTGGCGCAGCGGCCGCAGCTGGATGCCGGCGGCGATGACGGCGGGTGGTCTGCTGGCCGTGTCGGGCATCACGCGGCTGATCGAGTACTTCATCCAAAACGGACAGGCGGTTGCTTGAGCCATGACGCCGCCGCTGATCTTCAAAGCTTTTCTCGCACTCCTTATGACGCTGGCCATCCCGGCCTCGCTATCTGCTTTTGTGCTGGCAGGGATGAAACTGCGCAACGAGGGCGGGGTGAACTATCAAGCCAGCGGCGGCTTCTTGAAATGGCTCTTCTGGGGCGCGCTTCTACTGACCCTCCCGGGTGTCAGTGCATGGTTGGTGCAGGAAACCGTTCCAGGAGCGGCGCAGCTGGTTTCAGCCGGCGTCTCGACCCCGTACACCAACGGGATCAATAAAGTTGCTGGAGACTTCGTGGATGACGTCTTAATCGGCCACATCGTCCCAGTGATCGCCGCCGCGCTGATCTTCAAAGCGCTGCTGGACCACTCGCAAGGGACCAACCCGCTTGCCTCCATCGTAGCGGCCATGTTTCTGCTCGGTATACAGGGCATCTACAAGCTCGCTTCGGGCAGCTGGAATCCTGGCGGCGCGTACAGCACCACCGACATCCTCATGAACGCCTTCAACTACGCGGCAGGCACGCTTAGTCCGATCGTGGGCGGATTGGCCATTTCAGCAGGGATTCTCGCTTTCGTCCAGCACAAGGAGTGGAAGGTGTATGCGGCCAGCGGCATTGGGTTCCTTTGCGCGACCGGGCTCTGGGCTCTGGTGAAGAGCTGGACTGGAGTGACGATATGAGATCGATCCTGAGAACTGCAAGGCTTCGGGCGGCACAAGCCGGTGCACTGATGGCGTTCGCTGCACTCATCGTTGTTGCTGGTGAACTCGCCTCGAGTGCCGTGACGGTCAAGTCCGATGCCTGGGAGAGCTGCGAGCCCGGGATCGTGCGCTGGAGCATTGTGTTCCACAACCCTCTCGAAGCCTTCGTTCAGTGGAAGGAGCAGCCATGACGACCTTCACGACTGGCACCCGAGTCTTTCTGTTTCTTGCAAGTCTGTATTTTGCCTTATGGTCGATCGCCCTGCTTCTGCATGTCCCAGCAGTGCGCCTCGCGTTTGCGGTCGTCCTCCTGCTGATGGCGGTCTGCGTCCTGCTTGCGGCCTGTGCGTGGATACTCCGCAAACTGTGGTTCCTGAGCGGCAAAGTGGCCATGGTGCTCACGCAGAAAGGCAGATCCCCTCAAAAGGCAAACCGCTCCGCAGACGAGAGCGAGGCTCAGGCATGAACACAGGCTCCTTCGATCAGGGCGTCTTGAACCTGACCAACTGGCTGGGCAACGGCATCATGCCGGTGCTGGCCGCGCTCATGATCGCGGTGGGTATCTACCGGTTTTCCAAAGGTGGGGATTTCGAGCGCTGGGTGTGGGGAGCGCTTGGAGCCTTATCCGTCTCTGGCCTGTTGCGGCTTGCGGAGGTCTTCGCCCGTCAGGGGTCGGGCTCAAACCAGATGTTTACGGCACTCCTCACGTTGGCCGATTGGGTTTGCAACGTCATTCTTCCCTTCTACGCCGGGTTGGAGGTCGTGCGTGCGGTTCTTGGCTGGAGCGGTGTCGGCACCCGGCTCAATATCGGGGATGACTGGCTGCGCCATGTGGTTGCAGCTTTTGCGGCACTGAGTTGCTCGGGTCTGCTGCGGCTGTTCGAGCACTTCGTCGCTGCGGGAAAGGGCGGGATGGCGTAATGGCATTGCGTGTGAGTCCCGTATCGCGCAATCTCGCGCTCAAGGTCACGTTCATGTTCCTTGAAATCGAGGACATGCTGGCGCTCGCGTTTGCCTGCGCCGTGGCGATGATCGCAGGTCAGTTTGTCTTTTCAGACCGGTACATCTTCTCGATCCCGATGAACTGGTTTCTGGTGCTGGTGGTGCTGGGCCTGGGTGTACCGGCCCTGATGCTCTTCAAGTATGGCAAACCGCGCAAGTACATGGTCGATCTTGTGGCCTGGTACGGCAAACCTCATAGCTACTGCGCGCTGGCGCGAGACACGCAGCTGACAACCCCTTATCTGAAGGAGGACGAGTAATGCCCAAGACCCGTGAAGCACACATGCGATCTCTCCAGGACCCGGCACTCTGCGAACTGCTGCCCGTTCGGGACTTTCTCGACAACGTCATGATCCGGACCGATGGGTCCTACGTGGCCGGATTCCGCATCGCCGGCACGCTGACGTATTTCTCGGACGATGAGGGAAGAAACGAGACCAAGGAGTTGGTGGAGTCGCTGCTGCGGACCGTCCCCGAACAAAGCATGCGCCTGCAGTTCCGCTACGAGGTTGTCGAGGGTCTCCACGGCCTGTTGACCCGCTATGAGGATCATCGCCGGACGCAGAATTCCGAGGCGTTGGTGCTCGAATCGCATCGCGTACAGCAGTGGAAAACGCGCGAAGAGGAAGGGGAATACCTCACACGGCTTGCGGCGGTGTACCTGATCTGGGATCCGGAGAAGCACCGGCGTTTGATGACCGCCGCCGGTAGCCCCATGAAGAAGAGCGTAGAAAAGAAGCCGGGCTTTTCGTTGTCTATGCGCAAGTGCATCGAGCGCTCGAAGAAGGAGCACACCGATGCTCTCGCGGAGTTCGAGTCAATCGTTAACGGTGTGGAATCTTCGTTGAAGCGCACGGCGATGGGCCCGGAACGAATGACCCACGGGGAACTCTTCCTGGAGATCAAGCGTACTCTCAACCCCCAGGCACCGGACACGACCCGAATCCATGATAGCGATCTTGCTGAGCGGTATGTGTCGCCGCGCGAACAGGCCTCTACGGTCTCGATTCTTGGCGACGCGGAGAACTACATCAATGTAGACGGGGTGCTCTGGAGTTTCGTGTCGCTCAAGACGCCCCCGGACGGCACCTATCCCGGGATCCTGCGCAGTCTGCTGACTGTGGGCTTCCCGGTGGTTCTCTCCACCCAGGTCACGATCCCCGATCAGCGAGCGGTGCTCGACAAGTACAAGAAGCGGCTAAAGAAGATGCAGGCCGCCCAGATCGATTCCAAAGGCAACCAACGCGTCGACATGGAGGCCCAGGTCGCGACCCAGGAGCTGATGGACATTCAGGCCGAAATCCTGGCGAGCTCCGTGAAGACGGCGAAGGTGAGCCTTACCATCGCGGTGCGAACCTCTCGTCCTGCCTTCAGCAGTTATGAATACGAGATGGCGGAGCGGGAGCTCTCCAGCCGACGTCAGCAGGTGTTGCATATCGTTTCGCAGGCCAACGGAGCACGAGCCTATGGCGAGACGCTGGCCCAAAGACGGCTCCTGATCTCTTCCATGCCGGGAATGGCGGACGAAGACCAGCGCGATCACGACCTCTTGACCACGCACGCGGCCGATCTCATTCCGGTCGAGATGCCCTGGGCGGGAACGCCGCGGTCTCCGCTGATGTTATTCGAGACGCCGTACCGGCAGCTGATTCCGTTCTCTCCGTTCGACGCGGGGCTCGAAAACGCGAACGCAATCGTGGCCGCGGCCTCCGGGTCGGGCAAGAGCGTCGTCGTGGGGCGGATGGCACTGACCTGCGGACGGCAGGATGTTCAGGTTTCGATTATCGAGCGTGGCGACTCGTACCTTCCGGCTGTCACGTACATGGGCGGCCGCATGATTTCGATGTCGCTCGACAGCGAAGAGACGATCAACCCATTCGATCTGGAGGCCGGAGACTCCTTCCCCTCGAACGATCACATGGCTTTCCTGAAAAACCTGACGCGCTTCATGATCGGGGACAGCGGCGCCACGGATACCGATCTTCTGGATAATCTGCTGCTGACCGCGATTCGCAAGACCTACGACCGTGCCGCGATGCGGTCCGGGAGCACCATCCCGACCTACAGCGATCTCAAAGACGAGCTTGAGAACTACCACGATGAGGACAAGAACGAAATCGTGAACCGGGAGGCGAGGCTGGCGGCGACCAAGCTGCGGGCCTGGGTGGAGAACGGGATGTACGCCAAGCTCTTCGACCGGCCGACGACCATCGATATGTCGACCCCGTGGCTCTACTTCAACATCGAGCAGCTCAAGGACGATCCCAAGCTCGAAACCGCGATGAGCCTATTGATCGCCTATGCCACCAACAAGCGAGCGATGGGGAAGAGCAACAAGCGTTGCATCACCATCCTCGATGAGTGCTGGTCGCTGTTGCAGTCGCCCAGTCTCGGTCCTGTGGTTGTGCAACTCTTCCGCACTGCACGCAAGCGCAATGCCTGCGTATGGGGCCTCTCTCAGGCGGTCGAAGACTTCACCGGCACCCCCGACAAGCCGAACGAATTCGGCGGCGCGATCCTCACAACGACAGCGACTAAATTGATCGGGCGGCAGAAGGGAAATATCGACGTCCTCCGCCAGTTCGTGCACCTGAACGAAACGGCTATTCATCGGGTCAAGCATCTGGGTATGACGGAGAAGGGCAAGAAAAGCGAATTCTTGCTGGTGATCGGGGAAAAGTCCGAGACGACGCACAGCCTGCACATTGTGCCCACCCCGATTGAATACTGGCTGCTGACCACCTTCCCGCGGGAGAAGTGGTATCGCCAGTACTGGCTGCGGAAGTACGCCCACCTCCCCGCCACGAAAGCTTATGAGGAGCTTGCAGCAACCTATCCCAACGGGCTCGCCTCGCTGGAAGAGCTTCCGGAGGAGCGGTCGGGTGAGGTGATGCAGGTGGCGCTTGGTCGACGTGTGAGCACGCCCATGGTGAAGACCAGCACCCGCGTGCTCGAAGACGTGTTGCAGGAGGCATGACGATGGCTGGGCCAGGGGTCTCTACGAGAACGATACTTAAAACAGCGGGCGTGCTCGGTGCGCTTCTGTTGATCGCACCGCCGACTGCGATGGCCTTGGGCTGGGACATCTTCAGCGTGATCGACTCGACGATCAGTTCAGCGATCGGCGGAGCGCTCACCAGCATCAACGGGATTCAGAGCACTCTGCGCCAGGAGCAGCAGACGCTGCTCTTTCCGGTAAGCCTGATCAACCAGTCGCACAGCTACATCAGCACCATCGTGACCAGCTACCGGGGGTGGATGTCCGGAGTCTTCACGCTTCCGGTCAACAGTGCGCAGCTTACCAATAGCCGGAGCCTGGAACAGGTCTTCCTGGGAGGATCGACTGGCTCGTTGGGCAATCTGAACGGGCTTTATAACACCTCTTTCGGGACGGTTCCTGTAGCCACTGCGGCCCCGCAGCCGCACCGCCAAATGATGGACATGGATGACGCGCTCGCCAAGGATGCGCTCGCCCAGTCAGTAGCGGCGGATCAGGCTGCGAGCGAATTCGTGCTCATTGCCAACCAGATCGAGTCCGAGAGCTCGACCACCGCGCCCGGCACCGCGGATATGCTCTCCGCCACAGCCCGCGCGGCTGAGCTCGAAAGCTTGGCCAGCCAACATAAGCTCCTGGCGTCGATGCTGCGGGAGGAGGCTGGGAATCTGGCTCACGACAATGGAATACGGAAAGAGCAAGTGTTGCAGACGCGACAGTTCAATACCAATCTGCAGGGCACGATCGCCCGGCAGTAGCGAGAGGAGAAGACGATGCCGCAACAGGAGTCGCTATGGAAACGGTTGGTCCCGCGCGCGGGCTGGGTCTGCGCCGCCGGACTGTTGCTCGGTGTGGCCGTGCCCCGACAGGCACATGCGCAGTTCGGGATCGATCTCGCCGTCATCCTCGCAGGGCTGCAGAAGATTTCCAGTCTGCTGACCAGCAGCGTGGCTTCACCCCTGGCGCAAATTCAATCGGTCGAGCAGGACGCGCAGCGGTTTCAGCAGACTGTGCTCTACCCGCAGCAGGCGATCAACAGCGCCAGGGCGCTGTCGGCGAGCTTCACGGCACCCATGCGGTCGATGCAATCGCTTATAAATCTGACTTTCTCGAGCGCAACCATGCCGGCGCCGCAGCAGCTGGAGCAGCAGATGCTCTCAGGAAACCCGAACAACATCGCGGGCTTTGCAACCAGCTACACCCAGGTGTACGGTACGCTGCCGAATCAGACCGCGGCTCCACTGAACGTGAGGAGCACGATCGACATGACCGACGCGCAGGCCCAGGATGCGATGAAGAAGGCGATCGAACTGGACGCCGTGGCCACCCGTGAGTTGGAGGTAGCGCAATCGCTGAACCAGCAGATTCAGTCGGCCGCTCCCGGGACGGCGCCGATCCTTGAAGCGGAAGGGTCTGCGTGGGTGCTCCAGGCGAATGCGTACAGCCAGTCGGCGATGGCGGCGCTCCTGCGGGTAAGAACGACCGAGTTGTCGAACGCAGGAGCCGGAGCGAAAAACGCCACCGCGCAAACGCAACAGTTCAACCAGAACCTGCAAGGCATCCTTACGCCGCGATAAGAGGAACCGATGGACGCTTCGATCTTCGAATTCCAAACCATGATGCAGACCGTGCAGGCGGGCATGGCTAGCAAGATGATTCCGGCCCTTCAGAACGTTTCGTACGTGCTGATGGTCATGTTTCTGGTGCTCGGCATTTATGAGGCCTATGCCAAGGGGGGCGACACCCGGCAACTGACGGCGACAGTGTTCAAGTACATCGTCGTGGCATTCGTCGTGGGTAACTGGACCACATTCTTTACGGACACGATGAGCGGGTTCAATCAGATCGCGCAGTACATCGACAACTCCTATGGCGGCGGCGATCTGATGAAGGATTGGGGAAAACAACTTTCCGCTAATTGGAATGCAAATGGGTATGGCTCGATCTGGAACATGATTGCCAGCGGTGGCGCTGCGATTGTGAACAGTCTAGAGGTCGCAATCGCCTACATCATTTTTCCGGTCGCGGTGCAGATCTTTACCCTGATCTACATCTTCTGGGGTGCGGTCGTCTACGCCGTGGGTCCCCTTGTTCTCGCGCTGGCACCGAGCAGGATGGTGAACTCTGTCGCCAAGTTCTATATCCAGAACCTGATCGTGTGGAACTGCTGGGCAATTGTCTATGCAGTCCTCGCCTGCCTGATCACCGCCGTAAATGGCCAAGACATAACGGCCAGTCCCTTCTTCGCGAACAGCGTCACGGGGGCGCAAACACAGGTCTGGATCGGGCTCACCAGCATTCTGTATGCGATTTGCATTCTGCTGATCCCCATTATTGCGTTCTTTGTGCTTAAGGCTGAGTTCGGCGGGGTCGGCGGCGCTCTGGTCGGACTTCTGGCTACGGTCAACCAGGCGAGCCGACTGGCCGCGGGAGTCAGCAGCAAGGGAAGCAGCGCGGCGGCAGGCAGGGGCACCACCCAGAGTCCGCAGGGTGGGGCGGGAGGGGGCACCTACCGCAACCTGAGTACCCCACCGCCCAACACTCCGCCGCGCCAAGTAACGCCATAGATCGATAACCCATATCGGACAAAACCAAAGTCAGGGAGCACCAAAAATGAAAAAGCCGGTCGCAACCGCAAGAGAACCGAAGTTTTATGAGATGGACGGTGCCCTGCGCGCCTATTCGAATCGGTCGCTGGTCCTTGCCGGCGTGATGGGGTTGACCGCGCTGGTCGCCGTTCTGGGATTCATCTTTGTGCGTATCCAGCCCCCGACGGTGATCCGGGTCAACGGCGCGGGCGAGGCGCAGGTCGTGAGTCCCTATGGTGCCGGCGCCCACCGAGGTCTGCTCCCCGCCGTGCTGGCTTCAGCCCGAACCGCCGGCCCCGATGAGTACGAGAAGCAGGCGTTCCTGAAGCAGTTTCTCGGCCATTACCTCACCTATGATCCGCACACCCTGGGTCAAAGCTGGGCCGACGCCATGAACATGATGACCAGCAATCTACGACATGCCGCCATCGGTCAACTGCAGAAGGACAACACCGTGGGCAAGTTGGAGGATGAACAGGCGATGTCCACGCTTAAGCTGAGCACGCTTGAGGCAAGCCGGGAAGACCCGATGACCTATGAAGCCTTCGGTGTGCGCACGGTGCACCGGATGGTCAATGAGCATGAGATCACGGACAAGCTGGTCGAACAGTATCACCTTCGTCTGGTGAGCATGGAACGCTCGGCCGCTAACCCGAACGGTCTGCTGGTTGGGGAGTATTGGTCCAAGCAAATCGAGGGCGAGAAGCGCGAGGCGGTTCTCGAAGGAACACCGGGATCTGAAACGCAGAACGAAGGAGGGGAGAACAATCAATGAGCACAGCCACAGTGACAACGCCCGCGGGGCCTGAACTACTCTACAAGCCGCGCAGGGGCCGAAAGCCGCAGGAGAAGCGCGACGCGGTAACGACGCGCTTCTTTCTTGGGAATTTGGACGCGACGGTCATCACACTGAATCAGGAGTTCGCCAGCGAACTCGAAGCCCAGCTCGAGTCGTTGAAGCTGAGCCAGCCCTACTACACGATTGAAGCGTGGAAGGCGGTAGCGGATTTGAGTGAAGGAAGAATCGCTGTCGAGAAGCGCCCTGTCAACACCAAGACATAAAGGCGCGGCCGGCGGACAAGTTCAGAAAAATCGTCTCGTATAGCTCTTTCGCTAACGCTTCGATTTTCTGAGTCACCTTGCGGACCTCACTCGCAAGGATTTGTCCCGCTGACCCGGCTGCTTCAAGCCTGGTTGGTCCCGTTTCAACAGGACGTGACAGACCAGGCAAAGCCGGAGACGCGGTCCTCTCTACGGTTTTGGCGGTCTCTCGCGTGCCGCAACCCCAAGCACAAGGAGACTCGCTATGCACAGGATGGAAGGAAATCGCATCGTGATGTTGGACATACAGAAGAACGGCAGCATGGTCGAACGGATCCCCGGCGTAGGCCAGGATGCGACGACTGCAAATACGCTGCTGGGTGTCATGTATCCCAACGCCAAGGTCGCAATCGTCAGCGTTCCGACGGAAGCCCTCGAAGACTATGAGGAAGCAACGGTCGCACGCGCCCTCACCGGTGTTCGTCACAACGGCGTTCACTACAAGATGGTCGGAGCCTCTGGTTCCGCCAAGAATGGAAAGTATTACTTCTGCGATGCCGCTCACGAGCCCCTGCTCGCGAAACGCTTCGAAATGTGGCCGGAAGCTGCGATCACCTACTTCGGTATCCTCGTCTCGGCCCTCAAGGTCGTTCGCGAAGAAGCCGATGCCACTGTGTTCGTTGTTCCGGACCTGAAGCTGGGAACGAACGACTGCCGCGGTTGGATCAGAAGGAGTCTCTTCCTGAAGCTTGGTCTTCCGGAGGGTTACTTCTATCAGTTCCGGCTCGCGTTCGAGTCCACGCAGGCCAAAGGGAGCTTCAAGGTGATGAACGATGACGTGGCCGATGCCCTCGGCTGCGATCTCGTCGTTCCGGAAAGCTCGATCAAACCTGGATTGAAGAAACAGTCTGCACTCAAGACCCTCTTCGGTTCGGATGTACGTGCCTTTCGTGGTCCGATCGTCTTAGGCATCCGGGAGATTTCTCGCCCGCTTACCTTTGAGTCGAGCTACACGGTGCTGCAGCACGCTCCCCTTGACGCAATCGCTACCGAGATTGTGCCGCAGGCGCGTGAAAAGATCGATGCTCTCAAAGCCGCATGGCGGGAACGTAATCATCAGGCTTTGGTCGAGATGATCGGTTCTTCCGTTCGCAGCGACGATTCCGAGGACGAAGAGTTCCAAAGGATCATCGAAGCGACGCTGCTCGCCGATGGAAGTGGGGAGCTTACCAGGCATCCCTACATCCACCGTCAGCTGGACCGCCTGCTGGCACGCTGGACCTACAAGTTGCTGACCGGAGGAGGCCTCGATCTACCCGCGTTCGCGCTGGCAGACGATGGCGTTCTCTACCTCAGCAACGGCCAGGTCGTGTCCGCGGCGGATTGGATGCCGCGAGACCGAGCCATCACCTCAAGCACTTCCGATCGGAGTTTATGCGTCCGCTACCCGGTGCGCATGAAGGAAGATCTATTGCCCATGCTCCACCTTCATGCGGAAGAGGCCGCTACCTTGCTTGCTCAGAGCCAACATCTGACGTTCGATGAGGCACTGAGAATCGCAGCGGAACAGCTTACGCTTAAGGGCACCTATACCCTGCATTCGGAGACGGCAAAGCTTAACGGCGGCGACTTCGACTTCGACTGGGTGTGCGTGATCGAGAGTGAACGCTTCCCGTTGTTTGTGGCGGATCGCTTCGCTCTCAAGCAGGCTCACCAGGTCACGAAGATCAAGCACGAACGTGCGAAATCTCCGTGGTTCAACCTCGAGTTCGTCGCCTTGAAGTCGCGGGGCAATCAGATCGGCGTCATTACCGACCTGATGAGCTCCTGCGTCGCTGCGGATCGTCACGACCTGCTCTATGAGTTGGTCGCCGAACTTCAGAAGGAGATCGACTCCCTCAAGCACAACATCCGGGCCGACCGTACCAAGCTGCATTCCATTCGGACAGAGGTTGGAGCCGCGCCCTGGCTGTCTCTCAAGACCGCCAAAGCCGTCTCTGAACTTCCCATGAGCCTAGACACCCAAAAGACTGACCGCATCGGAAACCTCTACAACGTGCTTCGCAAGGACATTGCGGACCTGCTGGAGAGTCCCTTTCCCATCGAACAGTTTCGAGGCCTGATCACCGGCGGAGATGTCTCGGAAGAGATGTTTCGTGAGGTACGCCTGGTGAACACCGTCTATGCAGCCGGTCACGCCGTCATCCAAAAGCAGTTTAACCAGGAAAAGAAAGCACTCGACGCAGCGCGGGAAAAGGTGACGGTCGCCATACAGTCCGGCGATCAGAACTCGATCAAGCACACGAAGCGGGAACTCGCGAAAGCGAATGCCAGCTTCCGCCGCTCGGAAGACTCCACGCGCGATCAGTCTCGCTCGCTCCAGGCCATCATCGGCTACTGGGGGCAGGGCAAGACGGAAAACCGTGAGGGCTGGTGCGCTGCGCTCCACACCATCGTTTCGCGCGGCAAGGGAATGGGTTCCATTCTTTTCCACGCGTTTCCTCAAGAGGTCGTCAACGCTGTTGCCGACCGAACCGGGGGTAGGAAGACCACGGTTCAGGTCAAGGACAAGGAAGGCGCCGTCATTCTTCAGGACGAGTCGTTCTTCTTTGTTCGCGGTACACACAAGAGCTTCATCATCCGGTTGGAACGGGAGACAAGTTCGTTGATGTACCGGCAGCAGTAATCCATTCGATCCCACGCGGGATCGATCAACTCGAACCTCCACCTCGGAGGAGATCTACCGGCTTCACCGCCTGTCGACTCCCTCCGGGAGTGACAGGCGTGATGAGGAGAAAGAGAGCCCGTAATGCGATTTCTTTTCTGGCGCCTGGAACGTGTGGCATCCACTCACGCTCAACAAACACGAGTGTGTATCGACTTGAAGCGCGATCCCCAAGGTTACGTGTACCAGTGGACGGTCGCTGACAGGAAGGCAAAGCGGCTCAGCAAACGTGAGCTGCACGAGCTCGATATGCGGGTTGCCAAGTACGTGGAAACCCTGACCCAGAACAACCCTGTGCGCTGGGAGCGGCGCAGCTATTTCGCAAAGCTCTAGTTGCAAAGGGTCAACAGCTTGAGGGAGAGGTCTTCACGACTCTCCCACGAGCCCTCGAAAGGATTTTTCCAATGAAGCCGATGGTAGCCGCTCTATTTTTCGTAGCCGGGAGCCTCGCCTCGGCCCAGACAATCACTCACCAACCGGTTAACCCGAATGCCGTCACGCCGGTCGCGACGGCCCTGAACCATCTCAGCCTGATCGAACTGCCGGAGCCTATCACCCGCGCCGCGGTGGGTAGCGATGACATTCGTATCGAGTGGCACGGCAATACGGTCGCGCTGAAACCGGTCCGGCAGGGACAATCGACCAATCTCTTCGTCTGGACTGAGCACACCCAGTCGACCTACGAGATCCTTCCTCCCGGCGAAGTGACGAGCGCCTCCTTCGTCATCGACCAAAGCAACGGCAGGCCTGAAGCAACCAAAGAGGCGGAAAAGGAAGCGAAGATCAGCCAGACCGAGATCCAGAAGGCGGCCGACACCCTCATCGCGCAATCAATGCTGCAGAGTTCCAACATCAGTAGCCGTGGTGTCAAAGAGACCCCCGACCACGTCAACGTGCGCATCACCGAGGTGGTAAGGGACAAGGACGCGCTCTATGTTCGATATACAGTCTCAAATCCCGGCCAGCACCCCTATCGCCTGAGCTCTCCCTCAGTCTTCAGCTTCACCCCAAGCGCAGCCAGCAATGTTGTGGGTTCGTTGAAGGGCCTGCAGGTGCCGGAACAGAAGATCCAGGCACTCGGTTCGGGAACAACCGCGAGTCTCATCGTGCGCGAGGAGCGGATCAGCAATCCGGATGTGAACCCCGGTCAGACCGTGGACGGCGTTCTGTGCTTTGAACAGACCAGCGAACAGCCCCACCTCTACCGTTTTGTCTTCCAGAACGATGAGTCCCATCCAGTGATTGCGGCGGTGGTGCTGTGATGGATTCGAACCAGACCATTACCTCCGAGGAGGCGCAAGCGCGCCTCCTTTCCGCATACCGGGCCGGAGACTCAGGCGGTTTCACCGAGTTCGTGAAGCGACCGTTCCTGAACCCGATCGAGCAGCGCGACCACAAGAACAGGCGCAAAGTTCATCCCTTGCTGGTCATCGGCCTGGTACTGCTCGCGCTCGCCGTGGCCGCAACCTTCTTCTTTTCTCACGGAGACCAACATGCCATCCAGTCAGCAAAACCGGCCGCGGTCGCGCAATGACGCCGAGGATGCGATGCTGCTTGTCTGGCTACTGCTGTTTGGATTGGCCGGCGTTGTCTACTACCTCGCGTACAGCAGGTTTCACCTCCGGGCCAACCAGCTGGTCGAGTTCACCTTTTATCCGCTCCTGGTGCTTGTCTTCCTCTACGAATGGCTGCGTTACGTTGCGACTCGCGAAGGCAAGATGGAAGAGGCGTGGCCACGGCCCGTTCCATATATCTCACCAATTGAGGACCGCAAGTATGTCGAACAGGCGCGCCAGAACCATGCCGTTCTGCTCGGCTACGACATCTATGGCGAGCCGGTGACCTGGACGAACGAGACTCGGACATACCAGGCAAATTGCTTTGGGATGACGGGTGGCGGAAAGACCACTCTGCTCCACGGCATCACCGAGCAGGATATCTATAGTGGCGCCCCCATCATCTTCATCGACGGCAAGGGCGACTGGGAGTTGTTCGAAAAGCTCATCCCCACCATGGAAGCGGCCGGGCGCATCCATCAGCTCCGCGTCGTCAACCCGCTGCGGCCCGACGTCTCGGCCAGCTACAACCCCTTTTGGTCGGAAGACGGAAACTACGAGGACCACATCAGCTTTATCTTCGAGAGCTTCAAGATGGAGAAGGACTTCTTCGAAGGCCACCAGCGGGTGTACCTCGAGAATATCGCCCGCATCCTCCACTACACAGGCAAGCGCTTCAACTTTCATGACGTGCTGGTCGCCGCCTATGACCAGGACATCCTCGAACAGCAGATCAAGCTGGCGATGGAGCGCACCCACAGCGATCAGTCCATCACCGACCAGCAGCGGCTCACGCTTCAGATGAGTGTTCGCAACCTCCTCGAATCCTTCGGCGACCGGGAGCGCGTCGCCAAGATCCAGGGGCTGATCAACAACCTGATGACCTTCATGGCCGACGACCTTGCGCTCATCACCGGCTCCTACGACAATCTGCTCTCGCTCAATGACGTGATCGAACAGAAGCTCATCCTCTACGTCAGCCTGAACGTCAACGTGAACGAACGCGCGGTCACGGCACTCGGCCGGATGCTGCTCCAGAACCTCCAGCTGATGATCGGCAAGCGGTATGCCGAGGCCCAGAAAGGGAAGGAGCAGCCGTTCGTCAGCGTCATCATGGACGAGTTCTCACCCTTTGCTTATGAAAACTTCGCGCACATCCTGGTCACGGCGCGCGGGGCCAATGTCGCATTTCTCTTCGCGCTCCAGAGCGCTCCGCAGCTCCTTCAGGTCGGTCGGGGTTTCCGGAACGACGTCGCCAGCGCGCCGAACACCACCTTTATGCTACGCATCAAGGACGAGGAAACCGCGCAGGACTTCCTGAAAGCCTCGGCTCGTATCCGGCAGATGCGGCGCAGTATGCGTATCCGCAAGAGCGGACTGTTCCAGACCAGCTACAAAGAGGACGGTGATGGCAGCCAGACCGAGGTGCGGGAGACGGTGGCGCAGGAGGAGCACATCAAGCGCATGCCGACCGGTCAGATGGAGATGCTGGCGCCGGACAAGCTACGCGGTGTGCTGCACCGGCACGTTCATATCCGGCAGCCATTCCGTCACTGGCTTCCTGGGGTTCCCGAGAATCTCTACCGCAAATACGCGACCTGCCAGGACGATACCGCAGGTCTGAATCTTCGCTTCAGCAACCCGGAGTTGGAGGAGAAGCGCACCCGCCAGGGAAAGAAAGGAAAAGGGAGATGAAGATCAAGACCGTTCTATGTGTGCTGCTTCTCACTCCTTCACTCGCAATCGCGCAGGCAGCTGGCGCGGGATTGGGTGCCGATCGGCCGCGGAGTTCTTACGATCCGGGTGCGACAGGTGCCGGAAGGGCCGAGCAACAAAGCGGGGTCGCGGCTGCTTTAGGAAAGATCAATCTCCAGGACAAGGACTATGGTGCGGTGATTGAGCAGGGCCGAACGGCAGTCTTTGAAGAAACCGTCGAGGACTTCTATTGGTGGAGCTGCATCGTTCTGACGCTGCTCCTGATGGCGTCTGTCATGTACATCGTCTGGCTGTGGCGGCAACGTAGTCTGCGCCTGCACATTGCCGGCGACGTTGTCGCGCAGGTCTATAACAGCCATGTGGCAGCCCGTGCAAGGGCAATGGAGACCATAGAAAAACATAACCAGCTCGTCCGCCGCTACAACGCGCAGTCAATTGAGGTCGCCGCAATGCGAGCGGCAGAGACGCAGAAGGATGCGAGTAAGGGCATTAAGGACGGTCTAGAGGAGGCCGAGAAACTGCGTTCCAAGCCGCCCAAGACGGTCGCCAAATCGTCGCCCGAGATTCAATCGGCAACGCCCCCAAAGAGCGTTGCAGTCGAGACAGATGCGCACCCGGAGATCCCCGTCGATCCCGAGAGTGGTGATGTCAGCCAGCTCCAGGAGCAGGTACGACAGCTTGCTGCTCAAAACAAGGCTCAGCTTAGAGCGAGCGAACAGAAGGTTGCGCAACTCCGGGCGCAGCTCGGCCGGGCGCACCACAGCCTTGAAGAAGCGCGCGGCGGTGTGCCGGCAGGGAAGCAGTCATGATCGTGCACTGTCTGAGCTTCGGTACGTTGTGGTGGCTGCGACCCGGTCAGGACCGACAATCTTCTGGCCGCTTTACCACACAGGCTGCTGTCTTCAACACCACGGGCTTCGTTGCCGGAGCACGGGAACGTCGCAGTTGGATCGTTCCAGGCGTCGTCCGTTTCAACGCCGGCACCTGCCAGGAACAACGCATACGACCTGATCAGGATGGTCAGGCACGCTACATTTCCCCGGGCGTCGAGCGCACTGGAGCCCAGAACCGGCTCCTGCTGACACGCAAGGTCAAGGCCAATGTTCCGGTTGATATGCTCCTCGCCTGCCTATCCTGCGAGGAACACGGGCGCATCTCTTTCGACGCGGAGTGGCGATCCTGCGGGGTGCGGCTCCTTGCCGCAAGTGAGTTTCGGGGGAAGCAGGAGTCACTCCTGCTTCTTCCAATGGGCGGATGGGTAAAGACAGATAAAGGAGAGTGGAGGTGTTTATGGAATGGCTTAACGGCTCAAATCATGAAGACAGCAGGGAACGTTCTCTAAGGGAAGAGGATGCATCCCTGGAACAGAGGCTTGGCGTTCAGTTGAACCCTGAACGAGATTTGCCACTTCTCCTACACGTCCGAAACAGTACGTTTGTGTCGCATGATCAGCTGTTTCGGTGGATGGTGGAGGCGGGTCTGGAGCACAATCGCCGCTCCTTCAACTGGAGGATTCGCCGGCTCATCAAGGGCGCTTACGTTCATGAGACAGCGCCGATCCATCCGCATAAGGGTGCGGTGTATTCCATCACGAGATTCGGTTTAAGCATTCTCGAAAATTGCGGTGAAGGGCTTGTCGGCGTCACGTCGGAATCGCGCAACCTGCCCAGCGTCCTTCAGGGCGCGCATTTTCTGGAGCTGGGTGAAATCTGCCAGGCATTCCGACGCACCGGAAAGCTGAGGAGCTGGAAATCGGACCGGGAACTCATCTCGCTCAACTATGTCCTGGGATCGCCGCTCGCCAAAGACTACGACGCGATTGCCGAGCTTGAGATGGAAGAAAACCCGCTTCGGATAGCAATTGAGTATGAGAGGACACTGAAATCCTCGTCGCGCTACAAAGAGATTCAGAAGGCGATCCGCGACGAAGGCCAGGTAGACCTCGTGCTTTACCTGACGTCGACGCTCGACCTGGTATTCACCCTCTCGCGGGAGTTCGACGACCCGGCTCTGCCGATGTGCTTCGTCTCATCAGGCAAGTTGCGAACTAGCCTCCTTGATACGGCAGTCGTCTTCGCCTACGGCTCCATGCGCGAAACCTTCTCTCTGCGGAACGCAATCGCAACCGTCATGTCGATCAAAGGATGACTGAAGACCTGAAACACCAAGACCGTCTCATGCACAAGCCTCTCCTTTCGGAGAGGCTTGTCCTTTCAGAAAGCGTTGAGTTGGTCCGCGTTGCCGGTCTTGCCGTTGCGTTGCCGGGTGCTTGCCGCGGCCTTGCGTAAACGCTTGTTCTTCTCTTGTCCTGTTCTTGCCGCCCCGTGCCGCACTCTTGCCGCACCGTTGCCGCGACGGCTGTAAACGTCGCCAGCCGCAAGTGTTATTTCTGACTACCTACGTGTGCGCCCGCAAAAACGATGAATTGTGACGGTTTGCAGTGGTTTGCAGCAACCGCGCCCGTTCGAGGGTGAGTTCAGTGTTGTTCGTCCCTCGATTCGAGCACAAGAAGAGGTCTCAAGATGATCGATCTAGAAGAATTCATCGCCGCCAACGCCGCCTGCCTTGCACTGGTGGTCAACCTTAGCGGTGGGAAAGACAGCACTCGGATGTTGGGATATGTGCGCGCCCGCTTCCCTGATATCACCGACCTATTGCGTCATGGCCGATACCGGGTTCGAGCATGTGCGGCCGATCCCAGCGGTCGAGTGGTCTCGGCAAATCGCCGCTCGGTTCGGGATGGAAGTGCACGTCGTGCGCAACCCGAACAAGACGTATCTGGAGATGGTGCGCGCCCGAGGCAAGTTCCCTTCGGCGCAATTTCGACAGTGCACCAGCGACCTGAAGCGTGGTCCGATCCAGAAGATCCTTCGCTAATTGCAGCATCCGGTGCTCGTCAATTGCATGGGAATGCGCGCCCAGGAATCGACTCAGCGTGCACGGCAGGCGTCCTGGTCACAAGATCAAACCCTAAGCAAAGCTGGCCGGACCGTCTTCAATTGGCTTCCTATCTTCAATGACACGACGCAAGATGTGCTGAATTGGCATTGGAATAACGCTGTCCCGCTGCACCCGGTGTACGTCCCGGAGTACCACCGAGACGGCACAGCTGGCGGCTATCTGCGCCGGTTCTCCTGCCGGGTGTGCATCTTCGCCACCGACTACGATCTACGAATGATCCGTGAGCACGACCGTGAGGCGTTTGATCTGGTGAGCGAATTGGAGCAGCAAAGTGGATTCACGATGAAAGCAGGTCGATCGTTGGTTCAGATCGTGAGCCAACCACAGCCCTCATCGCAGGGGACGAACCAGCTCGACCTCTTCATACCTGCGGCATAGAGAAGCTCGATCTCGCGCGGCTTTACCAAGTTGAACGGCGGCCAAAATGAAACAAACAGCTCGTTTGACTGAATTGCATTGTGCCCATACGCTGCATTTCACAGCCGGCGATACGAGGGTTCATCCGGCGACATGGAGACTCACCAGATGGAGAATTTGAAGCAACCACACGAAGCTGAACCGAACTGGGAGCCACTCAAACGAGCAGTAGCCTCCGTGCATCTACCCGACTTCATGCACATGGGTCGGATCGGCACAATGGAGCTTTACAAACATCGGAACACTCGCCGCTATCTGAACATCGATGCGGTGTCGGGCAGATTCTTCAAGTACAGGGATGGGGCCTATACCCAGGTCGCCCCCGAGTTCGCGATGCGATTTGTCCTGGAGGATGAATGGAAATCGCGGTGAATTGATTTCGCAGATCAATCCTTCAGCCAGACCGCTGGCGTGCGATTGTCTCGGATTATTCGCGGCAGGAGACGAAAGTCATTGCCCGGTCGATGACGGTCAGCACGGCCTTGAAGAGCCGCCTCGTTTGCAAGGGCGTCGGCACGACTTGCGTTGGATAAGGGCAAGTTCAACCCTGTTCTGAGTGCACTGGACACGACCCTTTATTTCACGAGTTCGGCGTCGCAGTGCGCGCTGATCGCGAAGGAACGCCGAGGAAGCGGCAAGCACAAGGTCCTGATCGCGAACCTGCCTACCTTGAGCCTCAGGATATGCTCACTTTCTGACGCGATGACATTCAACGACCATGAAGTCGGTCCAGGACTTTCCGTCGTTAGACTTCTCGCCCAGCCAAGTAAAGTGCTCCGAGGAGATGTTCGTGTACGTGGCCCGCGTATAGGCCTGGGCCGCTACGGGTTCCTTGAAGGAGTAGCTGATGGAGTGGTCGGTGATCTTGACTCCACCGAATTCTTCCGATCCGAGGTCGGTCCATGTTCCCGACATAGCATTCAACCACTTGATATTCCACATTCCTTTGGCAGAGTCATACGTGCGGAAGTTCATCCCGAGCACGACCAGTTCGCCCGTTGTATCAGTCATTGTGTACTCGTCGGCGATGGCATAACCGTCGAGGAGAAAGCGCCCGTTCCAGGTCGCGTGGAAGGTTTGCCAGTTCCCGTCCGAAGACTTCAACTTTGCCTCGCAATTCCATCTACCAATGAGAAAGGCAAAGTGCGACAGAACTGGTGGCGCTTTAGGATTTAGCTTGCCAAGATCTTCCCCGAATTTCTTCATCACAGCCTCGCTTGCCGCCGCCGCTGGCGGCCCCGGTGGAATCAGCAAGGACATTGTGGCCAGCAGCACGCGTCGTCTCGTCAGGCTGCCGCCGATGTTTTGTTCTGACCGTTCCATTTGTCGAAATCATCGCATATCCGATAAACCGGCGCGCTCGGAACATGAGCTTAACCCAGACTCTTGAGCGCGGCTAAGGCGCCGACCTCTGTCGTCTGCCCCAATCTCACCAAGTCATCCATCTCAACCCACCTCGTCCGAAGGAGGACAAACCCATGCTGCCCGGAGAAACCATTGCCAGCGGCGCGCCCAGCACCTGCGCCCATTGCTTTAAGGAGGTCGAGAACGAAGTGTTGCGTTCTGCGGCCGGCTACTACATCGGCACGATCTGCGCTTGTGGCCCTTACTCCCGCGAGGCGGGGTACTACAGAACCGAAGAAGACGCACAGCGCGCTCTCGACAAGGGGCCTTCCACCGTTTCTGACTCCCCTATCTCCATCAACCAGGCCGGGATGTGCGGACTGACTGGCAACAGGAAACCGCACAATCTCAGACGCTTACCTCCGCAATCTCTGCCCAAATCCAACCCTAAATGAGGACCTTCCCATGAAAACGCAACGGCGCTTTTCCAAACGGGAGCTGCTCGGCCAGCTCCGTGTCGACTATCTCTTCTCCACCGATGCGCTTCCCGGCCTCAAGCCGGGCTCGTCACGATGGGAAGTTCTGGCAGCCTTTCTGAAGAACGGCGACGCCAGAGCCGAGCGGCTGATCGAGACTGACGGCGGCCTCATCTTCCTGCAGAGCATCCCACACCGGCCGAACACCGGCGCGATTTACGTCTACCACGAAGCGACCGGAGCGTTTCTTTGGCTGCGCTTCGACCGGGACGACGACCTGAATGGTGCGGACTTCGACAAAGCTGTCTGGGCGTACCGGCTCCTGAAGTGGACCAACCTGAGCGACTGCACTGGTCAGCACAGCTCGCAACGTTGTCACGCGTAATGATCAGCAAAGGGAGAGAGAATCCCGTGAAAACAGGGCTTTTCTCTCCCATTTGACTGAATTTCGATCTGCCCTTACAACCACCCCTACGGAAGGAGCAAACCATGTCTACAGCCGCGACGACGCCCTGGATTCCGCCCCGGCCCGCACCGCCGATCCTGAAGGTCGATCCTGCCCTTCTTCCCGAATACATGGCATGGTTTGTGAACCGTCGTGCCTTTACCCGCCAATCGGACACACCAAACCTTGAGAACGGCCGCTTCTACTATTACCAGCCCAAAGAGCGGCTGACGAAGCAGCGGCTGTCGCTCGACGAGGGCACAGTGCGCAAGCACCTTAACGGCCTGCAGACGATCGGCCTTTACGCCATCAATCCGCAGACGCAGCGATCGAAGTGGGTGGCGATCGACGCGGATTACACGCGGGCGCACCGCGACCTGGCCAAGCTAAAGCTGGAACTAAAGGAGGACGGCGTGGAAGCCGCCCTCGAAATGTCCCGGCGAGGAGCGCACCTCTGGATCCTGTGTGAGGAGCCGCTGCCCGCACGAGACTGCCGTATCTATATCTACAATCTCGCGCTCCGGCTCGGTGTGCCGATCAAGGGGACGCTCAACCAACTGGACGGCATCGAGATCTTCCCACGCCAGGACGAGCTGCGGGAAGGGGAGTTCGGCAATGCCATCCGGGGACCGCTGGGCGTACACCGCGCCAATATGCATCGCTACTGGTTTGAGGAGGCTGCCCCCGATCTCCAGTCGCAGTTTGCGTACCTCCGCGGAGTGAAGCGGCTCACCGCCGAGGAACTGGGGGCCTTCATCGAAGGCCTGAGCATCCCGGAGGAGTTCCAGTCACGGCCCAAGATCGAGCAGCCCGTCGTGCCCTTCGATGGCGGGCGAGGGTTCCAGATCCTCGATCATGTTCAGGTCAAGCGCAAGGCCAGCAACAACTGGTGGACGCAATGCCCCTCCTGCGCCAAGCAGGGTCATGACCGGTCCGGCGATAACCTTGCCATTTCGGTCGCGGATCCGCGCTTTTACAAGTGCTGGGCAGGCTGCACGAAAGAGATGATCCGGGAGGCGCTGGGCGTTCCGATCCGACAACGTTAGTAAGCGAAAGGGAGAGAACAAAATGAGGGAAGCAATAGCGGCTCTGAACGCCATTGCGGAGGCTTTGGACGTTCCGAGAAATCGTTTTGGCAAGTTGGAGGTGGACGTCATCAAGTCGGACGCACTCAAGCAACTCGCTCGTCATTACAAGGTGGGCGGGTGCTTAGACGTGGCCGACCAATGCATGAAAGTGGCGCGAGCGGTTGTCCTTGAAAACTCCTAAACAGGACAGCGCGAGCGGGGAATTTAGGAAGACAAACCCCAACATCAACCCGAAAGAGAGGAACAAATGGATACGAAGCTCGCGACCATGGCCCACCGCGGCCTTACCCTGCCTGAGCCGACACGAAAGGAGATACGCCGGACCGGTATCTTCAGCCGCGCCACGCTCCAGCTCGTTCATCAGCAGCAGTCGAATCGGTGGGCGCTTCGCGGGGAAGAAGCCGGGGGAGCGATCGCGAGTCTTGGGTATTATGTCGGCTTTACTGGCTCAGATGGACGGCCGTTGGCCTGGATGCAGCGAGTGCAGAACTTCATGCCCAACGGCCTTCATGCTGTGGTGATCGCGCCAGAGCTGTGCCGCGTCGAGATGTTCCGGTACGAGAATACCTACGATGTTCTCGTCACCCGGCATTCCCTTCGCGAGCAGGGAGGAGGCCGGCCGCAGGTCGAGAGCAGCATCGTCTTCTTCCGTCGAGCGGGCACACTCGCAACCGAGTTGTGGGGCAAGGATGCCGCCTTTCGCGGAGGAGCGATGCCGCGCTTTTTCAAGAAGAACGGGGAAGAAGAGTTGCCGCCTCATTCCTTCTTGGACGGCTTGCTCAAGGTCACCGAAGCCGTGTGCTGCGTCGGTTGCAAGCACTCCCATCTACTCGAAGCAGGCAGCTCTTCCGCTTCCTTGCGGGAGGAAGCGACGGTCACAGCATGAACACAGAGCATCCACGCTTCGGACAGAGGCTTCAGGTCTGGGGAGCGCTTCTTGCAGTGATCGGTGTGACCACTCACATGCGGGAGCATCCGAGCATCCTCCTCGCAGGCACCCTTCTTTGCCTTGTCCTGGTGGCGCGGCTCACCATCGAACTGAGCATCGCCGGCGATGAGACCGAGGAAGTGCTCGAACCCAAATTCCGTCGGATCAGCCTACTCAACCAGTTTTCGTTGCTCGTAACGGCATTCGGCTTCATGGGCCTCATGCGCGAGCAGTAGGAGCTACCTTATGCGCCTCATTCGAACCGCCTTCCTGATCTGTGCGGGCGCAACCATCGCCTGGGTTTACCGGTACCACAATCAATATCCATCTGCCCCTGAACCAGAGGTCGTTTCCACCCTTCACCAGACTGTGGAGCAGCTTCAAAGCGTACTGCCTCGGAGGATACAAAGCACAGGGGTCGTACATGCAGCGGCGGGCAGGGAACAGATCTTTTTCTCCCCGTCCCAGAATCTTGAACGAGTCGATGTCGAGCTAATCGAACAGGCACACGCTTTGATCAGAGTGGCGATGTACGCCTTCACCGACCGGTACATCGCAGCCGCTCTCGAACGACAGGCAGCACGTGGCGTGAAGGTCTTGATCTATCGCGACCGTGAGCAGTTCGAGCAGGAACGGATGCGGCGATCCGGCGTAGCGGAGATGCTGGCCTCACGGCCGAACATTTATGTCCGCGTCAAGGGAACAAACGAATTGATGCACGACAAGATCATGCTTATCGACGATGCGATTCTTCGCGACGGCTCCGGCAACTGGTCTGTTTCCGCGGCGCGCTATCAGGATAACCAGGTCACGATCACGCAGGACGCGAGCCAGATCGCGGCCTTCAACCGTGACTTCGAGGCCATGTGGGACCGCAAGGACAACCTCGTCGTCCGGTAAGCGGCGGTCTTCACCATGCAACAGCAACTACAACGAACACAGAAAGGAAATCGTATGGCAAAAGGTATGAACAAAGTCCTGCTGCTCGGGCATGCCGGGAAAGACCCGGAGGTCCGTGCCACGCAGGGAGGCACTCTCGTGGCAAGTCTGTCGCTGGCTACCGCCGATCGCCAGAAGCAGGGGGAAGAGTGGGTGGATAAAACGGAGTGGCACAACCTCGTCGCTTTCCAGCGGACTGCGGAGATATTGCGCGACTACGTCAAGAAGGGCTCGCAGATCATGATCGAGGGGAAACTGCAAACGCGATCCTGGGATGACAAGGAGTCCGGGCAGAAGAAGTACCGGACCGAAATCATCATCAACGACCTCACCCTGCTCGGCGGAGATAAAGACCGCCAGAACGGAAGCGGAACGACACAAACCGCAGCGCGCACAACCAGCGGCAAGAGCCAGAGCGGCTACTCCAAGTCCAACGGCACCGGCTATGGCGGCCAGCAGACGGATTACGGCGACGTCGGTATCACCGCTCAGGACATCCCGTTCTGAGCGGACTGAAAGCTGCTCAGTTCCCCGCAAGGCGCTCCCAGGAGCGCCTTTTCCATTGCACGCAACTACACCTCTATCCCTCTCAAAAAGGACCAATCCATGCACACCGAACTCACGGCCGATCAGCAGAAGTCGCTTGAGCTGCTCGCCATCCCCTTCGACCCGGCCGCCATCAGTTGGCGTGTCACCAACAAGAGCAAAGACGGAAAGCGAGGCTGCGTTATCCCCTACGGAGATCAGCGTGCCTACACCGACCGGCTTAACAGCATCCTGAGCCCCGCGGGCTGGACGCGAACCTATGACGTGACCACACTCTCTCCGGTCACGCGCGCGAGGAAGAACACGACGATTCAGACCGGCAAGGTGATCGTGACCTGCGTGGTCACGGTGCATGGCCTCGGCTCGCACAGCGGCAGCGGCGAGATGTGGGCAGACGATGACAACGCGATGACCCGCGCGGAGGCTCAGGCGTTCAAGCGTGCCTGCTCCTGTTTTGGTCTGGGACGCTACTTCTATGACTTCGCTGAGATGTGGGTCGATCTGAATGAGTATGGACAGCCTGTGCGGCTTCCGACCTTGCCAAAGTGGGCGTTGCCTCCGGGTGTCGTACCCACCCACCAGGGTGCCGACGACCATAACCAAAGCAGGGGCGGAGAGCCGGCGCGAAACAGTTCCGCGCCGTCTAGCGGGTCGAAAGGACCGGTAGCAGTGCAGGGAACCGGTTCACAGTCCGCTGGCCCCCTGGACAATGTGTTGACACAGCAGATCGAGAGCTTCCGCCAAGTCGTAGGGGACGCGCTCTTCTTCGAGGTGTTCCGCAGAGGCGGTGCTGCGCGCAACGCGCGCGACCTGCCCAGCGTGGATGCTCAGAAGTGGATTCTCAACCAGCTGTCAGTCATCGATCGTGGCATCAAGCGCTTGCGTGTGCTTGCCGAAGAGGTGCAAGAGAACGTTTTCTACGCGGCTCTCGATGCGCACAAGATCCAGTCCATAGACAAGATCCCTTCCTTTGAAGTTCTGAAGGCTGTCGTCACCGATCTGCAGCACGCCGCTCAGGGCGTGGCTGCCTGATCATTCACCACGGCTGTGCGGCGAGTTTTTCCAGACTCGCCGTACATAGTCAGCAACGTCAGAAGGTCAATCATGAGTGCGCTCCATTGCTCGCTCTGTAGGCGTCCTGCTGTCTGGCGAATCCTCGAAGAACTCTTCTGTGAAATCAGCAAGGAACAAGTCGTCGCGCAGTTCGGCGTCGATCGATTTCCCGTGCAGCGTCTTTGGCAAACGAGGAGGCGTTCACGGTTCGCGGTAGATACAAAAAGCCTGTCCAGGCAGTACGCCCCCCCTCTTCAAAGAAAGCCAGCAAACTCCGCCACAAGTAAACCTGCGACTTTCCAGCCCTGTGTTCGCGCGAGGCTCGAAGCCGTGCGCCTCCGCTGCGTCATGAACCTCTCGTGAAAGGGATTCCGTGGTCACCCTACCTCGCATCTTTCTGCAACCTGTCGAATTTGTTCCTGTTCGTTCGGCGCGCTTCGCCTTTCGCTGTCTTCTCTGCCTCGCCTTGACCGCAGGCAACGCAGCAGTGATCGCGTATTCCGCGACGCCGCTCTACCGCGCCGCGGCGACAAACACACCCTTGTTGGCTAGCGTTTTTCTGCTCTTTGCGGCACTGCTCGGATCGCTTGTCAGGGTGTGGGCGTGCATTTTGCGGCCGCGCCTTCGTTAGCTCTGTGACGCCGGCCGATCCCTTCCATTTCATTCCCATAACTCTCGTTCAAGGAGAACTCCCATGGCAATCTCTGCTCGTTCCCGTCGCGGCACCTCACCTTCTTTCTGGCGCAACCACAACGCCATGCATGCCATGATGATCGCCGCCTGCATGCCTTCCATGCGTCCGGCTCCTCGGGTCGCCAGCTCCACCATGAAGCCCATTCCACCGATGGCAATCCAGCGCCCCAACCCGGCCACCAAGGTGTTCATCGCGCACGCGTAGGGACTTGGGCAGCACACGCATGAACCGTGTGCTGCCCGAAACAGTTCTGCCCTGGAGGGCGATACGTCTGACTCCAAAAGAAACTTGGTTCAAGACGGATTAGGACCGGCTGCGTTTTCTCCAGCACACCCTGCGAGGCCGTTGCTGGCCCATCCGGCGTTTACCTTCAGCGACGTCGAACGGGTCTTCCAGCGTGAGGTCGAGAGTCGAGGCTACCTCGCTCGCTAAGAACTGCAAGCCACCGTCGCTGAGCACTCACGAGAGATGGAGATTTTACAAAGTTGGGAAGCGAAATACCGCTCCGCTCCCACGTCTCCTCCAGCTTACGAAGCGCGGTCCATGGCTTCTGATTCCGCAATTCGGAGGTCGGCACGAGCATGCTCTGTCCTGTACAGGCAAGCCTTTTCGAAATGAGCTGACCGGTGCCTTCGCGCGGGCGGGCAACAACAAAAACGTTTACAACAAGGAGGCCACATTGGGTTACAGCACGTACTACAACGGCGAGATTGCCGTTTTGCCAACTCTGACCGAGGCGGACGCGGCCATTGTTCGGGCTGTTGTCGAAGGAGAACGAGGCAAGCAGACGCAGGCGGTCTTCACTGCGATTGCGGCCAGCCCGGAACCGGATCTGCCCTGGCACACAGGCCTTCTCAAGGTGTCAGAAGACAGGAACCTCTTCCTTCCGGAGGAGGACGAGAGCCGTCCTGGTTTCGGCATGTGGCTCAGGCTGTTGATCGATCACTTCCTGTCCGCACGAGGCTACGTACTGAATGGCCCGGTCTCCTGGGAAGGTGAGGACCCCGACGATCGCGGCATCCTCTTTGTCAAGGACAGCGTGATCGAGATCGTCGATGACCTGATCTTCAACGGAGGGCCAAGCTGGGCTCCAAACCATTACGCGACCGAGGACTTGAAGCAAGCCGTTCGCGAGCTCTTAGACTCTGCTAACAACGCGGGATGTTCCACAGACCTGACCGTTGTCGGGTCAGAACAGCTGGAAGCGGTGCGCTCCCGCCTTCCGCAGTATTAGCCAAGCGAACCTCGACGGGTTCATTCAGCCATTCAACGATTCGAGCTAGCCCAGCACGTCAACTGGGTTGGCTTTGTCGCGCCCATCGCGCGCTCACAAGAGAGAAATCATGACCAACCCAGAAGCCCTTCACGAGAATGGTTGTCCCCTTTGCCCTGTCATCGGCACCAATCCAAACAAAGCCGATCGGGTCTGCAGGCTGCTCTCGCTTCAATTCAGCGTCTCAGTCGCCGAAGTAATGAGCCGCAGTGACGACCTGATCCGCGTTGAACCAAATGCCTTACGGGAGTGGCTTCGCCACGTCAACATCGACGAAAGGCACATCGATCACATTCCGCCTCATTTACAGAACGGCATCATGGTCACTCTCCCGAGTGGCCTCGGCATGCCTCTTATCGACGGCAATCACCGCGCTGCTCGCGCGTTGCGTGACGGAACGGAATTCTTCGCCGCGGTCCTCAACGAGAAGGAAACACGCAAACTCCTGCGCCTTACCATGGGTCGTACCAACGCCGACCATTACTGGAAACTGCTTTGCGCTTCTGAACGATAAACGAAAACTCCAAAGCAGCTTCTTGAGCATTTGGTCGATTCTCTGGACCGGCCCGGCGATTGCAGCTCGATCTGAGCACCTGCGTCGCTGATGGCGACGTCGCGGATCGCCTCCTCGGCTACTTGAGAGCAACGGATAAGACCTGTTCTCCGGTCTGGATTAAATCGATTACGACTGACCCGCGTCTTTTAGCCGGAGAATCCTCCCCAATCAGACCCACAACAACAAATTAACTTCCGAAAGGATCTCTATATGCGCAACGCCGGCCGGCTCAAGCTGGGCTACTATCCACTGCCCGTGGAGGAAGGGCGCCGTTTACGGCGCCTGATCCGCTGCGAGCACCCCTTCAGTGTTCTCGATCCTTGCGTCGGCGGAGGCGAGGCGCTCAACCTCCTCACCGCAGGCATCGATTGTAGGCAGTACGGAGTTGAACTCGATGCGGAACGCGCCTCGACGGCTTCCCGCGCTGGAATCGAGACGATCCATGGGAATGTCTTCGATGCTCACGCCAAGGTCGAATCCTTCTCGCTGCTCTATCTGAACCCCCCGTATGACTCGGAGATCGGCTCTCTCAACAATCAGCGCATGGAGCTGCTCTTCCTGGAGCATGTCTATCGCTGGCTCGTGCCGGGAGGCGTACTCTTCTTCGTCGTCCCTGAGAAGCGCGTGTCGGTGTGCATTGCGCTGCTCGCCTCGAACTTCACCGAGTTCCGGTTGTTCCGGCTAGAACATCCAGAGTCCGTTCGCTTTGGGCAGGTCGTTCTCACCGCTGTGCGGAAGACCGTGCGTGGCAGCGCCATGGAGGCCAATCGCACCCTTTTGCAGCGATTGATCTTCAATGCCCGGCTGCTCAGCCTTGACGACGAACAAGAACCCTATACAGTGCCCGGCACTCCACCGGCTGCCGTCACCTATAGAGGCCTGCCCTTCGACACCATCGAGGATCTCATTCCACATTCGCCTGCGTGGAAGCAGGTAGCGCCGTTCTTGCTGCCCAAGGAAGAGATGGCGTCCGGCAGGCCGATCACGCCTTTGCACGCAGGCCATGTCGGTCTGCTCTGTACGGCCGGCCTGTTGAACGGTGTCTTCGGAACTGGGGCAGATCGCCACATCGCACGTTGGCGGTCCATCAAGCACACCACCACCATCAAGGAGAAGGAAGACGGCGTCGAGATCACGCGCAAGCGTGAGCGTTTCTCGAACGAGCTTTCTCTCGTCTACCAGGACGGCAGAACCCTCGTGCTCACGGAGTCTGCCAAGAAAACGGAGGAGGAGACCGATGCAGAATGCACATCTACGGCTGGGGCAGCTTGAATATCTGCGCTCTACCGCAAACATCCAGACGCGGATTCACCTCCAGGTGGACCGTTACATGGGCGAGAAAGCAGAGGGCCATCTGCTCAGCGTGTACGGCGGCGATGCCGAGGTCGGCGCCATCACCGCTGCGATTCAGGAAAAGCACCCGTTCACGCTCACGTTCCCGGATGGGAAGTCGCACACCGTCAGCATGGGCGCGGATGCATCCTGTTATCGGGGCAGTGTGGCTCTCTCAGGGCGAAAGCAACCGCTTCGGCATCTCGTGGCAGTTTCGCAGGCGCTGCACGCGAACGGAGCGGCAGGGAAGAGCTACCTGCTGAACTATGAGCGCACGCTCGCCTGGTCGACGCTGGTGAGCTTCCTCGGTCTGCCCGCAGACCCGCGCTGGAGTGGCTGGATCCTCGACTGGCTGGATCGCGAGAACAAGATTCAGCCGGTCGAGGGGATCGGTTGTGAACCCGTGGTCATCACCGCGACACGAGAGGAACTGTTGGAGGCAGTTTCCAGTGGCCTTCGGGATGAATCATTGTGCTTCCCGAGCGAGAACGGGCCGATTCTTTGGCCGTTCTTTCGTGTGCAGGACGCGTTGCGGGGCGCGCCTGCCTTGTTCTGATGGGGAGCCTTTGCAGGGTGAACGTCAATGAGGTAAGCAGGGACGAAAGCCTAAAGCGGATATCACTATTCGCTCGCCAAGCGTGTCTGGCCGAGATATGCGGGGATCAGGCTAACATCTTTAAGCCATGCTTCTGCACGATCATGAGCAGCTTGATCGCCATGCCGCTCGGCCGTTTTACCCCGGTCTCCCACTTCTCGACAGTCGATTCACTGGTGTTGAGATAACGGGCGAACACTGGCTGGCTCACCTGTTGACTCTCTCGAATCATCTTGATCTGTTCAGGTTCGATAGTGTCTGGCATGGTGAGGCAGGACTCGTCGAAACCGCGCATTGTTTCCTTGTCAATCGTGCCGGCCCGGTACATGCCAGCCGCTGCACTATGGATCGCTTCATAGGCATCACTCTTGTACTTGCGATTGCTTCTCATGGCATATCTCCACCAGTTCTTTGAGTTGCACTTCCTTGGTCAAGTCGTTCTCGGTCTTCCGGGCATACAGTGCAGCCAATGCCCGGAAGCTCACAAGTTCGTCCTCTTCAATATTGGCTCTGTCTTGCTTGGCAAACAGGTACGCACAGACCCAATACTGCCGACCACGGGCAAGGATCAGCGATCGGTACTGATTCTTACTGAGCCGCTTCTTGAACACGCCGCCTCCCAGGTCGTCAGCTTGGCCGAGCATGACCTGGCGGATGGCGGAACAAAGCTCGTTGTCGGTGATATGAGCCTTCTTGGAGGCTTTGGTAAACCAAGCCGTTTTGAAGACCCGCTCTGATCTGACAAGCATGCTGCTCAGTGTAGCACCTGGTGATACTGATTAGTCTACTGCATTGGTCTTAACCGGTGCTGGCGCCCGGGATGACGTCAGCACCGGGCGTAGCTGCTGTTATCCGTAAGTTCGAGGGTCTTTCCATCGCTTGTGTACATCTGGATGTGCCCGGTGAGAGGTACAGCTCGGAACCGCGTTGTTAGGTTCGAATTGTGGTAGAAAAGGCTGCGATGTCCTGCAAGGGAGTGCCTGAGGCACAGAGAGGACATTCGGAAGGCGTCCAGAGATTGTTCGGCAGCGTTGCGACACTGTACAGAGGAATGTTCTTGCTGGCAGGAAAATCTGCGGCGGCCGAACCCAGAACCAGGAGAGCGCCGATGGCGATGACGTTTGCCCCACACTCCTCAAGGCCGGCCCAGGTGCCCCGAATGGCGGAGCCGGCGTTGATAACGTCGTTCACGATGGCGACGCGCTTATTGCGTAGGCTTGCCCGCAGAGAAGCGGGAACCCGATAGCCTGCGGGGAAAAGACCGTCTGCTGCTGGCCGAACAAACCGCTCCGAGTAGGTGAACTGGGCGTCAAGCTGAAGGGCTACCATAAGAGCCACATATGCTCCCTCCACCAAAGGGCCGCACATCCGCATCCAGTCGCAAATCGGAGAACCGGGCAGCCAGCTAGATGGCGACCGATTGCGCACGCCGGGGTCTTAGGCGAAGTATCGCCAGCTCCAGCCAAAGGTCGCCGTGATGACCACTCTCCAAGAGGAAATGGCCCTGCCGCCCTGATAGCAGCTCCAGTACCTTCTCCTGCATGCTGACCTCCTGCGAGGATTTTAGTTGAATTGGAATAAGCTTTGAAGGATGCCGTCCGACGCGTTTTTTCCGTTCCAGCAACTTTTTCAACAACTCGTATGTACTCTTGATGATTCCCGCGATGGCTCACACGACCTTTCGCATTTGGAACGCGTGTGGCGTATAGCACGGTTGATTGCGAACGAAGAAGGTGGAGAATTAGAATTGCTGGCGGCAGCGGTCCTATTGCACGATTGCGTGACCGTTGGGAAGGATTCGCCGCTTCGTGAACAAGCGTCACGACTTTCAGCGGAGAAAGCGAAACGGCTACTTGAGGAGCTGCGTTGGAAATCTTCGGAAATCGAGATCGTAACCGACGCGATCCGGACGCACAGCTACTCTGCTGGGCTCACACCGAAGAGTGTGGAAGGACGCATCCTGCAGGACGCAGACCGGCTGGATGCGATCGGCGCCGTAGGCATCGCCCGCTGCTTTTACACTGCAGGCCGCATGCAATCCAAGCTGTATCATTTGCTCGACCCCCAAGGGAAAGAGCGGAAACTGGATGACCGCTGTTACACGCTCGATCACTTCCCAATGAAGCTTCTTCAACTGGCAATAGGCTTCCAGACGCAGGCTGGAACTCGGATGGCCCAGGAGAGACACTCTCGGCTGCAGGCGTTCTATGAGGCTTTCACAAACGAACTTGAGGCTTGAAGGTGCTCAGTTTGGGTGTGTAGCAGTTAGAACCCTGAGCAGAATGTCTTGCGAGCGCCGCTGTCCGTAGTTTGTGCTGTAAGCGCTGGAGGTGATCGCCACAACCATATGGAGCGAAGGAATGATGTAGGCCTTATTGCCGCCGTTCCCACTAGCGAAGTGCACCTCCACTATGTTGTTCCCGACCGGCTCGGCTTTCGTATACCACATGTACCCATAAAAGTCTGAGTAGGGATCGTGGGCCGAGCTGACGACGTGGCTTGCTAACGATTCGGTGACCCAATCCTTTGGGACGATTTGCTGTGCGTTTACTGCACCGTTGTTCAGCATCAGTTCGCCGACAGCCGCAAGATCACGTGTGGTGATCGAGAGATTCCCCTGGCCGGTCACCCGGTTGACCGGAACATGCCGCCATTGTTGCTTGTCGATGCCAAGAGGGTGGAAGAGATTGATATCGGCAAACCGGTCCAGAGGCATATGGCTGACATTCTCGATGATGGCTCCCGCAAGGAACGCGTTGATCGAAGCGTAATTGTACCGGGTGCCGGGGACCTCCTTCACAGGGACGGTGTAGATGGTGCGGAGCCAGTCGGAAGATTTGTCGAGGTTGTCCTCGTCACCCGGCGTAGCCGGGTCGTCATCATCCGCATCAAGCCCGGATCGCATGTTCAGCAGGTCCTTGACTGTGATTCGCTGTTTCCCGTCTTTCGGCAATCCCGGCAGGTACATAGCGATGGAATCGTTTACGGTGTGAACCAGGTCTTTCTGAATGGCTATGCCCATGAGCAGGGAAGTGATGCTTTTTGTAGCTGACCGGATGTCGTGCAGAGTCGATGCAGTGTCTCCGTTGAAATAACGTTCGCTCACCAACCTGCCGTTTCGCAAGATCACGATGCCCTTGAGGTCATGGTGCTGGTCCTGAACGATTCCGGCATAGAGGGATTCCAGAGCGGCGGCGTTGATCCCAGCATCCGCGCATTCGGGTGACCACTCAATGCCTCTTGGCCGGTCCTGTTCGGCATACGAGAGCGGCACGCCAAAAGTTGAAGTCTGCGTTATCAAGACGGAGATGAGCAGCGCAGTTCTTAATCGCATTAATGAAATCATACGTCGTGCCGCAACATAACCCACTTCGGCGTTGGAACGCTAACGTGAAGGATGGAATGGTTCTAGAGGTCTTTGAGTGAACGCTCGATCTCTTCCCAGACGACACGAACGAACTCTACGCTATCCCTCACCTGCTCTCGCAGCGGCACCGTGTTGGAGCTGAGGTACTTCACCTGTCGTAATTGGAAGGCCGCGATGCGGCAAGCGTTTTCCAGCCACCAGTCCTTCGGTGGCTGGGAGTCACCAGGCGATGTCATGTGTGCGCTCACTTAGTGGAAGTCGTGGGACTGCGTTGGGGCTGCGGTGACGTTCAGCTCTTCGATGTGCTTGGCTCGGATGTGAATGACTTTATCGAAGTTTTGCAGTGTCCCACCGCTCAGCAGGAAGCGGGCATACGTCACCAGTGATCGGTTCCGCTCGTATAGCTCTGGATCAATGATTGCGTTCGAGATGCCGGTTTCATCTTCGATGGAGAGGAAGATGAAGCCGTGGGCCGTACCGGGTCGCTGTCTGGCAATCACGCAGCCGGCGATGCGAGCTTTGACTCCGTGGCGAAGCATACGGAGATCGTCGGCGCGGCAGACGTTCATGCTCCGTAGCTGATCGCGGCAATGCGCCATCGGGTGACGGCCTACAGTAACACCCGTTCCGGCGTAGTCGGCAACCATGCGCTCCTTGGGATTCATGGCTTGCAAAGGCGAAGTCTGCTCTTCGTCTTGATCCAACGATTCCAAGAGCGGCCCTGCCTGGCGCCCCGCTCTTTGGACTTGCCAAAGCGCGTCTCGACGATGCGAACCTTCGCCAATCGTGTTCAGCGCACCAACCTCGGCTAGTGTTGCGAGGTCAGCGCGAGACAGTGACGGCACCCGACGCGCGAGTTCTTCGATGGAAGCGAAAGCTCGGTGCATTCTTGCCGCCTCAAGCTCTACGGTGACGGTCTCTCGAAGGCCACGGGCGAAGCGCAGGCCGAGACGGAGCGAAAGCGAACCGTCTTCTTCAGGCTCCAACGTACATGGCCAGCTCGACCGCATGACGTCAATGGGCCGCACACGGAGGCCATGACGCTGCGCGTCTTTGACGAGCACGGCGGCGGAGTAGAAGCCCATAGGCTGGTTGTTGAGGATCGCTGCGGTGAAGGCCCCGAGGAAGTGGAACTTGAGCCACGCACTCGCATAGGCGATAAGGGCGAAGCTGGCCGCGTGGGACTCGGGAAAGCCATACAGCGCGAAGGAGCTAATCGACTGGATGATCTCTTCCTGCGCAGCGGTTCCCACTTGATTCTTATCCATGCCTTCGCGGAGCTTGATCTCTAACGCCCGCATTTTGTCAGCGGAGCGGCGGCTTCCAAGTGCGCGACGCAGCTCTTCCGCCTCCCCGCCGGTGAAGTCGGCGATAGTCATGGCAATGCGAAGCAACTGCTCTTGAAAGAGCGGGACGCCGAGCGTCCGGCGTAGCACCGGCTCCAGGAGTGGATGCGGATAGGTGATCTCCTGCCTGCCCTGACGCCGCTCCATGTAGGGATTCATCATCTTGCCTACAATGGGGCCTGGGCGGATGATCGCGACCTGTACAACCAAGTCGTAAAACTTATCGGGATTGTTGCGAGGCAACGAGGCCATCTGCGCCCGTGACTCGACCTGAAACAATCCGATGGTGTCGGCCTTGCGAAGCGAGGCGTATACCTGACGATCGTCATGCGGTATCTGCGCGATGTCAACGGTTTTGCCGTAATGCTGCGGAATGAGGTTGGTGCAATCCTTGAGGACTGCCATCATGCCGAGGCCCAACAGGTCTACTTTGATGAGGCCCATGTCGCTGACATCTTCCTTGTCCCACTGGATGACGTTACGACCGGGCATACTCGCCGGTTCGATGGGAACAACGGAAGCCAGTTGGCCTTGCGCGATAATCATGCCTCCTGAGTGCTGCCCCAGATGGCGCGGCAAGTCGAGCATCCGAATTGAAAGCTCAAGGTACTTGGCGATGCGAGGATGCGTGAGGTCGAATCCTGCAACGCGGAACTGCTCCTGCATCGTGTCGGTCGCGCCTTTCCACTCCCAGGCACTGACGAGCCGGGTTAGGCGAGTCAACGTGTCTTCATCGAAGCCCAGCGATTTGCCAACCTCGCGGGCTGCCGACTTTCCGCGATAGGTGATGACGTTGGCACACATAGCGGCTCCTAGCTGGCCGTAACGGGTATAGACATACTGGATCGCCTTCTCGCGATCTTCTCCCGATGGAAGATCCAAGTCGATGTCGGGCCACTCGCCACGCACCTCGGAGAGGAAACGTTCAAAGAGCAGTTCCATGCCTACGGGGTCAACGGCGGTGATGCCGAGTGCGTAGCAGACGGCGGAGTTGGCTGCAGAGCCTCGGCCCTGGACGAGGATGCCGTTCTTGCGGCAGAACTCTACGACGTCCCACACGATGAGGAAGTATCCCGCGAGCCCCAGCTTTGAGATGAGCGCAAGCTCCCTAGCTACCTGTTTCTCTGCGCGCTTGCGCAGACTTATGCTGCTCTTCGCACCGTAACGGTTGAGCACTCCCTCCGTCGTCCTTTTGTAGAGAAAGCTATCCATCGTCTCATCCCCCACCGGATAGAGCGGAAACTGATAGCCCATGTCCTTCATCTCGAACTGGAGGCGGGACGAAAGTTCGCGTGTTTCGGTGATGGCCTGGGGCAGATCCCGGAAGAGAGCGGCCATCTCCTGTGCTGGCCGTAGGTGGCGATTTGCGTTGTGCTGAAGGAGCAGGCCTGCCGCGTCGAGCGATGTGTGATGCCGAATCGTTGTTAAGACATCCAGTACCTCTCGCTCTAGGGGAGTCGCCATATTGACCCCGTTCGCCGCAAGAACGGGAAGATGAAACTCCCGTGAGAGGGCGAATGCCACATCGTTGCGGGCTTCCTGTTCGCGGATATGATGACGTTGGAGTTCGATGAACACGTTCTTCGGGCCAAAGGTCTGTATGAGCGACCGCAGAACCCGTCGCCCCTCATCCATCCCACCTTTTTCGAGCGCAGTGGCAAGCGGTCCTTCATCGCCCCCGGTTAAGCAGACCAATCCCTCAGCTCTCTCACTAATCCCGCGGAGAGTCGCGACGCCTTCACCCTTCGTCTTCTGTCTGAGCTTGTACCCGGTGATGAGCTGCGAGAGATTGCGATAGCCTGTCTGCGACTCGCAGAGAAGGCTAAGCCGGACTGGTCTTTGAGGGATCGTATGCGGTTGCCATTCTGCCGGTTGTACCTGCAAGCCAAGATCGCTAACGGATACCTCGGCTCCCACATGAGAGCGCAACCCTAACTTCTTTGCAGTTGTGTAGAGCCGTGGCGCTCCGTAGAGACCGTCGCGGTCGAGGATGCCGAGAGCTGGCATTCCGAGATTAGCTGCCTGCTGCACCAATGCCTCGGGCAGCGATGCTCCTTCAAGGAAGGAAAATGCAGAGCGGGCGTGGAACTCCACATAGTCCTCAGTCATAGACGCCTGCGACAGTCCACGCCTTCGGTGCGCGTTCATAGCGGAGGCGAAGGGCGTAGAGCGGTTGCGCGACGACAGCATCCCATTCGTCAGCTTCCCACGTTCGGCTATCCCACCAATAACCGCTCGACTGCCAGGGACCTTTGACTTCAGCGAGCTCTAATCGTCCGCCCT
Source organism: Edaphobacter sp. (assembly GCA_965277265.1). Lineage (GTDB taxonomy): Bacteria > Acidobacteriota > Terriglobia > Terriglobales > Acidobacteriaceae > Edaphobacter. The sequence goes on from CBDICF010000002.1 coordinate 416,577, forward strand.
GCCAGAAAAGAAGCGACGGCATTCCGTTCTTCAACGACACCCGGGCGGGGTGCGCAGGACGGAATCTGCGGAGGGCAAGACATGACGGCTTGGACAGGGGCGTGCCAGCAGCAAGGACGCCGGGACGAAAGGATGTCATGGTGACTTCATCGTCACGATGGCTGTTTCTTAGTTCCGGTGCGCCTACATTGTGGTCGCCGGCAATCGAGCGGATTCTTGCGAGGAGGATGTCGAGCTTGTCCGGCTCTGGAAACTGGGCTTGGAAGAGACCGCGCTGTGCTGTCTGCGGGCACGCGACTTCTGCCGTGAGCGTCACGCCAAGGATGGCCGCTTGCGGTGGGTGTGTCTGCAAGTCCAGGTTGAGCAGCTTGATTAATAGATCGCGGTTTTGCGTAGCGATGGCAGGACGGATATGCCGCTCGTAGGAAGCGGCCTTATCCAGTTGCAAGCCAAGAGTGAGCCTGCGCAGCGCGTAGGCGTGCTCGACGGCACGGCGCATGATGCGTTCCAGCATCGGCGACACGACGAAGAGCAGTGAGTCCAGCAGGACGAGCGGTGTATCGAGTATCGCGGTCTCAGAGAGAACAAGTTCTGCCTCTTCCGGCACAAGCAGATGATCTTCTGTGCCACGAGCGAGACGCTGCAAACGTCTCGCTTGCTGGCCGATACGACTGATGAGCGAAGTCTCAGGGAGTGCCGCCAGCTCTCCCAGCGTCCGTACTCCCCACCTGCCAAACACAGTCAAAGTGGACTCATCACAGCGAAGCAGTGAAATGGGCAGCGGAGCAAGTCTCTTTGCTACTTCATGCGTCTGGACGCAAATGACTCCAGTATGCGAACGGGCGAGTAGCAGACTTGCTTCTGCGTTGGAACAAGTGGCGATGCTGCAAGGAAAACTCGCCGCCTCAAGCTCAGACTTCAGCTTTCTGGCGTATTGTTCTGCGCTGCCGAACAATGTCTCGGTGCCAGTCCGATCTATCACAAGCGAGACAGATAACGAATGGGCCTGAGCGTAGCTGTTGAGTGGTCCCGAAAGAGATTCAATCCGTGGGGAAAATCGCTCGGCGATCTCCAATACATCCTCAAACGATGCGGTCTCTTCCGCGACGGAACGATTGCGGAAGATCAATGGGCCGGTAGCCTCGGCCTGAACTTTGCTCATGCCACGCGAGACGCCTTGGCTTCTCGCTGCGCGATTGGTGGAGATGACGCGCTGAAGTGGCGCGATGCCATCGGTTACGGCAAGGGCGTGGGAGCGGCCGGCGGCGTTCGATCTCAGCCATGCAACAACAGGAAACTCCGGGATGTGGATCGCGGCATACTCCATCGGCTATCTCCCCGCCGCGCGCATCCACGGTGCGGTCGAATTCCACTCGACCGCTCGGCCCGGTGCTTTCTTGCCGTAGGGATTCGCTATCCGCTGGCGAATGACTTCGGCTGCATGGGTCATGCAGCCGAGGACATGGATCGATTCGTTTGGAGTTACGCGGGGTGAACAGTCGAGTGCGCACTTTGCGCTCGATCTGGCACACGGTTCCTGAGTCAAGAGGAGCAGGATGGCATCGCCCTCCTGCGCGGCACGGCTGAACCGATACCAGGTCGCTGACGGGATACGAAGGGTTTGCTCCGGGGTGACGGAAGCGAGGTCCAGCACCACGACCCGGAAGCCTCCAGCCTGGAGAATCTGGTCTGCCGTCCGAACAGCCTTTTCCAACTTGCTCCACGGCTTCGTTTCACGTCTCAGCCCGCCTTGTACAACTGCGGGCGAATGTGCGCGTTCGCGGGCCCATTCATGAGCACAGTCCGCGGCTCTGCGGTCGACCTGCCGTAAAGGGTCGGACGCATCGGCGCGACGAGCGTTGAAATGCTCGTAGGCCACCTGCTCCTTTGGGGCAGCTGCAAGGCTCAGGCTTTGGTTGGGGTAACCGGGGGTTCCTTCCACCTTCTTGAGCCGTCTCTCTGCCTTCTGAACCAGCATTTTCTCCAAATCCCGGTCGATGCCCCTTGTCTCGGTGCGCGGGTGGCGGATGCCGTGGTGCTGCGTCGATCTATCCGCGGCATGATCCCGTCTCATCGCAACCCCTTTACCGTCTTGGTCGGGCTGGGTGAGGTTCGGCTCCTGCTTTTGCAAGTCCGGAAAACGCACCCAAAGAAGGTTCTTGAGTCGCACTCCAGCAGCGGCGGCACTCCTCGCGTCGAGGCTGTCGCTCACGTCGATGTAGGCGCAGGCTGAATCGACGGTCGCTTCACTCAAGACGGACAGAGCCAGTGATGTCCGTCCCGCTGAGGCGGGACCGGTGAACTCGCAGATGCCACCGATAGGCAATCCGCCGCCCAATAGCGCGTTTACGGCTTCATTCCCAATCGGGAGAAGGCGTGGCGCTTGGACAGCTTGGGGCGATAAGGCGGCGGGAATCCGCGACGCAAGGCTGCTCTCGATCTCTCGCCTCAATGCCGCACTTCGGGATTGCATCGTCATCGCAGTGTTCGCCTTGTGTTCGCTACCGTGACCCAGAATACTCCCTGCACCAAGGCCGAAGTCAACCTTGCACCATCGGTAGTGCAGGGAAAGAAGCGCCATAAATGCCGACTTAGAATCGAATCTGAGGCTTAGCCCTATGTGTGGACGCTATGTTCGACGGGCAACGAAAAAGGCGACAGCGGATTGGTTCGGCATCGATCACGAACACCTCCCGGAGTTCGGGCCAAGTTTCAATATCGCGCCGCAGACCTTTCAGCCTGTGGTGCGGCTTTCGCCGAATTCGGGTGAGAGGGAAGTCGTCCTGATGCGGTGGGGACTCGTGCCCTTTTGGGCGCGGGATGCGCGAGACGGAGTGAAAGCGCATCAATGCTCGCGCAGAGAGCATTGTCACCACCGCATCCTTCGCGAAGCGATCAAGAATCGGCGATGCCTTGTGCCTGCCGATGCGTTTTATGAATGGCAGAAGATCGGCGCAAAGACCAAGCAAGCGTTCGCCATTAGGATGCTCGACGGAAGTCAGTACGGTTTCGCTGGTCTCTGGGAAAGCTGGAAAGAAGAGAACGGTACAGTGCTGGAGACGTTCACCATCATCACAACCGACCCGTATGAAATTATGGAACCGCTGCATGATCGGATGCCGGTGATTATCGAGCCGAAGGATTACGACCGCTGGCTTCAGCCGACGGAAGCTGAGGCTCTTCCGCTTGACCTATTGAGGCCGTTTCCCGTTGAGAGGAAGCGGGCATGGAAAGCGAACTCGCGTGTTGGGAATGACGAGGAAGCCCTCTTAATCTGCGACGATGCTCCGACACTCTGGGGTTGAAGCTAATCTCTGTTCTCGGATGAGGTTTGGTCGATATTTAACTCTGGAGACAAAGGGATGTCTATTAAGCGAAAGAGGCTCGCTTATCCTGCTGACGGAAGTCCACGCCTTCCATCTCGATCGGAATGCACATTTCCTGTAGCCGCGAGCGGACGCGCTCGCCAATCCGGTCTCCCAGGGTCTCTCCGCGTGCGACTGAGCGGATCGAACTGAAAGCCTTCGTTCCTTCGTCTGCATCCAGCGGCGGCAGATTGGGGTAGTTGGTCGTGATGATCGTTGTGCGGCACTCGTTGTAGCGAGTGTTCAGCACGTACCCCACGGTATCCATCACCCACTCGGTCGGCTTCATCGCTCCCAGTTCGTCAAGTACGAGGACCGGAGCCTTCAGTACGGGTTCGAGGAGATCTCTTTCCGAGCCATCGCCGCGCTGGCTGTAGCTTTGCTGCAGCTGCTTGAGAAATTCACGATAGTCACAGAACAGGCCGCTTGCACCCCGATCGACAATGAGCGATTTCAGGATGGCGACCGCAAGGTGGGTCTTGCCGGTACCGATGGATCCCGTGAACATGAGCCCCGTTTTGCCAGTTTCGACCGGGTAGCGCTCCACGAAGCCAGCCGCGTATTGACGCGCCACGGCCAAGCTTCGTGTCGCTCCAGCGAAATTGATCGCGTAGCCATCGAATGTGCAGTTCTGGTACCGCTCCGGAATACGGGCTGCATCCAGTGCGCGCTTGAGCTTGCGAGCAGCTGTACAGGGGCAAGGACGAACGCATCGCCGATCGCCTTCCTGAATAATGAGTTGCCCTGAGCCGTCGCATTGTTCACAAACAGATGTCATCGTCCCTTGTTTCGACAACGGATCTACATAGCTCTTCTACACATCTTTCTATGCTACGGATTATCGCATTCCTCTGGAATTGGCCAGGGTATGCCTACGTTGAGCAGCTGTTCCCAGCCGCCGCAGTCCTCGCCTCGGCTTCGAGGATCAGAAAGCAATCCCTGACTGCCACGTTGACGTGCAGATGTCGCCCCTACGGTTTAGGCAAGGGCCCCAGTTTAGTCAACCCACCCCACCCCCAGGCCAGATGCCCTCTGGCCTTTTGTCTTTGCTGATTCGCTCATTCGGGAGATTCAAACGTGGAAAATTATTTCGAGTACCTGCGCGCGATGGCTCCCGAGTTGGGGGCGCGCATCGTGCAGACCTACCCTGCTCTACAGTCACCGAAAGACGTCCCTGCTGCCGCTCTGCAAACACTGCTGCGCACGCCACTGCCAGCCCAGGCTCTGGCTATCACCGGACTTGCCAAGTACCTGAAGCAGGCCCGTAGCGCGAAGATCGTGGCAGAGTGCGGGGCAGGGAAGACGTTCATGGCTCTGGGGACGATGCATGTTCATTCGGGCATGAAGCCCTACGCAGGCCTGGTCATGTGCCCGCCGCATATCGTGCACAAGTGGGCGCGAGAGGCGCTGCTAACGGTGCCCAATGCCCGCGCCTTTCTCATTGAGGACCTCCGGAACGGCGGTGATCCCAAGAACACCCACGGCATCGTCGAGGTCCGGTTGGAGAAAGGTTCCACGGTCGTGAAGGGCCTCACGACGACGCTTCCGAAGCTCCGCAGCATGGGGCGCAAGGGCTGGAAAGCGCTTTGCCCGCAACCTGCTTTCTTCATCATGGGCAAGGAGAAGGGCAAGCTGGGTTACTTCTGGAAGCACGCCTTCGGTGTTGCCAAGAGTGGCCGTGAACTGGGCGGCCTCATCAATCCAGATACCGGGCATGCGGTAGCCGCAGCCAATGGCGGCTATCTCAGTCGCATCGACTTGCGGGAGGCGAAGTTCAGCGAGACCTTCCAGGCCGGCAAGCAGGGCACAACGCGCTTCTCTCCGCTGTGGCAGGCCGATCGCGAGAAGATCCAGCGCATGGCCCCGCTCGACTTCATCGGACGCTATATGAAGGGCTGGTGGGACTACGCGGTGGCCGACGAACTGCATCAGCTTGCCGGCGATACGGCTCAGGGAAATGGCCTCGGTGTGCTGGCACGGTCAGCAGACAAGCTCATCGCGCTTACCGGAACGCTGATGGGCGGCTACGCCGACGATCTCTTCAACATCTTCTACCGCATGGAGCCGCGGCAGATGGTGGCTGGAGGGTATGAAGCTGGCAGCCAGGGCAGACGGGACTTTCAGGAGCAGTACGGCATGCTGGAGACAGTGGAAAAGGTTCGCCAGTCAGACAATGCCTGCTCTAAAGCCCAGAAGCGCACCGTTCAGGTGCTTCGTAAGCCAGGTGCCTCGCCGCTGCTCTTTGGCAAGTACCTGATGGAGTCGACGGCCTTTATCACGCTCGAAGACATCTCCGATCAGCTTCCGTCTTATAAGGAAACGGTGCTGTCGGTCGATATGGACCCTGCACTGTCGGATGCTTACAAGGTGATCGAGAAAGAGATTGCCGAAGCGACGAAGGAGCACCGCGGCAACAAGAGCTTGATGAGTGTCATGCTCAACACCCTGTTGCTTTACCCTGACCACCCTCACGGGATCGGTCCCATCTGGGGCAAGCAGTACGACCCCAAAGAGGGCTGCATGGTCCCGTTCTTCGTCACCGAACCGGAGGACCTGCCCGAGACAGACAACTATGCCAAGGAGCAGCGCCTCATCGAAGACATCCGGGAGGAGCTGCGTCAGGGGAGACGGTGCCAGGTCTATGCCACCTTTACCGGCAAGCACGACGTCACCTCGCGCTTGGAGCGTGTTCTTCAGCAGGCTGGTTTCCACGTCGCTGTCCTGCGTGCCACCGTCGCTACAGACAAGCGTGAGGCTTGGTATGAGCGACAGCTGCGGGCAGGCGTTGAAGTCGTGATCTGTCACCCCAAGCTGGTGGAGACAGGACTCGATCTGCTGGCCTTCCCGACGCTCTATTTCTACGAAACGGGCTACTCACTTCACACGCTTCGGCAAGCAAGCCGGCGGTCGTGGCGGATTGGGCAGCGGCATCCGGTCCGGGTGAAGTTTCTGGCCTATCGGGGCACGATGCAGGAGACATGCATCCGCCACATGGGCAAGAAAATGCTGGTCGCGTTGATGATGGAAGGGAAGTTCTCTGGCGAAGGGCTACAGTCGCTCGATGCGAACGAGGATCTCCTGACCGCCATGGCCCGGGAGCTGGTCGAGAAGGGTGGAGTCGGCGAGTCGGCCGATGCCGTTTGGAAAGACCTCGAGCGGGAGCGAGCTCGTCAAGCTCCGGAACAGCCCTGGTCACTAGAACAGCCCCAACTTACAATCGCTGTGGTCGCGGAGGTACAAGTTCCCGTTCCGATCAAGACCGCTCCGGTAGAGGCCTCGCCTCTACCCGGTCCGCAGCTCGTTCACACCGCCCAACCACGGCCGAAGCGGAAGCAATCGCCGCTCTGGCCAACCGGACACCTGGCCGGCGAACAGATGAGGCTCTTCGGCTGAGTCTGGCGTCTAAACAGAAATACCTACTCGGGAAAGGGGCTGGCTACATCTCACCCTTTCCCCGTGCATCCAGGTCCGAGGTGGACTATTCTATGAACGAAACAGTCCTGTTGGAGGATCGTATGGCGACAACTATCGCTGAAGTGCATGGATCGCCCGTTGTTTCAGGTAACAGCATGGAGCGGCTTGAAGAATTCGCGCAGAGGCACGGTTGGACTCTCGACGGGGCGCTCAAACGCGCACTCGATCTCACCGAGACAGTCATGGGTGCTCCTGATTCCAAGGTGTATCTATACAAGGCTGGGAAGCGTTACTCGGTTCAGATCAAGAACTAAAACCAATTCTCTTGTCCTCGTGAAGGCTCCCAGAATGGGAGCCTTTTCCGTGTCCTGTTTCGATTGAAAGGTCCACTTATGTCAACTCAACCCTCACTCCCTGATGTGCCGATTGTCAGAGATTCGCTGGTTGTCCAGTACGATCCGGAGCCCCGACGGGACACCGTGCGAGCCATTATTACAATCAGCCTCATCGCTGCTCTGTGTGGTGTCGTCGGCTACGCCTTCTACTCCACACACGGAGACTACGAGAAGACGAAGGACTTGCTCGATAAGCTGCTTCCTGCCTTAACCGGTTTGATTGGCTCTGCGTTGGGCTTCTACTTCGGTACAAAGAACAATCAGAATTGACCAGCCCGCTAAAGCCACCACGAGCTGTAGGCGATTCGACTGCTGGTAGTGGTTACCAAATAAATTCACCTGTAGCGCCTGCCCTGCCGGGCAGGCTTCGCTTTTGCAGCCCGGCTAATCAGCCGGGCTTTTTCGTGCTTGATATGGAAAGGAGCTTCCTATGTCCACATTGCCCCTTATGCAAGTCCCCGTGCTGCCCTTCTCCCCCGCACGAGAGAAGAAGTCTGCCTCGGAAACGATCGCCAGCGACCGCTCCCTGCTGGAGATTGATCGTGAGCTCGACGTCCTCTTCGACCAGATGCAGGACGAACTCGAAGAGAACGGCGTCGCCAGCCCGGAAAGCGTCGTCCGTTTCCACGCCTTCTGCGACGCCTACGGCGAAAAGGTCGACCGCATCGGCCGGTTCATCCGCGTGATGGAGGCCCGAACGGCCTATTGCAAGGCCGAAGCAGCCCGGCTCGTGGCCAGGGGGAAGAGCGCCGACAACAAGGTTGAACAGACCAAGGCCCTGGTCCTCTACTACCTGCAGAGCCGCGAGATGACGAAGATGGAGGGCAAACAATTCACGCTTCGGTGCCAGAAGAACTCGCAGGATTCGGTCAAGATTACAGATCAGGCGTTAGTTCCGCTGCGGCTAAAGCGAGTGGACGCGCGCTTTGACGGGGCGACCTGGGAACGAATCCTCGCGGCCGTCCCGCAGGAGCTACGCTCCGTCCTCGTTGCCGGCATAGAGGACATCGTTCCCGTGAACGACGCCATCAAGCACGCGGTCGCGCAGCACGAAACCGTGGAGGGTGCCCTAGTCACTCGCGGCAATCACCTTCGCGTGGCGTAAAGCTGAACAGCGTCGAAGAGCGACATAACAGCTGTTGGAGGAGCAGTTTGGCCCTTGGGCCTTCCTGCTCTTAAGGAGGAGCTATGCCCAAAGGTCCCTTTGGCAGCGAGCAGTTCACCGCAACTCAGTGGAGTAGCGCCGGCGACAAAGCCCAGTTAGGCAATCAATTGCTCCGCTTTATCGACGAAGGTTTCCCCAAAAGCCTGTTCACAAAGACTCTCTACAATCGGCTGAACCAGTGCTTCCAGCACATAGCGCACTGCGATCTCCACGGGTTCTACGGAACGTGGTTTGCCGCACCGGGCGACCAGGCGCGTTTCCTCGACCACCTCCTTCGGTCTCCCTGCTTCGGGGACCCGGCATACACGTACTCCGATGTGGAACGACACCTTCAGATCGAGATACGACGCCGCAACTACGTGGCGCTCTATCGTCTGGCCGCGGTCGAAGCTGAACGATCCACAGAGATGAAGCTGCTGGAGCGGCTTGAATCGAAGTATCGCCGCCCCCTCTCACCAATCTCTGAACCTGCCGGTTCTTTCTCGGAGGCAGCTCTGGATCTGATCTCGGGCGAAAGATCAGCTCCGGTCCAGCAAATGCTCTTCTGACTCTGGTGACAGAGCAGATTGTGCTTCATTTGACCGAATTTCCAACCTGCACTACAAACAACCGCACACAGGGGCTGAGGAGCTCTTGTCCAAGGAAGGAGGCCCGAGATGGCCACGCAAACCGTAGCGCAGATGGGACTCACGATGAAGCGAGTCCTCAGTCAGGAGAACCTTCACCCGTTCGACACCGTGATCTGGGAGCACCGTGAGGCGCGGATCGACGATGCTAGAGGGAATAACGTCTTCCAGCAGACCGACGTTCGCGTGCCGGCGGGCTGGTCGCAGACCGCCCTGAACATCGTCGCCTCCAAATACCTGCTTGGCAAGATCGGTACAGAAGGCCGCGAAAAAGGTATCGATGAGCTGATCTCCCGTGTGGTCTCCACCGTGCGGCAGTCGGGCGAGGAACAGGGATACTTTTCGACGTCAGAAGACGCCGAGATCTTTGAGGCGGAGCTGGCGACCCTGCTGGTCGGGCAGTATGCCTCTTTCAACTCCCCGGTATGGTTCAACGTTGGGTGCGACACCCTCGAGCCGGAGAATAAAGCCAAGAGCTGGCACTGGTCCGCTTCCTCCGGGAAGGTTGTGGAAGATAAAGCGGGATATAGCAAGCCACAGTGCTCGGCCTGTTTCATCAATTCGGTTGAGGACTCCATGGAGTCGATCCTGGGTCTCGCCAAAACAGAGGGGATGCTCTTCAAGTGTGGGTCGGGGACGGGAACGAACTTCTCAGCGATCCGCGGTTCGACAGAAGCTCTCTCGGGAGGCGGAACCGCCTCGGGCCCGCTCTCCTTCATGCGCGGCTATGATGCCTTTGCCGGTGTCATCAAGTCGGGCGGTAAGACCCGCCGTGCGGCCAAGATGGCCATCCTCGACGCCGACCACCCGGACATCGAGGAGTTCATTCGCTGCAAGAGCAACGAAGAGAAGAAAGCGCAGGCCTTGGCCGCCGCCGGCTACGACGGGATTGGTCCAGACTTAGAGGCTTACGCGTCGGTCTTCTATCAAAACGCCAACAACTCGGTCCGCGTAACCGACGAGTTCATGCGAAAGGTGGAAGGGAACAGCGATTGGACTCTCACCAGTCGCGTCGACGGCAAGCCGATAAAGACCGTACCAGCACGCTCTCTGCTGCGGTCGATTGCCGAGGAGACTTGGCGCTGCGGCGATCCGGGAATGCAGTTTGATACGACTATCAACGCGCGGCATACCTGCCCGCAGTCCGGCCGTATCAACGCTTCCAACCCCTGCTCGGAGTATATGTTCCTGGACGACTCCGCGTGTAATCTCGCCTCGCTGAACCTGCTGCGGTTTGTGTCTGCGGAAGGCTTCAACGTTTCACTGTTTCAGCACGCGGTCCGCTTGCTGATCTCGGCGCAGGACATCCTGGTCGATATGGCAGGCTATCCGACCGAGACGATAGCGATCCACTCTCATGACTACCGTCCGCTGGGCCTGGGCTACGCGAATCTCGGAGCGCTGCTGATGAGCTTCGGTCTGGCGTACGACTCTCCAGAAGGTCGGGACCTGGCTGCTGCCATCACAGCATTGATGGGCGGCACGGCCTACCGGAGCTCGGCAGAGCTCGCGGCTGTTGGACCGCAGCTCCACGCGGCCGACCTCGGGGATTTGTGCGATTCCCCGTCTGGGGCGTTCCCGGGTTATGAGCGCAATCGACCAGCGTTCCTGGCCGTCATCAGAAAGCATCGGCAAGCTGCGGAGAACTTGGCTCCTGCTTCGGAGGCGGTCACCCCGAAGCTGCGGGAGGCGGCGGAACGATGCTGGCAGGAAGCTGAAGCTTTGGGAGAACAGACCGGCTTTTGCAATGCTCAGGTCACTGTGCTGGCGCCTACCGGAACGATTGGCTTCATGATGGACTGCGATACCACCGGCATCGAACCGATGCTCGGGGTCGTCGTCTTCAAGAAGATGGTGGGTGGCGGCTATATGACCTTGGTCAACCAGGCAGTCCCGAGTGCGCTGGCGCGGCTGGGGTATAGCGAGGAGGAGATCGCGGCGATCCGCGAGTACACCCTGCAAAACAGCACAATCGAGGGTGCACCCGGACTCCGGGATGATCTTTCGGTATTCGATTGTGCCTTCCGGCCGGCGAAAGGAACTCGTTCCATCGGCTGGAGCGGCCACATCGACATGATGGCAGCCGTGCAGCCCTTCCTTTCAGGAGCGATCTCGAAGACGGTAAACCTGCCATCCGAAGCGACCGTTGCAGACGTGGAAGAGGCGTACCTTTCGGCCTGGCGCAAAGGCCTGAAGGCGGTCGCCATCTACCGGGACGGCTCGAAGACCTCGCAGCCGGTCAGCGCTTCTGCCGGCACAACCGCCGTGCCAAAAACTTCCTCCTTGCCGCTCGCGGACCTCTCGGGTCCTCCCGCAGCGAATCGCCATCGCCTGCAGGACGAGCGTTCGGCAATCAACCATCACTTCTCCATCGCAGGCCACGAGGGCTACTTGACCGTGGGACTCTACCCCAACGGGCAACCGGGCGAGATCTTCGTCCGCATGTCCAAGGCTGGCTCCACGATTGCTGGCCTGATGGAGTGCTTCGGGACCGTAGTCTCAGTCAGCCTGCAGCACGGCGTACCGCTGAAGGTGCTGTGCGATAAGCTGGCGCACACGCGGTTCGAGCCCTCAGGCTGGACCGGCAACGAGGAGATGGGATATGCCAAATCGATCATGGACTATCTTTTCCGCTGGATGGAGCTGCGCTTCCTTTCCGGCAAGCAGCTGCCGCTGTTTGTTCCAGCTGCGGCCGCCGGCGAAGCCACTGGCAGGGGTCACAACCAGACCCCTACTGGCGTGTCGCAACTGCTCCACGATGCCTACGAGGTAGGCGATGCGCCGTTGTGCACGACGTGCGGGGCGCTGATGGTACGCAACGGAAGTTGCTACAAGTGCGTCAACTGTGGCGGCACAAGTGGCTGCTCCTGAGATCTGCAGGGCAGGCGGAGCGGCGAAGTCCAAACCTACTTCGCCGCCTGCAACCCTTCAGGGCAATCCATGACACGATCCCACTCCCGGGTAGGGACCTGCTGGGTTGTCACGCAATCTAGAGCCTGTTAGCGACTTTGTACCTGGTTAGATTCTTTGCTGAGCGGGTTGAAGTGTCCAGCATGGAAGGATGGGTTTGCGGGGTCAAGTCGGTTATCCGAGCGATGTGACGGATGAGGAGTGGGCGTTTGTGCTGCCGTATCTGCTACTGTGCCGAGAGGACAGTCGGCAGCGCAGGTACGATCTGCGGGCAGTGTTCAACGCGGTGCGGTATGTGGCTCGAACCGGCGGTCAGTGGCGATTTCTGCCCAACGACATGCCGCCCTGGTATGTGGTTTATCAGCAGATGCAACGCTGGCTGCGATGGGGCTGTTTCGAGATTCTGGTTGAAGATGTGCGCTCGCTGGCGCGGGAGTGGGCCGGGCGCAAGGGTCAGCCAACGGCCATCTGTATCGACAGCCGAACGCTGTAATCGACGCCGGAATCGGGCGCGCGGGCTGGCTACGACGGAGCCAAGCGCAGGAAGGGATCGAAGGTTCATATCGCGGTCGACACGCTGGGGCACCTGCTGGCCTTGACTGTCACGCCGGCCGATCAGGGCGATCGCGAGCAGGTCGCCGCGCTGGCTGAAGAGGTGCAGCAGGTGACCGGCGGCACCGTCGAACTGGCTTTTGTCGACCAGGGTTATACCGGGCCGAATGCGGCCGAAGCCGCGGATCGACACGGCCTGCGGCTGGAAGTGGTCAAGCATCCGATGGCCAAGCGAGGCTTCGTCCTCTTGCCCCGCCGCTGGGTCGTCGAACGAAGCTTTGCGTGGGCGGCACGCTTCCGTCGCCTCGCCAGGGACTACGAACGGCTCGACACGACGCTCAAAGGTCTTGAGCTGCTCGCATTCGCTACCCTCATGCTGCGCAACCTCGCAGATACACTCAAATGAACTTCCTAACAGCCTCTAGGCCAACGGAGCATGGCGCGTCCCGGCTTGCGCGCTGGCACTTGGAACCGGGAAGCTTCCGACTAGCGAATTATCGGGACTTACCTCACCATCTGAGCCCCGTTCCTGCTAGTCATAGTGCTTTTCGTCAGACCAGCGGAACGGAGCATCTGCGCGGCGGTTGCGGAGAAGGTAGATGTTCTTGTGTTCGTAGGGCATCGCGTAGGGATTATCGAGGTGACCAAGCACCGTGACGCTGGAGTATTTCATACCGATTTCTGAAGGGCTGTCGCTTATGACGGCGATACTCACGTTTGGATCACATTGGTGATGTCCCCAGAGATAGTAGGTATTGTGGCCGCTAATCGCCGACGGAAGACCGGCACTCTGCTGACGATTGAAGAAATCGATGGAGGCTGCCTCGCCATAGTTGTTGCCAAAGATGCAGACGTTCCTCTGTTCCTGAGGCGAGAGCGTGCGGTAAGCAGAAATGACCATGTTAGCCTCCTCCAGCCAGCCGAAGCGGTCGGCAAAGAATTGCGGTAAAGGCCCGGTCGCGACCGTTTCCGTATTGTCATGGGGAAGATGCAGGGCTTTGGTGTAACGTACCCAGCTTGCCGGTTTCAGCACTGGCGACGCCATCGGCAAGACAACCGCGGTGGTTAGAATCAACGATGCTTCGAACACAGGAAAGGCGAACATTTTTGCCCGCTGTACGAGCCGGGAAGATGCGAAGCGGTTTTCCCACGCGACGGCACCGGCGGCAAAGAATGCGGGATAGACCGGGGCAAGGTAGTAATCCTTCGCATGGCTAAGGAAGGCCATCGCGAAAAAGAACAGGAAAGCGAGCCCAAGCCAGCCACCACGTGGGATGGACTTACCGCGCAGAAGCGCGATGACGCCGCTGATCCACAGTAGCGCGTTCACCGGCTGCATGTTAGCGAACTGCGCAAGAAAGAATGCCAGCGGCCCCAGCTTGATGTTCTTGTGGTAGACCGCGCCGTTGTACAGGAACTCAGCCATGGGCCAATGATTGCGAAATTGCCAAGCGACATAGGGCAGAGGGATGACAAGCATTAGGAGAATGCCGACCAAGGCCCAGCGCGAGAGAAGCACTCGACGTTCCGGCGTACACAATAGGCCCGACAGCAGCGCTACAAGAAACATCGGCATGGAAGGCTTGTTGAGAATACCAATGCCGCCGACAATGCCAAGCATGGGCCACCAGAAGCGTTCTGGGCGCCCGTTCAGCATCAGCACGAGCGCCAGCACGCAGCACGTCCAGAACACCGGCTCGAATGAGTTCATCGACAGGAAGCCATCCATGCCGATGTACTGTGGGCAGCAGATCAGCCCTAGCATGGCCAGGGCCTGCGCAGACCGGTGCCCACCGAGAGCCCAGGCGACCAGGCCGCCAAGGAACACCATGACCGCGCCCGCGATTGCGGAGAAAATACGAATGGCAAAGAGCGAATCACCGAATAGTAGCTCGCCCAATCTCGCCTGCACCGCGACCACCGGGCCGTGGTCCACATAGCCCCAAGCCAGATGCCGTCCGCATGCGATGTAGTAGAACTCGTCCCGGAAATAGCTGTAGCCAATCTTCTGCGTGTATAAAGTGAGTCCGAAGGTGAACAGCACTTTGGTGCTCGCAAAGATGATCGCAAGCCACAAAGCGGATTTGAGATTGGGATCGCTCGGGTGTACGACACTTGGGTTGGTCATAGACGTAAGTACGTGTTCCAATTTCCCCAAGTTCCGAACCGCTCGAGGATCGTGATGACCAAGCCGGGCTTCGGAACGAGTCCTGACAAGCGCGCGTCCTCGTCAGCTACCAAACGGGTATGGGGACGAGGCCGATACGAGCTTCGCCCCTCCTACCGCTTCAGTCGATTTGCATGACCGCAAGTTCATTTCCACTCGGGTCTGTAAAGTGGAATCGTCGACCGCCTGGGAATGCGAAGGTAGCAAGAGTGATTGTGCCGCCGGCCTGCTGCACGCGCGTCTGCATGGATCCGATGTTGTCGGTCTCAATGATCCCCAGAGGTGCTTTCGTGCGGTGGGCGTCTCCCGCATTGAAGCCGCCGTCCAGACCGGCCTCAGAGAAGGCTGTGTAGTCCGTCCCCCAATCCTGAAAGGACCACCCGAATAGGTCGCCGTAAAAAGCCTTCATGGCTTTTGTGCTCGTTGCAGGCAGTTCAATGTAAGCCAGCTTGTTCTTAGGCATAGCTCTCCTGAGTGGCGCATCAAGCGCGCCGCTCTCGCAAGTGAGCCTCCATCCAATCTGCGGCGAGAAGAGCGCATGCCGGGTAGAGGCTGCAGGATTGCGGCCTCGCGAGGAACACCCGCAGTCTAAACGAAGAGCTCTTAGAAGGTCACGCCTGGGTGTCGAAGATTCGTACCTGCGAACGAGCATCTCGTTGACCAACCTAACGAGCTTTGTTTTGCCCTTCCGCTTCGAAATTGGTCACACATTCCTCGTTTGCCGTTACAGCTCTCTGCGAAGATGGATGCCCCCCCTTCTTTGCCATACTTTCGCGCGTGCATTGGAGAACCCCATGCTGCCTCTGTGTCGACCTCTTCTCGATGTCCTGCAGCATCGGGGCATTGACGATCCTGAACAATTTCTTGCGCCCTCAGTCTGGAGCGACTTACCTTCACCCTTCCTGATCGAAGGCATGAGGGAGGTAGCCGGCCGCATTCTTGGGAGTGTGCGTTCGCGGCGCCAACTCGCAATTTTCGGTGACTACGATTGTGATGGCGTGCTATCGACGGCGATCCTCCAAGCCACGCTCCGCAAGCTCGGAGCCGAGCCGCTCGTCTTCCTACCTCATAGGGATGACGGCTATGGTCTCACGAACGGCGCCGTGCATCACTTTTCAAAGGCTAACGCTGGGCTCGTCCTTACGATCGATAACGGCATCAACGCGAAAGGCCCAATCCATCTCGCGAGACGGTTAGGCCTGGAGATCGTCGTCGTCGATCATCACCACATCGAAACCCGCGCTGACGCCGCGGCGGTATGGTCAACCGGCTATTGTGCTGCAGGTCTGGGCGTGTTTCTGTCGTGGGCGCTGCTGGAGCGCTCCGGCCTTCCATCCACGCAGGTATTCCCTTTCCTCAACAGCTTGTCCCGGCTCGCAGCTATCGCTTCGATCGCGGATTGCGTTCCTCTGATCGGGCCGACGAGGACCCTGACCAGGATCGGTCTCGCTGAGCTGCCTAAGACCCGCCATGCTGGGCTGCGTAAGTTGTTGCGAATGGCCGGCGTCCGGGCAAATGAGGCACCAACGTCGGAGCAGATTGCATTCCGGGTTGCTCCCCCGCATCAATGCCGCGGGCAGAGTGGGTCATCCGCGGGAGGCCCTGGATATGCTGAACGAACCGACGCCGGAGAATCAAGTCGAGCTGGCGCTCGCCCTCGATCGGCTGAACCGCGAGCGACGGGCACGGGAAAAGGCGGCGCTCGAAGAACTGCTGCTGATGGTGTCCGAGCCGATTCCTCCTGGGCTGGTCGTCTATGGCCCACACTGGAAGAAGGGAATCGCCGGGATTCTCGCTAGCAGGGCCCGAGAGAGGTATGGTGTTCCGGTTTTCGTCTTGGTTGCCGACGTTCGCTCGGGGATGGCCGTAGGTTCGGGGCGAAGTGTGGACGGCTTGAGCCTCATCGAAGCGCTGCGCGCCTGCAGTCCTGTTCTGCAACGCTTCGGCGGCCACGATCAGGCTGCCGGTGTCACCCTCAGGGTCGAGGACATCTCGAACTTCCGGAATCATCTTGAAACATATCTGCTCCAGCACCCGCCGAAGCCCATGCAGGCTCCCGTACCGGAGGCTGAACTCGATCTCGCGCGTGATGGTCGGAATTTCTACGAGCAACTGCGGAGCATGGAGCCGTTCGGGATCGGTAATCCTACGCCTCTCTTTCAGTTGCGGAATGCCGAGGTCCGCGCCGCCAGTGCTGGCTTCGTCGTTGTCCGGCAACGATCGCGAGAGATCAAGGCCCGTTGCGAGGAAGCACTCACCGGATCTGGAACGGCTCTGGTTGCGCTGAATGGCATCACGGCGACACTGGTCCGGCTGCTCAGAAACTAGCGTCTTTGTTGGGTGTTTGACAGAAAACAGACCCCGTGGGATAACCGTCCCAGCAAGGATGGAGGAGGGCAGCATGGACGCTCTGACACAACAACTTGAACGGCACAAGCGGTCGCTGGAGGATTTCATCCTGCCAGCGACCCTGATGGACTGCTTTGAACATCACCGAAGGCGAGAGATGCGCAAAGCAGCGACCGCCTTCAACGACAATGAACTCAGCTGGTTCCTCCAGATGATGAACGAGCTGCGCGGCGTCGCCGACCATAAAGACGACTTTGACGTTCTCTTCGACCCCGTCATGTAAATGGTCAATCATCCCGCCTGGAATGCTCCTCCCGGTCTGGTGATCCATCTCCCCGCGTTCAATACTCAGGTATTCGGTCGGGCTGAGGCAGATTCGGCCTTTCGGGCGATCGCTGAGCAGGAGGTCGCGCGGTTGCGGACACTGGCTGAAACGTATCCCGATGAAGCGGTCATCGGCTTGGCCACAATTGCTGCTGCGGCATATGTGGATGCCGAGCCTGCCATTACCGATCGGCGCTCCGCGACTCGCTACCTGGCCATCAATACCAGTGCAAAGCTCGAAGACTATTGGGCCGCCGACGACACGCCCTGGCAGGATGCAGGGGATCGCGTTGTCGAGCTGTCCGATGTGGTTGCCGAACAGAAGGAGCGGATGCTCACGGAGCAGACTGCGATGAGCCCAGAAACCGTGATGAAGGCCGATCTCGAGTGCTACAGCGAGGACCAGATCAAGCACTTCGCCTTCAACCCCGACCAGTTTCTACTGTCCAGAAAGACCCGACACCTGCCGCTTTGCGGCTACTGTCAGGAGCGAGTGGCCCGCTGGCTCGAGTACGTACGGCGGATGGAAAAGCAGATGATGACCGAGCAAGAAGGGAGAGTGTCGCTGAACTAGGCTCTGAAGACTTCTGTCCCTACATTCGGCCCGTCGATATTTGACCGGGATCAGCTGATTAAATCCTGGCCGGGGCTATTCACAGGAGCCAAAAGGCCCTTCCGTCGCTTTGAAGCGTTCCTGCTGTGGAGCGAGTCTAATACCCATTCTCATGTAGTACACGGTCGAGCTTCTCCATGGGCCCACGTCTCAAGTTTGTAAGCATCAGCGCCGCTGCTGTACTCGCAAGTGTAGCGCTTGTCCTTGGGCTCCACGTTGCACGCAGGCCGAAGCCGTCGAGCCCCGAAGGACTGGTGGAGCAAGCAGACGTTCTCTCCTGGAAAAACCAATGGGTTGCGGCCAAACCTCTCTACGAGAAGGCCCGGGTCTCCTTTCTAAAGGAAGGTAAGACTTCTGAGGCGCTCTATGCCGAAGTCAGTCAGGTGCCGGTGGATGTTGAGCGCACCAATGTTCCAGAGCAGCTCATTCGCTTGGTCGGCGATCTCCAGAGTTCAGCTGCGAAGAATCCAAGAACAAGACTCAGAGTTCTCGAGATTCTCGGGATGATCGAGACCAACTACGACGCTGGACTCGCTGAGAAGACGTGGACTCAGGTGGGCGCGCTCGCAGCGGAACAGCATCATTACATGCTCGCCAGCCGAGCGTCGGGAGAAGAGGGTATCGCGGCCTACCTCCTTGGCGACACGGCAACCGCCAAACGGAATGTGCTGGCCGCGTGGGAGATCGCGAAGCACCTGGGTGACCCCGGCGCTCACATACGCTATGCCAGCCTCTATGGGGCGGGGCAGGTCGACCTGCACCAGTACAAGGCGTCCTTGGCGGCGCTTGACGAGGCAATTGAGACCGCCAAGGCCACCGGATCTGCCTATCCTACGATCGCGGTGAATGCGAAGATAGAGGCGCTCTCGGGCCTCGGACGGTACACGGAGGCCTTTTCGTTGCTGACTCAAGCGGAAGACAGAGAGCGTCAGTATGGATTGATACCCCATGTGGTCGAGTTGAAGCGTCTGCGGGGTAATGCCTATGCGGAGATGGGTGATTTGACTCGCGCCAGCGAGGCGTACAGCGGAGCAATGCAGCAGGCTGAGGGTATCGGCTACTGGCGCGGCGTCATGCAGATTGGGGATCAGTTGGCAGCCTCCTATGAAACAACGAACCGACTCCCCCTTGCACTTTCCACTGTCGATCGCGCGCTCGAGGCAAGCAGACAGATACCGGAGGAGGTCTATCTGACACCCAGGCTCTTCGCCAGAAAGGCCGAGATCCTTGCTCGGCTCGGTCGAGCGAAGGAGGCGCAGAGCCTGTACCAAAAGGCAGCGGACCTGATCGATGCCTTTCTGGCTCGTGCCCCAACTCCGGGCATAGAGCGGGATCTCATCGCCCAACTGGGGAACGTCTACTCCGGCTTCTTCAATCTGCTATGCAACCAGAATAAGTATGCGGAAGCGTTCCATGTTCTGGAAGAAGCCCGCGGGCGCATCGAGGGGCAGGCTCTTGAACATCATCAAGCGACCGATCCCACTCGATTGAGTTCAGCCGAACAGAACCTGGCTCGCCTGAATACCCAGCTACTCCAGACAGACGACGAATCAACGCGCTCGCAACTGCTTAGGAAGATCGACACTACGGAAGCCCATTCGGAGGAAGGTGCCCTCGCGCAACAGACCGCCATCGCACCTGTCGCGTTGAGCGAGCTGCAGCGCAATTTGAGTGACGAGGAAGTTGTGTTGGAGTATTCGCTCGACGACGCGCAGTCATATGTCCTCGCAGTGACGCATTCGACGGTCGAACGCTACGCCTTGGGACCGCGCCGTGAGATCGAGGATGCATCTGAGGCTTACCGGAGACTTCTCAGCAAAGGCAAGGTGGATACGGCCCTTGCCAGAAACCTGTTCAACGAAGTGCTTCAGCCCGCGCCAGAGTATAGGACGAAACACAGCATCCTCGTCGTGCCTGACGGTAAGTTATCGCTGCTGCCGTTTGCTGCTCTGATGGACAACGGTTCCTACGTCATCGCGGACCACGTTGTGAGCACTGTTCCCTCGAGCACTGTTCTGCACTTGATTAGAACGCGAGCCGGGTCTGAGAAGAGTCGCTTGCCCTACGTCGGCGTGGCGGCTTGGACTCGGCCTTCTTCCCCATTTGCAATCGTCAAGCGAGCCTTCGAAGGGCCCGAAGAGACGGACTTTCTTGCCCTCCCTGAGAGCCGGCACGAGGTGGAAAGTGTTGGAGAGGATCTTCCAAAACCGAGCACTGTTCTCCTGGGCGCCGACGCAACCGAGACCAGGTTCAAGAGCTTGCCGCTCGATTCGTTTGAGGTGCTCCATCTGGCCCTCCATGGGTACGCTGACCTCAACTACCCCGATCGCTCTGCCCTTGTCTTCGCTCCTGAAAGAGGAGGCGATGACGGGCTGCTGCAGATCAGAGAGATACGTCACCTAAATCTGGATGCTAGCCTGGTGACTCTGTCAGCTTGCGATACGGGGGTTGGGCCGACGGGACAGTCGGGTGTGTCGAACATCGCAAACGCCTTCATCGAGGCTGGCGCCAAGACTGTGGTGTCTACGTTGTGGGAGCTCAACGATCAAGCTACGGCGCGGTTGATGGCTGAGTTCTATGCACGATTGGCTTCCGGAATGGAGAAAGGGGAGGCGCTCCGGCAGGCTCAAGCGGATCTGGCTAAAACCGGCGCTGCTCCATACTATTGGGCTAGCTTCGAAATGGTCGGAGATCCGGACAGCGCTCTGTTTCCGCTCGGTGTTCCCTCTTCGACCGCTTCGGCATCTATCTCTGGAATTGATCGCTGAATCCGTCGAGAGCTTGAGGAATATGCAGAAATCGCCAGCACTGACTGACCAGACAAAGCACGAGATCCTGGAGAAGGTTCTCGCCACGATCCGAACGAAGTTCTATAAACCCGAGCTGCTCGATGAGACGTGGGAAAGGGCGATCCAGGCACACCGCCCAAAGATCGAGGGAGCGCAATCGCCCGCTGCCTTCGAGGAAGCCGTTACCGAGTTGCTGAAGCAGCTCAAGGCGTCTCACTTTGGCTTCTTTCACAGTTCAGCTCAGAGAGCGTCAAGCCGCGCAGCTTTGAGCGCAACCTACCTGGAAGAAGAGACGGAACACGGGCGGCGTTGGGTCTTTCAGGGTGTGCATTCCGGCGGGGCGGCTGCCACCGCGGGCGTTGTGCCGGGCGACATACTCCTATCGGTGAATGGAAGGCAGGTCCTTCCACCCGAACATCCAGTGTTCCCGATGGGCAGCGCTTCCGAGATCGAGATGGCCAGGGTGTCCGGAGACATTACGACAGTTCGGATCGAGGTAGCGCATCCGAAAGGCAAGAAGCTTCACTTCATCGAGCCAACTCTGGTCGAGGCAAGGCGTTTCGATCAGGATCTGGGCTACTTGAAAGTGGCCATGTTCCCCGGCACCATCGGCGTTGAGGTTGCCAATCAGATCTCGGCAGCAGCCGCGGAGTTGGAAGGCACCAAGGGACTCGTGCTGGATCTGAGAGGCAATACCGGCGGAGGTGTCGGTGCATTGCGTGTAATGAGCCTCCTGACACCGAATAGGATTCCAGTTGGTTTCTCGCTGCGGCGCCACTGGCGAGGCGGAGAACTCGCAGAGGAGAAGAACGGCTTTGTTCGTTTCGACTCCATTCCGGCGACGAAGAGTGGTCTGTGGCTTCTTTCTTTACGCTTCTTGCCCGCGATGCTCAAGAAGGCACCGATCGTGCTTGAAACGGAAGGACTGGGGCGGCGACGCTTTCAGGGCAACATCGTGCTCTTGGTCGATCGCCATACCGCAAGTGCCGCTGAGATGATCGTGGCCTTTGCCAAAGACAACAAGCTGGCTGCGGTCGTGGGCGAGGACACAGCAGGGCGCTTGCTTTCGGCCACATCCGTGAAGGTTGGTCAGGGTTATCGGCTCGCGCTTCCCGTGGGGGCCTATCACACCTGGGGTGGAGGCATTCTCGAGGGAGCGCCCATCCCGCCCGATGTTCTGGTGCCTTTCAACTGGAGAGAACGAAAAGAGGGCGTGGATCGTCAGTTGGACCGGGCTGTCGAAGTGGCACGAAGCCGGCTATAGAGAAGGCTTCGTCGAAGTCGATACCGTTCCTCGACTGAAGCGCCCCATTCCCTACAAGAGGACGGGCGGATCCGCCCGTCCTCACTCGGTGATCTGTAGAGGGTAGTAATAGGCAGCTGCATCCGTGCCGTGAGTGGTCGACAAGTAATAGAGTCCGGGCTTCGCTGTACGCAAATCGAGCTTCACGGTCAACGACGTATTCGCTCCCTCCTGTACGGCCACACCTGTAGCCTCCGGGCGAGCACTCGCTTCTTTCCTCTCCAGGACACTCACGGTGTAAGGGCCGGGTTCGCTGAATCGTGGCAGAACCATACTTACCGTTACCACGCGGCGAGGAAGGATCAATGGAGGGAGTGAAGAAGAAGGTCCACGCGTGGCTCCGTACTCTGACAAATTCAGCGTCAAAGCAATCGGAGCCGACCGCACGGGAGCGGAGCGTACGTACACAAACAGGCTGACACCCAGAGCGATCAGGAATGCAGCCGCTGCCCACGCCCATACGGGAGCTTGGCGTTGACTCCTTACGGCCGCTTCTTCCTCCTGCTGAATCGACTTCAGTTTCTGCATACACCGCAAGCATCCAGCCACATGCGCAACACGAGCATCGAGAGGAGAGGGCTTGTTAGAGCGACTCGCAAGCTGCCGCAGGAACGCATCGTCGGGACCGTCACAAGGACCTGACTCCGCTAGATCGTCCAACG
Source organism: Edaphobacter sp. (assembly GCA_965277265.1). Classification (GTDB taxonomy): domain Bacteria; phylum Acidobacteriota; class Terriglobia; order Terriglobales; family Acidobacteriaceae; genus Edaphobacter. The sequence continues at coordinate 439,211 of CBDICF010000002.1, forward strand.
GCATTTTGGGGTAAAGCGCGGCAAACCATTCTTCCGAGTAACGCCGTCGCGCGGGTTTCTTGCTCCAAAAGTTCAACGGATCAGCCTCAGTGTGCCCGGTCTTCTCAGGAACGCAGCCATACCGGAAGCGGATTGATTATAGGGAGTGGGTTGCACCTCAGAGAGTCTATCAATCAAGGCTCGTCCGTATTCCCAATTTATCGAGTGCGGCATCGGTTTCACGGCGGAAGGCCCTGCGTACCGCTGAGTGATCGATTCCGGTAAGCTTCCCGACCTCTCGCCAGGAGTAGCCCGTTCGAATCCATCCGGCGACCTCCTTCGCTTGCGGACTCAACAGCTTGAGTACCTCTTCCAGATACAGCAGATCGGTGGGGTCAGGATGTTCGGCTCTGGAGAAAAGGTTGAGTTCGTAAAGCGAGCCTTGCGGCTCCTCTTTGAGTCGCTTCGCCCGCTGTTTGACCACCCGGCGTATCTGGCTGCGAAGACGCGCCGTTAGTTTCTCGACAGAGGGGCTCGGAGACGTGCGCAAGGCATAGGAGCGAACCACTTCAAGCGAGTCTTCGAGGATCTCGGCCGCGAACGTAACGTCATGCAAATACGACCATGCGCTGTGGCGTGCATAGGCCCAGCAGGATTCAGCCGCACTCAGGAGCTTCGCTTTGAGCGTTTCATCCAGAGAAGCTTCCCATTTCCAAAGAGCGTGCGTCGCACAGGTCTTTGTCACCATGAAACAAGGGGCCCTTTCACCCGTCGGGCAAGGTATCGCCCGCTACAATGCGCTCGACGCAGTACACGAAGCATAAACAAGAAGCAGAGTCACGTCCACCAATGGGTGATTGACGCCTTGACGCCGCCAATAAAATCTTTTCCGTTTTCCACACCACAGTTGGCAACCTAGAGTGCCTTTATTAAATGAGGGCATGAGGCTTGTTCCAGCCGCAGCGCAGGACCGGCTCCACTGCGCCCGAAGAAGTTTTTACGGCCCTTTACGTTGAGGGGGCGATTTCGCATATCGGATACGGGCATAGGAGGTAGAGGAGACGATGCCAAGCAACCCCCAGAAACAGAGCCGGTACGTGTGGCCGCCTGAGGCTGAGCGCCTGGTGAAGAAGGCTCTTCGGGACCCGGAGAAAAAGCCCAACGCCCTTCTGCTTCATAGCCACCTCGAAGAACTCACCGCATTCAGCAGCGACGCTTGCTGGAGATTTCTTCAACGCCATGGGATCCAGCGTCCCGGTGCAGGCACCCGCAAGATATGGTCGGATGAGTCCATGATCGAGTTCGTTATGGACCACGGCTATGAAAAAGCAGCTCAGAGATTCAACTGCTCGCGAAAGGCTCTCTACAGCGCCATGCAGCGCCAGGGACGCACTCTGGGCCCTTGCGCTGGCCAATACGGGCTAAACCAGCTCAGGCGTATGTTGAATATCAGGGTGAACACGCTTAGAAGCTGGATTGACATGGGGCGGCTTGAAGCGACCCCTGTAATTTTCGGCGGCAAGTCAACATTCGTTGTCTCTAACGATCAACTTCGCCGCTTTCTCACCCGTGAAGCCGGCAACCTGATGCTGAGAAGATTCCCCGAAAAGCGCGTTGAGTTCCTCAGCCAATATCTGTTCTGCGAAAACCACATGAACGTAGGTTTGACGCGGACGAGGGAGAGCAAGAAGGAAAACGACGCTTTTCGGGAACATGAAGAGCGGCAAAAGGAGCAGCAGAAGGAGCAGGATCAGGAAGAGGAAGAGGAGAAGCACCAAGCAGCCTGGCAGTAGATCGAAGCCAGCTTTCAATCAGCCTTGTCCAACGACTGATCGCAACTGTGTTTCAGTCCACAGCCGCGGCAGCGGCTCCGCTGATGATGGCTGCGGCCGATGTCAGGCAGACCTCGCGCCCGGTGCACCTGCTCGACCACTTCAGCAAACCAAGCAAGGTTTTCGATCGTTGGCAACACCTTGCGGGCAGCTTCATCCCCGTACACCACAAGTCCGTACGGAACGGGCTCGTTATAGTGCTCGCGCACCAGAACGATGTAAGCGAGAACCTGGATCAGGTGGTTCGGATAGATTCCGCCATGCGAGGGCGGGCGCGCCGATTTCTTCAATTCAACCGGGATAATCCCTTCCGCCGTCCGGATGAGGCAATCAGGCTTGCCTCGGAGGTTGTAAACCCGGGAGCGCAAGACCGCCGATGGCATCGGCTGTCCTGATGGTCCTGGTAGAAGACATCCCCATTCGGCAAGCCGAGTGTTTGCCGACGGCGTTGGCTTCTGCGAAGAAGAACGATACCCAAGATCAATGCCAGGGCTGCGACGGCGAAGAGCATCATCGTAGTGCCTCCCATGTGGCGGCTGCAAGCAGCAGGATCGCGATGAGCAGAACGGCATACGCTGCGGCACTCAGGGCATCCGTCCTCGCGATCTGGGCCCCTTGCCGTTGATGCCAGCGTTCGCCCTCGGCCTGCGCCTCTCGCGCCTCCTCGCTCGACGGCTCTTTGCAAACCATCTTGAGCCACCACGCCCGCTGGCAATAGACAAACTCGGCCAGTTCACTCGCACGGATTGGGCCAACGGGCTTTGCCACCCTCTGATTCAGCCTCACTTTCCGTTTTCCGTCAAATGTCCCCGCCCTGCGCGCTGACGCGTGCCCCAACCGTTGAAGGAGTCCGTTCATGTTCAGAGAACTCTCGCCATTGCTGACCAAACGCAGCCTGGTGCTTACGCTCGCCTCCGTCGGCGACGATCGCGTTCGAGTCACAATCACGCCGCGCCCTGCTGGCAAGGAAGATGCCAAAGAGCTTGCCCAACCTTTCGCCGTTGAAGGCACTGCGGCGGAACTGGACGCCGAACTGTCGCAGTTGCTCGTCAGCTACACGGCCGAACTCCTGACGCTCGCGCGGTCGCTCGAACAGGTAAGGGCGAATATGGAAGCTGCCTTGAAAGAAGCAAAAGACGAGGCCGCCAAGAAGATCGGCGAGGCGAAGAAGGGCAGCAAACAATCCTTGACAAGGCCAGCTCCTGCCGAGACAAAAGCCGAAGTGAAGAAGCCTGCCACTCCAAGCCTGTTCGATGCCCCTAGTGAGACAGTTCCAGCGTCACCGACAATCGCCGCTGTCGGCACGGCCGCAGCTTCTTCAGTAGAGGAAACCGATGGGCCAGAGAACGACGAAAGCGACGAGGACGAAGCATCGAAGCCGCTTTCTGCGCCGTCAAGCCAAGCTATACCCAAGGGCGCGGCGCAGCCGAGCATATTCAATACCAGTAATGAAGAAGACGAGATCCTCCAGGAGGCGTTCTATGGCGCTGAAGACAGTCACATTGCCGCGTGAGTTTATCCTCGACGGCCGCAAGCTCGCCGACCCGAATCCCGGGCTCTCGATTGAAGAAGTGAGAACCCATTACACCGGGATCTATCCGGCGCTCAACAACGCTTCCTTCGAGGAGCAGCTAACGGATCGTGCACAAGTTGTCACTTTCACGACCTCAATCGGTCACAAGGGATAGGTCTTATGCCACGGCCGCTTCGAGCTATGAACGTCAAGACGCGCAGCTTGCTGCTGGCGGAACTCCATCGTCTCCGCCGGCAGAAGCGCACGCCCAACGAACGCATGATCGAAAGGTTTCTCCAATGCGAAGAGGGACAGAGAGCATCCCGCATGATGGCCTCAGTGATCGAGGTGAAACGTTTCAGGGAGCGGGATGCACTGCCAACACCGACGTCCTTGCTTCCTTGGCTGCAATGACTTTGGCACGGCAGTCGCCTGGCATCGTTCTGCCGAACATTGCAAGTGTTCCATCTTCCTATGCACACACCGAGGGCGGCGACACTGCCGTCTCACTTGCAGCCAGTCTGGTTGCGCTCGGTCTCGGCTCGGCTGAATTGTGGCAGCGGCACGATGGCAATCCACCCCTCTTCGTCCGCAGCGCGCTCAATGAATGGCTGGACAGCCTGGGTGCGTCTGAACTCGATGAGCACATCAGCCTCGATTTCGCCATTGTGGATAATCTCGATGATCTCAAGCCGGAGCAGCGCAAGCTGTTCATCCTGCTGGAGACTTCGGACGGATGCGGCTTCCTCGCTATCGGTAAGGCGCTGGCGCGGCTGGAGCAGGAGGAGGCCGGCTTGGGCCGCTCCTTCTATATCGTCCTCGCGAGAGCGTTGAACCAGTGGATGTAACGTCTACGATGCCGCGCGGACGGAGTATTACCTCGAGCAGTGCAAGGAATCAATCGAGATGGACATCGAAGACTGGGACGGTTCGCCGGCAGCGTTCGAACGCTACTGTCAAGAGAACGATGTCAACCTCCCAAACCTCGCTGCCGCGACGCCTGCGTGTGTGCGGGACATCAACTTTTTATCGTGAGAGCCGCCGAATTGGCCGCCACCTCAATCTACTCAGAAAACATCGAGAGGGAGGGTGCGCAGAATGGATCGAACCGGTTCTCGCGATAACGTCAGTCCCGAAGCCGAAGCGCGGTTTGGATCACCAACAGATGGACGGC